>CAJOLS010000045.1 GCA_905235535.1 uncultured Bacteroidales bacterium
TTTGGCCATAGGGGGGCCTATGGGTGAAAATTTTTGAGGAAAATTTACCAAAAAGAAACATAAAGAATTTATTGAATCATTTCAAAACAGACTCTAAATGACCCTCAAGAAATACATTCCGAACACCATCACTTCCATGAATGCCCTCTGCGGCACCGTGGGAGTGGTGTTCGCTTTACAGGGAAGGCCGGATCTGGCCTTTCTCGCCATGCTGGCAGCCTCTGTGCTTGACTTCTGCGACGGCCTGGCCGCGCGCTTTCTCGACGCCTCCTCCCTCATGGGCAAGGAACTGGATTCCCTGGCCGACATGGTAAGTTTCGGCGTACTGCCGTCGGTAATCCTGATAGGTACCATGCAGCAGCAGGGAGTGGACAGTTGGACAGAGGTTATCCCCGTATTCCTGGCCGTCATGAGCGCCCTGCGCCTGGCCAAGTTTAACGTGGACAAGCGTCAGACCAGCGATTTTTTGGGCGTAGCCACGCCCACATCGGCCATTATCTGCGGTTCCCTCTGCTACTTTGTGACGGTGCATCCCGGCACCGTGCTAAGTACCTGGGCGGGCACGCAGTGGTTCCTGCCGGCGCTGGCCGTGGTGCTGGGGCTGCTCATAGTGAGCGAGATTCCTATGTTCGGAATGAAAATAGCCAAAGGCCATAAGCTCTTGGACGCCAAGCGCATAGTATTCCTGTCCCTGGCCCTTGCCGCCATCGTTTTCGTAGCCGCGGCGGGCCTCAACTGGAGCCTGGCCGTCCTGCTCATCTTCTGCCTCTACATCCTGGTGAACCTGGTGGTTCGCCTGTTCAAAAGGTAAAAAACGGTGCCCGCCCCCGGGGAAAGGGGCCGGCACCGAACGAATCACTACCTGGCGGCGATCGACAACCCGCAGGCAGATCACTGCAGGACAAAGATAAGGAGTCCAAATGCTCCATGCAAGAAAAAAGGCCACAGATTTTCTGTGGCCTAAATTATTGTCTTTCAGTGGCTTAATCCTGAGAGAAATCCCTTAGCTCTTCGCGGTATGCATTGAAAATCTTTGACTTGGACAAGAATCCCAAATATTGGCGGTCTTCGCTCACCATGGGAAGGTTCCAGGCCCCGGTTTTCTCGAATTTGCGCATAATGGAATCCATGGCTTCTTCCGGATATACGTACTCCGGCGCCGTCTCCATATAATTGTACACCCTGCGAACGTTGTACAAATCTGGCCGGAACATATCCTTCCGGATGCGCGCAAGGGTGACAAAGCCCTGGAAGCGCCCTTTGGAATCCAGCACCGGGAAAAGGTTGCGTTCGCTCTTGGATACCATATCCACCAGTTCTCCCAGGGATGAATCTATGCGCACCGGCAGGAAATCCTTTTCCAGCAAATCCTTCGCATGCATAAGCGTAAGCACCGCCTGGTCCGAATCGTGCGTGAGCAGTTCTCCGCTGGCCGCAATTCGCTTGGTATAAATGGAATACTTCTCAAAGATGCGGGTTACGCCATAGGAGATGGCCGATGTAAGGATGAGCGGTACCAGAAGCTCATACCCAGAAGAAATCTCTGCAATGAGGAAGATGGCGGTAAGGGGCGCCTGCATGACGCCGGCCATGAGGCCCGCCATGCCCACCAGCACAAAGTTGGACGTGGGCACCTTGCCCGGCCACAGCAGGTTGATGGAATACGCCAGCACAAAACCGGCAATGGCTCCCATGAAAAGGGTGGGACCGAAAGTTCCGCCCACGCCGCCGCCCGCGTTGGTGAAAGTCATGGAGAACACCTTGAGCAGCAGCACCAGCAGGAAAAACAGCGGAATGGCCCAGGGCCAGCCGGAAAAATAATTAAAAGGCGTGGAAACGCCGAAGGTGATGTCCGGATGTCCGCTGAGCAAAGGCGCCAGGAAGTTATAGCCTTCCCCGTGCAGCGGCGGGAACAAAAAGATGAGAAGTCCCAGGCAGAAGGCCGAAAGGGCCCATTTCAGATAGGGGTTTTTCACCCTGCCCAGCTTGTCCTCCATGGCCAGGGTGGTGCGGATGAAATAGAGGGCCATGACTCCGCAGAAAATGCCCAGAAGCACGTAGAACGGGATATTCTGCATGGAGAAGGGCACCAGCGTGGCGGCAAACTGCGTCTGCCTTCCCAGGCAAAGATAGCTTACCAGCGTGGCCGATATGGAACTGAGCAGAAGCGGCAGCACGCCGCTCATGGACAGGTTGAACAGCAGGATTTCCAGCGTAAACAGCACGCCGGCCAGGGGTGCATTGAAAATGCCCGCCAGGGCGCTGGCAGCGCCGCAGCCCAGCAGCAGTGTCATTCCCCGATAGGAGATGCCGCAATACCGGCCCAGATTGGAGCCGATGGCCGCACCCGTATAGACGATGGGAGCCTCGGCACCCACCGAGCCGCCAAAGCCAATGGTGAGGGCACTGGTCACGAGGGAGCTCCAGCAGTTGTGGTTCTTGATGCGGGATTCGTTCTTGGATACGGCCTGCAGCACCTTGGTAACGCCGTGGCCGATGTTATCCTTGACTATATACTTGACGATGAGGAGGCTCAGCAGCATACCCACGCCCGGGAACAGGAGATACGCCCAGCGGGCATCCCCGTGCCAGCTGGCCAGGAAATCCTGAATCCCATGGATGGCCAGTTTGAGCGCAACGGCGGCCAGCCCGCACAACACCCCCGTAACCACGCTCAGGCCCAGCAGGACCCGGTTCTCGGGGATATTATGCAAAAGGGTCCTCAAAGGACCCCAAATAAACTTTATGCCACCGCGGTTGGCCATTCTATTCGTCGTCCGAACCGGTGGAATACTGGGCGATATTGTCGTCCGGGAGGGTTTCTCCGCTGGCGTCGGAGGCATCTGCGCTGCCACCGGCCACGGCCTCGTTCCCGGCATCTTCTTCTCCCTCCAGCCAACGGGCCACGTCTTCCAGGTCGTCTGTCTTTACGTTGATTTTTACAAGGTAAATGGCGTCCGGAACCTCAACGGTAACGGCGTAGAAAGAAGTTCCGTCCGGCTTGGGATATTTGACCAAATCGTTCAGGTAGTCGCTGAAGCCCTTCGGATACTTCTCTGCAAAAGCCGCAGCCAGGTCTGGATGGGCATTCATCTTCTCATAGCTCACTACATGTCTTTTCTTGTCTGCCATAGTTACGTTTGGTTTTAATCCTACTTAGTCTTTTTTCTGGATTTGTATCTGCCTGCAATATTAATGGATTGTTTTGAACCTTGCAAGGGCTTTCCGGCTTTTTTCGAAGAATTTTTAAAGAAAAATGACTTTTGTTCCTGTTTTTTCTGCGGATTCCGCTCGGTAAACACCGGCGACATGTCCCTGGGATCCAGCCCCGTGTAGAACATGACGGAACTGGTGGTCATGGGCGTAGGGGTAAAATCCTGCACCTGGTCCATCCAGATTCCCTTCAGGGCCGGGTGGTTGGCCAGGTGTTCCATGTCCTTGAGGGTGCATCCGGGGTGGGAGGAAATAAAGTACGGGACCAGTCCCACGTGCGTTCCCGCATCGCGGTTAATCTTGTCAAACTCCTTCCTCAGATGCTCGAAAAGGCGGAAGCCGGGCTTGGCCATCTTCTGCAGAACATGGTCTTCCGTATGCTCCGGGGCCACTTTCAACCGGCCCGATGTATGGTCCAGCACCAGGGTTTTCAGATACGGTTGGGAGCTCTGGTCCACAAAACCGTCCTCCGTGAGGAAAAGGTCGTAACGGATGCCGCTGCCGATATAGCTGTGCCGAATGCCTTTGGTGTTGTCTATCCGTTTGTACAGTTCCATCAGGCGGGTGTGGTCGCAATTGAGGTTGGGGCAGCGCTTGGGGAAGAGGCAGCTGCGGCGCATGCACTTGTCGCAAAGCTCCATGTTTTTCCCGTGCATCCCGTACATATTGGCCGTGGGGGCTCCTACATCGGAGATATTGCCTGCAAAGTCCGGCAGTTTGTTAAGGGCCGACACTTCCTTCAGGATGGATTTCTCGCTGCGGCTCTGGATGAACTTGCCCTGATGCGCGGCGATGGTGCAGAAGTTACACCCGCCGAAACATCCGCGGTGCGTGTTCACGGAGAACTTGATCATGTCGTACGCCGGAATGCGTTTACCCTTGTACCGGGGATGGGGCAGTTTGGTGAACGGAAGGTCCCAGAAACTGTCCATCTCTTCCTGTGTAGCCGGAGGATAAGGCGGATTGATTTGCACATACCCCTGCCCCACTGGCTCTATGATAGTGTCCGGGTGCATCATGTTGGCATGCGTCTCAATCCAGTGGAAGTTCTCGGCAAAGGCCCGCTTGTCCTTCTGACACTCTTCGAAAGAATGCAACACCAAAGTACCTGCGGGGGTAGAGGCCTCCAAACCCATGGCCACCCTCGCTTTTGAGGTGGGCTCCGCCCCCCTGTTATCCCCCTGCGGCTCCCGGCCTATAAGTCCTTCGGACACGGCCTCCGCCGGGCGCTCTGTTGAGCGCCGTTTCCCACCCACCGGCAGGCTTCCCCTCACATAAAAGGCAATCTGGGGGATTTGCTGCATACGGTGGCGGGACCAGCCTTTTTCTATGCCCCTGGTGAGCTCCAGCATGGGGCGCTCACCCATGCCGTAGCACAGATAATCGGCCCCGGAAGAGACCAGGACGGATGGCATGAGGCAGTCTTTCCAATAGTCGTAATGCGTGAGGCGGCGAAGGGAGGCCTCGATGCCGCCTATGACAACGGGCACACCCGGAAAGAGTTCCTTCAGAATTTGGGCATATACCGTGACGGCATAGTCCGGGCGGGCGCCCGCCTTGCCTTCGGGCGTGTAGGCGTCGTCGTGCCTCAGGCGCTTGGAGGCGGTGTAGTGGTTCACCATCGAGTCCATCGCCCCGGCATTGAGGCCGAAGTACAGGCGCGGGGCGCCCAGCTTGCGGAAGTCCCGGAGGTCGTCCCTCCAGCCCGGCTGCGGCACCACGGCCACGCGGTAGCCCCATTTCTGCAGCCAGCGGGCAATAACGGCCGTTCCAAACGACGGATGGTCTATGAAGGCGTCTCCCGAGAAGAGGATTACGTCAATGTAATCCCATCCCAGGGCCTCCACCTCCTTCACGGACGTAGGGAACATATAGTCGCTACTGGTCATCTTCGTCGGAGAAATCGGAAAAATCTATGGCATCCCAAATCTGCTCTATCTCCCGGCGGTCCTTCTTGGTGGGACGGCCGGCGCCGCGGTCCCGCGTAAGAAAGAAGGTTTCCACGGGGGCGCGGAGCTTGTTCAGCTCCTCCTCGGGGGTGAGGTTCAAGGCATAATCCGGGACCAGTTTGGCTCCCAGCCTGTGGTCTGTGAGCTGAAGCACTTTGAAGGTGAAAGTGACCACGCCCTTTCTTACGCTAATTTCCTCTCCCACCTGCACATCGCGGGAGGGTTTGGCATTCACCGTGCCCACCTTCACTTTACCGCCCTTGCAGGCGTCCGTGGCATCTGTCCGGGTCTTGAAAACCCGGATGGCCCACAGGTATTTGTCTATTCTTACTCCTTCCATGGTTTATGCGGCAGGGGTTACTCTTCTACGGGTTCGGAGACTATGTCGCCGCTGGCATGGGGGTCCATACGCACCTCCAGCACCACGGCGGAGTCTCCTTCCGGCGCCAGGACAAATTCCGAGCATTCGGCCGGCACCAGCACCAACTCCCCCTCTGCAAAGCGGAACACTTCCCCATCGGCCTTCAGGGTGGCCGCACCGCCTACGCAGATGTAGATGAGGAAGGTTTCCTCTATTCCGGCGTGGCTTTCTAACGGGGCGGTAAGGTGAATCTGGCCCACGGTGAACTGGACTTCGGCCGCCAGCAGCTCCTTAGACGGGGCCTTTGTTCTCTCGTACTGGCCAAAATGGATGAGGTCGAAGGCCTCTTCCAGGTGCATTTCCCTCTCCTGACTGCCCCAGTCGTGCAGGCGGAACCAGAGTTCGGAGCTTTCGGCCACTTCCAGAAGAATCACATCCTTGGCGGCGTGCACCAGGCCGGGAGTGATGAGGAAACTCTCCCCTACGCGAGGCTTGATGCTGTACAGAAGGTCTTCCACGGAGCCGTCGGCACAGGCGTGATAGAATTCATCGGCCCCCACCGGGCGCTTGAAACCCAGGTACAGGCGGGCATCGGCCCCTGCCTCCGTCACATACCAGAGGGCGGTTTTGCCGAAAGCGTCGTATCGCTGCTCTGCCGTTTCATCGTCCGGATTGATGTGCAGGGAAGTCCGGCCTTTCACCTGCAGCTTTTTCACCAGCACGGGGAACTGCGTCCCGTACCACTCGAAGGCCGGTTCTCCCACCAGGCGCTCCAGGTAGGTCTGCATGATGTCGCTGAGGGTGTTGCCCTTGAGCCAGCCCTCTATGGCCACGGAATCCACAAAGCCCAAATCGGCCAACAGATATTCTACAGTGCCCCACGGCATCTTGGACGCATCGGGCAAAAATTTCAAAGGAGAAAGCTTTTTGTTATCCATAATGCAAATTTACATAATTTCCTTCAAACTCCTCAGCCTTTCCACCCCAACCGCCCAAGTATCTAAAAATCAGCGACTTGCTTCCATAGGGGTGCACTCCCAGGTGCACCCCTGTATGCGTAAATGAGTGACAATCAGGCCGATAAGTGACAGCTATCGGCCGCAAATGGCTTTGAAGTCGCAGTAGTCGCAGGTTTTGGTGTCTTCCGTGCGGCGGAAGGGGACGTCCAGATTGGCGATTTCCTTCAGGAGGGCCTGCACACCTTCCAGGGCCATACGGGAGTATTCCTCGCAGACCGGAACGTCCGGCAGGGGCTGCGAGTACAGCCGGGCTGTGCTGTATATGGCATTGACCAAATGGGAACCGGCAGGGACCACCGTGGGGGCCATGTAGTCGTAAAGGAAGAGCTGGAGGGCAATCTTGGGACGGGATTTGCTATCGGCCGAAAAAAGCTGCTCCACCACCTGGGCGGCATTGGCATCGTCTATAAGGATGTCGTTGTCCTCCACCCTGCCGGTTTTGTAATCCACGATGCGCACCTGCCCCGGCTTATAGCTGTCCATGCGGTCTATGAAGCCTATGAAGCGGAACCCGTCTATCTCGCAGGAGACTTTCTGCTCCAGGCCGATGATGGTGAACTTCTCGGAACCGGCGTCTTTAAGCAGTTGAATGTCGTGCGCGAGGGTTTCCTTCACATACCCTTCCAGAATATTCTCCAGCACCAGGTTGCGGCCGGTGACCTCGATGGAGTGCATCTGGTCCAGGACTTCGGCCCGGATGAGGCGGCGGATGCGGGCGGTATCCTTTTTCATGGCCTCGATATCGGCCCTGGAATAGGACGGCTGCCCTGTGTAGAGCTTCTGCATCACGTGGTGGAAAACGTTCCCAAGCATACTGGCGTCCAGGGATTCGGACACTTCGTCGGCCGCCTCGAGGCCCTCCACCACCTGATAATAGAATTTGGCGGGGCAGGCCAGGTAGCTGTTGAGCGTACTGGCCGACAGCCATCCGGCGCGCACCTTGTCCACGTGCTCCTGCGTCTTGGGAATATCGGCCTCTTCTTCCACGGTGTGGATGGATGCGGTGGCGGCCATGCGGTGCAGAGGCCACTGGAAATGGTATTCCAACTGCTTGATATAGCGGCTTTCCTCCCCGTTCCTGAGGCCTTCGGTGCGGTTGTCGTACACCATCCACACATGTTCCGGCCTCTGGATCATCCTATAGAAATAGTATGCCCACACGGCATCCTGGTACTCGTAGGTGGGCAGGCCGAAGCCCTTGCGAAGCTCCGGCGGGATAAAGGAGGCGCTTACGCTACGCCGGGGAAACATGCCCTCGTTGGCGCTGAGGATAACCAGGTTGCGGAAATCCAGCGCACGGGTTTCCAGCGGGCCCATCACCTGCAAGCCTTGCAGGGGTTCTCCCCGGAAAGGCACCGAAATGCCCTGCAGAAGGCGGGTCATAAGCCTGAGATGGGTGGCAGGAAGCACCTCCAGGTCCATTTCCTGAAGGATGTTCAGCTGCTTGTGGCAGCGCGCCACAAAGTCCAGTTCCAGAAGGTCTCCGGTACGGGACAGCTGAAGGCCGAAATAGGACAGCAGCTCGGAGAAATAGGCTTCTACCCTGTGGTTCTGGGCAACATCCGGGGCGGACATCTGCTGCACCACCGGCCGGAACAGCCGCTGCAGCAGGGGGCCACCCTGCAAATCTTCTTCCGGCACATAGTATTTGGCGGCGGCCCTCACCTGACGGACCACCTCCTGCTCCCCTTCCGTAAACAGGGGCTTGAGAAGACCGGAAGAAAGCACTTCCCGCAGTTCCCGGTGGTAGAAATACCACTGGCCGCCGGTGTTGCGCAGTTTGAGCTGCAGGGTTCCCAAGGAGTCCAGAAGGGCATATACCGCACTGGCGGTCATGGGATAGCCCATGGTCACGTTCACGTTGTCGCATTCTTCCGGAATGGAATTCAGAAGAGGAAGAAGCAGGCTTTCGTCCGGCAGGACAAAGGCTGTTTCCACGCCTTGGGAAGATACCTGTTTCAGGAGCCAGGAGGCCAGTTTGCACTGTCCCACAGAGGAGGGGACGCTGATGACCGTCACGGACGGACGGGGACCGGCCTCCACCGGAAAGGCCTGGGGATAGTCCAGGACATTTCGTCTCATGAAAAAAGACGCCTTGTTGGCTTTGTCCCGGATCTCCTCTGACACAAAGTCCCACACGAATTCCGCCAGCTGGGCATCCCTCATGCGGGAGAGGACCGTCCTTTCGCATTCGTTCAGGGCGTTCAGGCCCACGAAGACATAGGAGCTCACTTCCGGGAAGGCCGATGAGAGGATATCGGCCACGGACTCCCCTTCCTTCAGGCGGACGGCCAGGGACCGGTACACCCTGCCCTCGTAGGCCATCCCCTTGGCGGCCAAGGCCTCCTGGAGACGGCTGTACAGCGGGTACAACAGGTTCCACAGACGGAGAAAACGGGCTTTGACATCCTCCCCTCCCGGGTTCAGGCGCCACTGGCCGGAAGCGTCCCGGAAATGGGCCAGGAAGTGCGCGACGGCCTCTTTCTGGCTCTCGCTCAGGTATTCAAACTGGTCCTGGATGGCCTTGAAGTCTCCCACGTTCTGCATGAGTTTCTCCGCATCCACCAGGTATTTGTCCACGTCGTCAAAATCGGACAGGAGCACCTCTCCCCAGAAGAGGAAATCGTCCAGGGATTCGGCCTCCGGGTTTAGCGACACGTAGCACTGATACAATTCCAGAAGCAGGCGCAGCCGGTCCGAGGCCCTGGCATCGGCCACCTTGTAGAAGAAGTCGTTGATGGTGTACAGCGGCGGCACCAGCATGGGGCTGCCCTCCAACAGGTCTCCCAGGTACTTCTTGAAAAAGACCAGGGAGCGCCGGTTGGGAAAGATGAAACAACGCTTCTGTATGTCCGGAGCGGCCAGGTAATGCGCCGCCACCTGCCTGAGGAAAGGATTCATCTACTCTGCGTATTCGTAGCCGAAATAACGGTCTTTCTTGAGGGCCGGAACGCCCGTCTTCATCCAGGCCGGCTCCGGAGCGCCCTTCATGTAATAGTCGAAGAACTGCTGCAGGCGGATGGTGAGGTCTTTGCGGTTGCGGCGTTCCTTGAGGTTGTGGGCCTCGTTGTTGTACTCCAGCAGCCAGGCGGGCTTGCCCAGGCGGCGCAGGCCCATGAACATCTCAATACCCTGGTACCACGGAACGGCGCCGTCGGCATCGTTGTGCATGATGAGAACCGGAGTGGTCACGTTGGGCAGCTTGAACAGGGCCGAATTCTCCATATAGAGCTCTATGCCGTCCCAGAGGCTGCGGCCGATTCGGCTCTGGCCCTGCTCGTACTGGCCCTGCCGGCTGCTGCCGCTTTCCCAGCGGATGCCGCCATAGGCCGATGTCATGTTGCTCACCGGAGCACCGGCGCCGGCGCACTTGAACATGCCCGTACGGGTAATGAGGTAGGCCACCTGGTATCCACCCCAGCTCTGGCCCTGGATGGCCATGTTGTCCTTGTCAATCCAAGGGTATCTGGTGAGGCTTTCGGCGCCGCTCACGATGCAGTTGTATGCCCCCTCGCCGGGCGTACCGGCATGGTACACGATATCCGGCACAAACACAACATAACCTCTTGAGGTATAGAAAGTAATGTTAATGATGGACCAGCTGGGCTGCACGGGGATATTCCTATACAGCGTCTCGGAATTCTTCTCATAGAAGTAAATCATCACCGGATACTTCCTGTTGGCGTCAAAGTCTTCCGGCTTGTACAGGAGGCCGTCCAGTTTGGTGCCGTCGTAGGCCGTCCAGTGATAGAGTTCCACCGTACCCCAGTTATAATTTGCCTGCTGAGGGTTGATGGCGGTGAGTTTCTGCCCGGTCTTACCCAGGTTGGAGGTGTAATACACATCCATCTGCTCCTGGAAATTGCCCTTCTGGTATGCGTACACGTCGGCCTTGGCGGCCTTCTTCACGCCCGTCCAGGTGTAACCGCCCTTCACCAGGGCCCTGAAGCCCTTGACGGGATTGGAAAGCGGGAGGCTGGCCACGCCGTTCTCCTTGGTCACGTTGTCAAAGACGCTGAGAAGGATGGTTTCGGAAGGGCCGATATGGCGCTCCTCCTCCCGGTCCTTGGTGTTGATGTAGCGGTAGGTGATGTTGTTTTCCCGGCCGATAGTGAGGCGGGTGGCGGCACTGCCGTCCACCGGGGCTTTCCAGATGTCGTATTTGTCATAGAGCAGGACGGCATTCTCCCCTTCCAGCCAGCCGGCCAGGCCGCAGGATTCCTTCATCATGGGGTGGTCGTCGTCTTCCTGGGAGAAGGCAATGCCGGGGGCCAGGGCACGGATTTGCCCGGCCGCAATATCATAGAGGTTCCAGCACTGTTCCGGCAGGTTCCACCAAATCACGTACTGCGCCAGCGGAGACAGGCTGATACCGTCGTACCGGCCCCGGGCAATCTTCTTTTCCCCTTCCGGGCCCACCACGCTCAGTTCCACGGTGGTCTGGTAATTCCACTGGGTTTCTACGGGATCTACGGTGCGCACCTTGAGGTCATAGGGGCCGTCTCCGCGGTTCCCCTGCGTATAGCGCACCAGGCGGGTGTCGTTGAGAAGACCTTCTCCCAGACGCACGGGGAAGGTGCGGGCGGCATCGGCCTTCAGGTTCACCTTCTGCACGGGAGGAAGCTGGGGGGCATCCCAGTTCCAGATATCCAGGCCGGGCAGTTCGAAGGGCACCAGGCTGGTATCTTTGGGCGGAACCAGTTCCTGCACCCCCACGTGGATGCGCCGGCCGTCATGGCTGAAGGAATAGGTGCTGTTCTCCGTGAGGCCCCAGCCTTCCGGGAGCCGGCCCAGGCCTTCCAGCCTTTCGATGCTGCCGCCAGCGTATTGGTAGAGCTCTGCGTGCTTGCTGCCGGTGCTCACGGTGTCCCGGGCCACCAGGAAAAGGGCGGCCGATGCATCTTCGTTGAAGTGCGGGACGGCATGCCAGGTAACGGTGTCCGTGAAGAAATGGGCGCCACCCGCCAGCGTGTAAAAGCCCGTCACAAAGCCTTTCTTGCCGGTTTTGCGCACCAGGCCCAGCTGCTTGCCGTCCTTGGAAACTTCATATTTTTCTATGTTCTGCAGGGTGTCCACTTTCCCGTCGGCCCAATGACAGACCAGCAGCGGATTACCCAGCTTTTCCTTCTTTTTGCGGTCCTTGGCGGGCAGCACACAGCTGGTGTCCGTGGTGCTGAAAGCGAAGGCTTCCACCGCATGCTTACCCATCTTAAAGTCCTTCACCTGCGCGTATTTGGTTACTTCTCCGGTGGAGAGGTTCACTACGGCCAGGGAATCCTGGGGCATGTCTTCGGCCTTTTTCTTGTCTATCCTGGCCCGGCGGGTTTTCTGGAACTCCGGCTTTACCAGGCACACCGCAAACTTCTCGTTGTCTGCGATACGGGCCCTGTACCCACGGGGAATGGTGATTTCCCGGCCTTTCTTGCCCATCACCCGGATGGTGAGAACGCCGTCTCCCTCCTGGGGATTCACTTCATAACTGATAACATTTCCAGCCAGCGAGAGGTTCACATTGGCTACGCTTTGCCAGCTGTCATAGACCGTGTGGTCCAGCGGTTTTTTCTGGGCACTGAGGGGCAGCGAGAGGGCCGCTACTGCCAGGATAATCAAATACTTGTTCATTATTCTTCTTTTTCCTGCTAAATTAGTAAAAATCTCGAATTTTTCATATATTTGTATTTAGAGTCTGTTTTGAAATGATTCAATAAATTCTTTATGTTTCTTTTTGGTAAATTTTCCTCAAAAATTTTCACCCATAGGAACCCCCTATGGCCAATCCAAGAAAAATTTCCACAAAAATAAACTATAAATAAAAATATCAATCATTTCAAAACAGACTCTTATAGAAACATTCTAAAGTACAACACATAAATCTACTTGCCATGAAAAAGAAATTCAGATGTCTGGTGTGCGGATACGTACACGAAGGAGACACTCCTCCCGCAGAATGCCCCGTATGCCATGCCAAGGCCGAAAAGTTTGTTGAAATCAAGGAAGAAAGCGGCAAGGTCCAGTGGGCCTGCGAACATGTGGTGGGCGTAGCCAAAGGCTGCGATCCGGAAATCTGGGCCGGTCTGCAGCACGATTTCACCGGCGAATGCACGGAAGTGGGCATGTACCTCGCGATGAGCCGCCAGGCCGAAAGGGAAGGCTATCCCGAAATTGCCGAAGCGTTCAAGCGTTACGCCTTTGAAGAGGCCGAACATGCCGCCAAATATGCCGAGCTCCTGGGAGAGGTTGTCTGGGACACCAAGACCAACCTGGAGAAGCGGTATCAGGCCGAGGCCGGCGCCTGCGAAGGCAAACTGGCCATTGCAACCAAGGCCAAGCAGCTGGGCTACGACGCCATCCACGACACCGTCCACGAGATGGCCAAAGACGAAGCCCGCCACGGTTCCGGTTTCCTGGGACTGTACAAACGCTACTTCGGGAAATAAAACCCGGAATGGGCAGTTCAAAAAAGCGCCCTGGATACCTCCAGGACGCTTTTTTAATCAATGTCTATTTACCCCCCCCACTGAATCCAGAATGGAGTAAGGAGAGTTGAGGCTCCTGAATTCCGGAACCAGGTCTTTCATCCGGCTTACGATTCTCATGGAATCGAAAGAATAGCTGGCTTGGATGAGATCTTCGATATCGTCTGCTATATCCTCAAAATCATGCTCCTGCACATCGGCAATCATAATCTTGTCGTGGGATGTGGGCTTGGTGTTCTCATTGTTGGACAGCAGCTCTTCGTACAGTTTCTCTCCGTGACGCAGGCCCGTAAATTCCACCTTGATGTCCGTGCGTCCGCTCAGGCGTATCATCTTTTTGGCCAGGTCCAGGATTTTTACGGGCTGCCCCATGTCAAAGACAAAGATTTCCCCTCCCTGTCCCATAGAACCGGCTTCCAGCACCAGCTGGCAGGCTTCGGGAATGGTCATGAAATAACGGATAATATCCGGATGGGTGACGGTGATGGGGCCGCCCCGCTCAATTTGCTGGCGGAACAGCGGAATCACGGAACCGTTGCTTCCCAGCACATTGCCAAAACGGGTGGTGATGAACTGGGTGGGCGCCGAATTGTCCTTCTGGATCTTCTTGGCCAGGGCCTGTATGTAAATTTCGCAGATACGCTTGGAACAGCCCATCACATTGGACGGATTCACGGCCTTGTCCGTAGATATCATCACAAAACGCTCCACCCCGTACTTGACAGACAAGTCGGCCAGAATCTTCGTTCCCAACACATTGTTCTGAATGGCCTCGGAAACGTTGTCTTCCATCATGGGCACGTGCTTGTACGCGGCAGCGTGGAAAACGTACTCCGGGCAATACTGCCGGAAAATCTCTTCCATGCGCTTCTGGTTGGATATATCGGCCACCAGGGTGGGGGCTTCCAGATTGGACCATTTGTTCTTGAGCTCCAGCCGGATGTCGTGAAGCGGGGTTTCCGCCTGGTCCACCAGAATGAGCTGGTAGGGATTGAAGATGGCCACCTGGCGCATGATTTCCGAGCCGATGGAACCTGCGGCACCCGTGATGAGGACACGCTTGCCCTCCAAGTGCGAGGCAACCTTCTGCATGTTGATGTGGATGGGCTCCCGGCCCAGGAGGTCTTCTATCTGGGCCTGGCGAATCAGGTTGGCCCTCTGGAGGCCCTGCCAGTCATCTGTCAGGTCCGGGGCAAGGTAAATGGCAACGTTTTCCCGCAGAAGACGGTCTGCGATGTCGGTCTCTTTCAGCAGATCGGCCTTTACCGGGGAGACAATGAGGGCTTCCACATGGTTCTCCCGGATGCTGTCTATGAGGTTTTCATCGTTCAAATACACATTCACGCCCATCATCACCTTTCCCTTCATCATTGGGTCGTCGGCAACGAAGCCCTTCAGATGGAATTTGTTGGGGCGGGTATTCCGGATGGCCTTGGCAATATTGATCCCTCCCCGTTTGGTTCCGTAAATGAACGTGTTGTATGTCTGGATATTGTCTTCGTTGAGAGATTCATTGATGGACTTGATGAACATACGTGGCAAGACCATGAGTACAAACGTTGCCACGTAGGAAATAGTGAGGACGGCCACGTCCACAAGAAGAAAGCGGAAACCCAGATAGGAAACCAAGCTCACGAGCAAAGAAGACAAGTATGAGCAAATGAGTGCGGCGCTCACATGAATCATGTCCGTAAAAGACGAGAAACGCAGCACGTTGGAAAACGTATGGAAGGCCTTGAAGTAAATCAGATTGAACAGCAGGACCAAACCAATGGATATAAGTACCTCATTCCCGCGCGGTTCCAGTTCGGTCGCGGAGTAACGAAGCATAAAAGCCACCACCACGGCCCCTACCGTAATGCCCGAATCTATAAGCAGGATTACCCAGGAAGGCAATACCTTGGATGCAAAAATTCTCCTGAGAAAATTCATACTCGCGTCACCTTTCACGCAAATGTACGGAAATAAAACTAGATTACAAAACGCTTGCCGGGAAAGAAGCGGGAAACGGTTTGGCAATAGCGGGTATATTCCGGATATTTGGACGCGCTGATCTCCTCTGCAAAAGCGCTGCTGCCCAGGAAAAGGACTATCAACAGAAGGGCTCCAATCATGCTCCAGTTCAAGATGCCGATACCACCGGCGACAGTAAAGAGGTAGAAGCAGCACCAGACGGCCTGCTCGGCAAAATAATTGGGATGGCGGCTGACGCCCCAAAGGCCCGTGGTGTTGAAACCCAGGTTGAGCGGAGCGGGCAGTTCTTCCAGCTTCCTGCCTTCCTTAATCAGCTTCCACTTGGCTGTCTGGAAGGCCCACTGCTGCTCATCGGCCACGGTTTCATAGAGGATGAAACCCAGCGTGAGCGCGGCGGCCACACCGTCCATCCAACCGAAGGGCCTGGTGGAATTGGCCAGCACCAGGGCCGGCAGGGTGGTCAGGAGCACCAACACGTTCTGATAGATGCTGATGAAAAAGAAGTTGAACAGCATCCATTTCCAGTGAGGCTGGAATTCCTTCCTGGCACGGAGCAGTACCCAGCGGTAGTCTTCCTCCCCTTCCCAGAATTTGAGCTTGTACGCCCCTTTCCGGCCAAAGTTGAAGGTGAGACGGGCGCCCCAGAGGGTGGCCAGGCAAGCCATGACCACCAGCCTGGCAGGCATCCCGGCCCTGGCGGCAATGACCCAGACGTAAACGATGGGAAGCAGGCTCCAGAGCTTGTCCATCTGGCTGTTGTTTTGCGTAAGTTCCCCCACCACAAAGCAGTAAAGGGCGCTGCATCCACAAATTATACCCAGCACTTTAAGGGTTTCCATTTGGGCGGGGTCCAGGGCGGGGCCGACAAAAATATACAATAGAGGGCAGGCAATAAGGGATACTGCCAGGAGAGAGCTGATCAGTTTGATGTTCATACAAGTTGGTTTTAGTACATTCAGGTTCGCAATATACGAAAAAAACCGGAAATAATCCGGTTCATTTCCATCAATCGTAAGAGCCGATGCGAAAAATGTAATGGGTGCTTCCGAGGGTGGTGGAAAACTTCTCCCCGGTTTCCCGGACCACGATGACGGCCACATCACACTCCCGCCGGGCTGGCCCGGGGCATAATAGGCCGGACAGGCATCCTGTATATGGAAGGTAAGGACCGGGTTGCCGGTATCCTGATGCAGGGCCGATGAGGATGTAGCAACCGCAGTCGCTCACACTTCCCTCCGTCCTGCCGGGGATCCGGGCTGCTGTTTTTCAAGTACAGGACGCTTCCTCCGTCTTTCACCCTGGCTGTAATGGTAACGGGATGCATGCGGCCGCCAATCTTCCTTAAGAAGGACTCGGAGCCGGATTTGACATCTCAGAACACCACGCTGTTGTAAGGCCCTGTAGAATGGTATAACCCATTGACGTACTTGTCCTGGTTGATAGTGAATTCATTCATGGAGAAGGAATCCCCCACCTGCACATTCCGGGTTTTGGGCGTCACGTTCAGCCGATAGGTGACTTTATCCTTGAAAGTAATTGTCTGGGATGCGGTTATGCGGCTGTCGCCTTTCTTGGTGACCGTTACCGTCACCGTTCCGGCCTTGGAAGCAGTGAGAACACGGGTACTGCCGATGAGGGCAAGTTGGGGATTCATGCCGGGAACAGAGCCCGCCACAGACCACTGGTAGTTCCCGCTGGCGCTGATGTCCGTCTTGGCCCCGCCGGTTCCGTTGTGGACGTCCGTAGAAGTGGCGGTGAGGGAAACCGAACCGTCTATCCAGGTGGCCTCCTCCTGATTGGCGGCCACCGCAATCAACTCTGTATCTACCGGCACGATTTCCACCGAAATCCTGGCAGAGAGCTGGCGCCAGTCCTCGCCATAATCTGTATAATAGGCATAGATGACAAACTGATTGGGAAAGTGAGAATAGGCCGGCTGCTGCTCCGTAAAGGTATGGGAAAAAGTGAAAGGTTTTCCCACACCTGGATTGGAATAGTAACCATAATTAATCAGTTCATCTTCATATTTGGGGAAATGGACACTACCGGCCTCCAGGTTATCCGCACCGACGGTGATGGGGCAGACAATCTCGGTGGCGCCACTGGGCCGCATCTTTCTCATCCCCACCTTTACGTCATTCCAAGTGGTTCCGTAAGGGATGAGGACGGTGTTCCCGGAATAGAAATCCCCGATGGGGGTGCGCAGGAAAATCTCCCGCCTCAAATCCAAGACCCGGACATTCCGGGACAGAACAACCCCATCCGGGTGGAAAGGATCGGCACAGACGGCTTGGACAGTTCCTGTCCCCGGCGCCAGGCCCGTGAAGTAAAAATAAGTTCCGCTTCCGTAAGCGTTTCCCAAGACAGAAGTGCCAGAGGCGATGGAATAGCTGATGGAGGGGATTCCGGTATCGTTATCCAGCTTTCGCCGGATGAAGGCCCCGTTTTCGTAATATAGGGAGTAGGTGGTAAGGGTGGCCACGTCTTCCTCTTTCCAATAAATGTAGTCCGGAGCCGAAAAAATGTAGTCAAACTCTTTCCAGGACATTGCGTTCTGGTGTTTCCAGTCATTGTTTTGCAGGTTGCCCGGCAAATACTCCACATTCCAGGAATACCGGTTGTTCCGCACAATATTGAAGTCGTTGCTGTTATTGCCTCCCAGGTAGCTGCGGTATGTAAGGGTGCCCATGACACCGGTGCCGGGCTTCCCCGTCACCTCCACCTCCAGATAGCTCTTGAGGTTTTTGCCCACCACTGCATTGTTATCCCGGCTCTTCTCCCTGGAAGAGTGTACGTCCGAAATAGTCCCCTGCCTGTTTTCGGGAACATAGAACAGGAAATCCCCCTCCTGGGCGTCGGCCTCCAGGATATGAATCTCTTGTTCGGCCAATATGTCACTCTCAGATGTGGCCGCGCTTACCCCGAACGGCTTCAGTGTCTTGTTCAGGTTGTAGATTTTCACTGTACGGAAGGTTCCCGGCCACTGGCAGGCCATGTGCACCTGCAGTTTGGCCAGAAGACGGGTGAGGGGAATCTGCCCCTCCCCTCCACTGGCTGTATAGTCCAGTTTTCCCACCATCGGGATTCCCCGGGCATTGATGCCGTCTTCGCCCGATGTGTAACTGGGAATGTCATATACAATGCCTTCCAGGCTGGCATCCCCGTCGATAACGGAAGGGAAGGAGCCCCGCATGTCTCCCATGTTGGCCAGGGCATAGACCCGGAATGTTTCTCCCGGCATCAGCATATAACGGATGTCGTTGAAACCGGATGTCACATAACGCTTTTCCACCAGGGCCCCGTCGGCCGAATACACGGCCAGGGTAATGGAGGTAACCTTGGTCTCTATGCTGTCGTCCGTGAGGACGGTCTTGGTCCGGCCCTGGTCCCGGAGGTCTTCCACCACTACGGAAAATTGGGCCTGACAGCGCTCCGGAGTGAACTCTCCGTCCTGCTCCCTCCGGCAGGAAACGGCCAGGGAGAGCATGAGTAAAAAGATGCAGAATGGTCTCATATCACTTAACTTTCTTCGTTCACGGTGGGGGTAATGTCCCAGTTCCCATTGTTCTTGAGCACCGGTTCAAAGGACACTTCCATGGCTCCCGGCACCCAGTCATCCTCTTCGGTGGAACCCAGCGCCGTAAGCGTGCAACTGACGTTGAATACACAATTGCGGCCGATGGGGGCGTAGGCATCTTCCTTGGGCAGCGTGGCCGGATAATAATAGTCCCGGCCGTCCACCTGTACCCACACCACCAGACGTGTGCAGCGGGCGGCGCCCGTCCAGCCGGATGAAGGGACATCGGCCGAAGGACGCACCGGATTGGGGAAGAAATAAAGGTCCACGTCCAGGCTTACTGTCTCGCCCTGGGCCAGGGAGCGAAGCATGCCCCTCTCCCCAACCAGCACATCCACGCCGTCCGATACCGGGGCCGAGCCTTCCCCGTGCCAGCCCAGCGCATTGTACCACAAAGAGCGGGAGCTTCCCAGTTCGTTCTGGGAATAATCTTCCCCGTAGCGGGCCCGGGTGTAGATATTGGTCAGATATACCCCTTTCAATATGAGCTGTTTAGCCGCAACATATGCACTGGTAAACTGCCGGGTAATGCCGGTAACCCGCACCTTGGATACCAGGCGCTTCAAGTGGATATCGGCCTGCAGGATGCTCTCAGACTGTACCACTGTGAAGGGCATACGGTTTCCGGCCGCATCTTCGTTGGTTCCGGCCATGACAAAGGCACCCAGCGCGTTATCCCCCAAGGATACTTTTAAGGCTTGGAAGTCTGTCCGGGAGCCTACGGAGGCCATATTCACCGCATCCGGGCCGGTAACGGGATAATTGGCAATAACCTCTATATCATACTCCCCGGTTTTGAGCTTCCGGGTGGCCACCCGGCCATCGGCCACCTCCCCCTTGCAGGCAAGGCGGCCCGTACCGTGCTCGAAGACGAAATAGGCCCATCGGCCCACCGGTTCCTCGTCCCTGTCATAGACTACTCCCACGGCCTTGGTGGCAGGCTGGGCCAGGACAATCCGGACTTGGCTTCCCTCCCCTTCCGGCAGGCCGGAATCCCAAGGGTCGTTGTTCTTTCCGCAGGAAAGCAGCGCCAGAAACACCAGCCCTGCCATTCCCTGTAGTATTCCCATTTTCTTTCTCATACCTTTCGTTTTTGGCTGCAAGTTGGGAGAAAGAAAGTGGAAAAACGAAGAAGAAACGTTTAAGTAGCAAGCCGCTCACATTTAGAAAGTTATAAAACAAAAACGCCGCAATTTTTCATGCAGCCTCCTTACAAGACATTCATTTTGAGCGCCTTACAAGCGTCCTTCAGTTAAACGTTTAATCTTTGGAAAAGAAGAAAGTTTTTCGTACGCGAAAAAAGCGTAACTTTGGCGTATGAAGAAAGTGATTGTTTTCGACCTGGACGGAACGCTCTTAGACACCGTGGAAGACCTGGCGGCCGCCGTCAATGATGCCCTTGAAAAACGCAGTTTCCCGCAGCACACCCTGGCGGAATACCGCAGCATGGTGGGCCACGGCATACGAAACCTGGTAACGGTGGCGCTTCCCCGGGCCCTCCAGACCGATGAAACCTTAATAGACGAAGCCCTGGCCGATTTCAAGGCCTACTACACGGAACACATAGATGTGCATACACGCCCGTACCCGGGCATGCGGGAGCTGCTGGAAAAACTCCATGCCAGGGGGATTTCCCTGGCAGTGGCGTCCAACAAATTCCAGGCAGGAACAGAAAAATTAGTGGCAGAATTCTTCCCGGGCATCCCCTTCGTAGCCATCCTGGGCAACCGGGAAGGATATCCGCTAAAACCGGACCCGGAAATTGTAAAAGAAGTATTGAGAAAGGCCGATACCACCCCGGAGCATGCCGTCATGGTGGGAGATTCCCGCACGGATATGCTCACCGCCGCCAACGGTGGCATACGCGGCATCGCCGTGAACTGGGGTTACCGCACCCTGGATCCTTCGGCCGACTACCGGCTGGTTTCCTCGGCCGCAGAACTGGAAAAAGTCCTTTTCACGGCCTCGTAGCTTTCCAGCGTACCAATATCGTAGCGCTTTCCGGGCATTTCCCAGGCATACACCGTGGTCCGGGCCTGCAGCCACGCAATGAAACTGCCGGGGGCATCCGTGCCGCAGCCGCTTTCTATGCCCTGTTTCACCAGGCAGGCATCCTCGCGCGTATAATAATAGAAGGCCGGAACGCACCAGTGGCTTTTGGGGGCCGCGGGCTTTTCTTCCATGGAAAGGATGCGGTCCGTGGCATCTATCTCCACCACGCCGCTTTTGCGGAGGCGGGCTTCATCGGCCTCATAATAGCGCATGATGCAGGTGGACTGCTTTTCCCGCGCATATCGGATAAATCCTTCCAGGCTGAAATCCAGCAGGTTATCCCCCGCCATCACCAGCATATCGCCTTCTATCTGCAACTGCTCTATGGCAAACTGGATGTCCTTCACCGCACCCAGGCGGGTTTCGTTGCTGGAGGTGCCGTCGTCCAGGACGGTGATGGAAGGGCGCCCATCGGCCCATTTCCGGAAGATGGGGGCAAACTTGTGGTTGCTGATGACCACATATCCGTCCACCAGCCCCGTTTGGGACATATCGTCTATGAGCCAGTCCAGAATGGGCTTTCCGGCCACATCTAAAAGGGGTTTGGGGAAATTCTCCGTCAGGGGATAGAGGCGGGTGGCATACCCCGCCGCCAGAATCAGACACTTCATAATACTACGCCGTCGGCACTTTCACAAATATATACTCCATACTTGCCTTCCATCTCCGGGAAAGCCTTCAGATACCGCTCCGTCACAGACCGGCTTATGCTTTCTTCATAGGCGGGATCAATGAGCGCCATGCAGCAGCCCTTGAAGCCCGCGCCGGAGAACCTGCCTCCGTAGATGCCTTCCGTCTGCGTCATAATCTCGTACAGCCTTATCTGCTCCGGGGCGCCCGATTCCCAGTTGTGGATGCTGCTCCAGCCGGATTCGAAGGAAAGCTTACCGTAGGCTTCTATGTCTCCCCTGCGCCAGGCCTCGGCCCCCTTCTCCACACGCTCGAACTCTGTGTACCAGTGCTCACAGCGCTTGGCCCAAGGTACCGGAAGGCGGCTCTTGTACTGCTCGTAAATCTCCCGGGACACGTTCCGGGCATAGGCCTCGTTGAACTTGCCGTACTCCATGCCCGACAAAGCCTGCAGGGCATAGACACCGGAACGGAGTTCGTCCACCCTCATATTGTATTTGGATCCGGCCAGGCTGTGCTCCAGGCCGGAGAAAAAGATGGCAATCTTGTAGGGCTTCATATCCGGATGCTGGGGGATAAGCTCGTACCGGCCGTCTTTGGTATCCAGATACAGAAGATGGTTCTTTTTGCACAGAACCTCGCAGCTCTGGTCCAGCTTGCCCACATTCACGCCCACATAATTCAGTTCTGCATCAAACGCAATATCAATCAGTTCCTGCTGTCCCAGCACAATGCCGTTCACTTTGCAGAGGGCCTGCAGGAAGGCAATAATGACGGCGGCCGATGAAGACAGCCCGCCGATGGGAAGAGTCCCCTCGATAACGCCGCAAAGGCCGATGCCCAGGCGGAACTTTTTGGAAAGGGCCCAGGTGGCGCCTCTCAGATAATCGGCCCAGTCCTCCTGCTTCTGGGAAGGGACGGAGGCGATGTGCCACTGCGCCCGCTTGGAAAATTGCAGGGAGCCCATTTCCACCACGCCGTTCTGCTTGGCGGCATAGGCAATGTGGATGCCTTTGTTGATGGCCAGACCGGTGATTTTGCCCAGGTTATGGTCTGAATGGGCACCGATGGGGCAAATGCGGTACGGGCAGAAGGATACACCCTCTGCCTCACGGCCATATATTTCCTTGAATCTGTTTTCGCAAAGCATAGTCTTTATCCGTAATATTCTTTATACCATCTGGCAAATTTGCGCAGGCCCTCACGGAGCGTAATCCTTGGCGTAAAGCCGAAGTCCCGCTCCAGAGCCGATGCATCGGCATACGTGGTGGGCACGTCTCCCGGCTGCATGGGCACCAGCTGCCTGTGGGCTTCAAAATCGTAATCCTGGGGCAGAACGCCGGCTGCAAGCAGCTCTTCCTGGAGGATTTGCACAAAGTCCAGCAGGTTCTCCGGCTGTCCTCCGCCAATGTTGTACACCTTGTACGGGGGCACGGGCAGGCCATCCTCTCCGGCTTTGCGCTCCGGGGCCTTCTGCATTACTCGAAACACCCCTTCCACAATGTCATCCACGTAGGTGAAATCCCTCCGGCAGTTGCCGTAGTTGAAGATTTGGATGGTTTTTCCGGCCAGCAGCTTGTCGGTAAAGCCGAAGTATGCCATATCCGGCCTTCCGGCAGGGCCATAAACCGTGAAAAAGCGCAGGCCGGTGGTGGGGATGTCGTACAGTTTGGAGTAGCAATGGGCCATGAGCTCGTTGCTCTTTTTGGTGGCGGCATACAGGCTCACGGGATTGTCCACGCGGTCTTCCGTACTGAACGGGACCTTCTTGTTGCCTCCATACACGCTGGAGCTGGAAGCATACACCAGATGCTCCACGGGGTAATGCCGGCAGGCCTCCAGGATGTTGTAAAAGCCTATCACATTGCTCTCTATATACACATCCGGGTTCTCTATGCTGTAGCGCACCCCTGCCTGGGCGGCCAGGTTCACCACCACGTCAAAGCGGTACTGCGCAAACAGCTTGTCCACCAGTTCCATGTCGGCAATGGAGCCCTTCACAAAAACGTAGTCTATGGCCTCAGACTTGGCTTTTTCCAATTCCTTCAACCTATACTCCTTGAGGGAAGGGTCGTAATAATCGTTCAAATTGTCCAGGCCCACGATGACACCCCCGTCCATCTCCCGGAACAGGCGCATCACCAGATTGGCCCCGATAAACCCGGCACTGCCGGTAACCAGCACTCTTTTCATTTTATCCAAGTTATGATTTTGACGGGGAGGACGCGGCCGCCGGCGGCGCCGAAGATGATTCTGTGGGGTCCAGGATTTGCGCGGCGGCGTTTTTGGTATCCACCTTCTCAATGAGCCTTGTCAGGATGCCGTTTTCATCAAAGATAAACGTGCGCCGGAGGGTTCCCAGGGTGGTTTTTCCGTACATTTTCTTCTCTCCCCAGGCGCCGAAAGCCTGGAGCATCCCGGTGGATGTATCGGCCAGAAGGCGGAAAGGCAGGCCGTACCTGGCCCGGAAACCCGTGTGGGATTTGGCGCTGTCCTTGCTCACGCCCACCACATTGTACCCGGCCTCTGTGAGCCTTGCGTAATGGTCCCGGAAGCTGCACGCCTCTGCCGTGCAGCCGGACGTGTTGTCCTTGGGATAGAAGTAAACGATGGTCTTCCTGCCTGTTTTAAGGAGGTCCTGCGACGTAACTGTATTCCCGTCCTGGTCCAGCACCTCAAACTCCGGCATCTTGTCTCCGATTTTCAACATACTTATATTATTTAGAGTCTGTTTTGAAATGATTGATATTTTTATTTATAGTTTTTTTTGTGGAAATTTTTCTTGAAAATTTTTGGCCATAGGGGTTCCTATGGGTGAAAATTTTTGAGGAAAATTTACCAAAAAGAAACATAAAGAATAAAACAGACTCTCATTCCCATCTTATAGCAATTGGTCTCATAGCGCACAAAACCGAGGCTCCGGTACAGCAGGTTCGCCGCCACGCGATCGGGATTGGACGTCAATTGGATATGGTGCACCTTCAACTCTCTGGCCACCGCAATCATGGCCGTCATGAGTTCCTTCCCGTACCCTCGGCTCCGACAACCGGGACTCACCACCACCGATTCAATATCGGCTACTAAAAATTCCAGCGTATGCTTCACGCAAAGCGTCCCGGTGGCCACAATGCGCCCGCCATCCCTTATCACGAATACGTGGACATTGGCATCGGCCAGCGCCGCGTTCAAAAGCGCTTCATTGCAGAAACTTGTGGCCGACAACGCGTGCATCAGGGCATCGAGGTCTGCGAGGTCCTCCGGCGTACAGGATATTAGTTCTTCTACCATTGGGGGGCTATTGATACTGATTCACGTGTTTGTACTTTTCCCCCAGAGCGAGGAGTTGTTTGAAGAGTTCTACCCGCTCCGGCCTCAACTCGCCGGCATTCATCAGCTTCTTGTTGTGCTTCCACCAGGAGCGCATGTTACGCTCCTCCGGCACAAACTTGGAGGGTTTTCGATGGTTGGTTTCCAGAAAATCGACGGCTTCCTGCCATTTGGCCAGCCAGAGTTCGTCTTGGGTCATATTGGGAATTCAGTGAGTAAAAGTTCCAGTGTTTTATACAAAAAGCACCCACGCGGCGGGGCCCATGCCGGGCGCCAGGATACAGGCCATGGTGAGAAGAGCCGCATCATTCATTTCAGGAGCTTCCCCAGCAAAGAAACGAACTGTAGGACAGACTCTTTGCTGGATACGGGGATGTTGATGGAGGCCTTACCGGATGCGGGGTCTTCCTTCACCAATGTATCTGCCAGTCGCCTGGCCGATTCCGGCTCTTTTAATGTCCGGATAAGCCCGCCAAGGAAAGCTACGCCCTGATTTATAAGCGCTTCCGCCTCGGGAACAGATTCTTCGCCATCGCCCGGAATGACAGGAGACTCACGCTCCATATCGGGGACAGGCGAATCAACGTCCTTCCGCTTTTCCACCTCGTCTTCGTCCACAGTCTCGACGGGCAGTGCCGGATGGGAATCGACAGGCTCTTCCGCAGCATTCTCTCCAAAGCCCAAATCCGTGACCAGCGTCTCCAGTTTATTGTTATCGAGGAACACCTCGTCTTCGCCTCCGTTCAGGACGCCATCGAACAAATCCGTCTTGAACTTGAGTTTCGCCAGCATCTGTTCCTCAATCGTACCGATGGCAACCAGATTGATTACCTGGATATTCCGCTTCTGCCCCATCCGGTAGATACGACCGATACGCTGCTCCAGCACCGCCGGATTCCAAGGCAGGTCCAAATTGATGACATACGATGCAGCCTGAAGGTTCAGTCCCGTTGCTCCGGCATCTGTCGAAAGGAACACCCGCACCGAAGGGTCATCCGTAAACCTGTCTATCAGGTCTTTCCGCTTGGCAGACGGAACACTTCCATTCAAATTGGAATAAGCGATTCCAAGCGCATCCAGCTCTCCGGCAAGAAGCCGCGTCATCCGTTCCCAGCCGCTGAAAACCACTACCTTTTCGTCTCCCGCAGAGAAGATGTCCTGAAGGATGTTGAGCACTTCATCCACTTTGGTATCATGACGGGACTTCTGGTCCAGAATAAAGGTGCTGTCGCATGCCATCCGCATCATTGACAGGCCCGTAAGGAGACGGCGACGGTCCGTATCGCTCAAAAAATGCGTCTTCTGCCATTTGAAGACGATGCGGGCCACCATATCCTTGTACTCGTCGTGAAGCGCCCGCTGCTCCCTGGTCATCGGCACGAACAGGTTCTTGTCCATCCGCTCCGGAAGCTGGATGGAGACATCCGCCTTCCGGCGGCGAAGCAAGATGGGCTTCACCATCGCTCCCACCTCGTTCAAGCCCTTGTATCCTATTACCTTTCCGGATTCTGTCGTCTGAATATGCTCCTGGCGGAAAGCGTAATATGGACCCAGACAATACTGATCCACCAGCTGGACAATCGAATACAGCTCCTCCAGCTTGTTTTCCAGTGGCGTACCGGAAAGAATGAGAGAATAATCGGACTTGACGCGTCTTGCCGACCGGGCAATCTGCGTGTCCCAGTTCTTCAGGCGCTGCACCTCATCCATGATGACCATGTCAACCGTCATGGAACCGAGGGCTTTGATGTCATTATTGAGGGAATTGTAGGAGACGATCTTGTACACCTCCGGCCCATTATAAAGCTTCTGGCGCACCGGCTGGGGCCCTTCAATTACCAGGGCATCGGCACCGATGAATGTCTTGATTTCCCGTTTCCACTGATACTTCAAAGACGTCGGGCACACGATAAGGGCCGATGAAATAAAGCCCTCCCGATAAAGCAACTGAGCCGTGCCGATAGCTTGCAGCGTCTTTCCCAGACCCATCTCATCGGCCAGGATACAGCGCCCGCAACGGGCTGCAAACTCCATCCCTTCCCGCTGATACACATACGGTTTCACGCCCTTGACGAAAACTTCCTTCCACCAAAGGTGGTGCTTGAAGACATCTTCCAAGCGCTCCCTCCGCACGTGGTTGTCACTGACAGCATCTGCATACGCAAGCACATCCGGCCGACAACGGAAGAAAGGGCTCACTTGAAAAGCCTCGCGAATGGCGTCCGGCAGGCGCAGTTCGGTAAGATGGTTGAAACTGCCGCCCGGCATCAGGGGATCAAAGATGCCCTTAAGTACCTCCTCATCCTCCCGACCATAACGAATCTTCACTTGAAGAACTGAGGAATAATCCATATACAGCGTCGTAAGGGAACTGTCAGGCTGATGCACACGCCTGATCTTCTTCTCCCCTATCCAACTCTTCACCGCCTCCATGTGCTTGCAGGTCCCCAGACGGGATGTCCTGAAATCCATGCAGGAACAGGCATTCAGTTCATGTCCTTCGCCGTGATAGATCACTTGATAGTGCCCCTGCGTTGCGGGACTTATCACGTGATACTCCCCCGGAGAATGCTCTGCATCCAGCTCCACAATGCCAAAATTCTCTTTTCTCGCAGCCTGCTGGCGAAGCGCCACCTGCCACCCCTGCAAACTCATACCGCGGGGTTTGACTATATTGGAAAGGCGTGGGGAGCCCGCCGTTTTCTTGCTATTTGCCATAGGCCTCGATTCTTAAGACTTCTTGTGAACTATAATACTCTCAAAGATAGCAAACCTTTTTCAGATACACAAATCGGGACGTTACCGCGGAGTTCCCCGGCCACTTGGGCGGCCAGTCGCTTTACTACGTGTACTCCGGCGAGCCGATGGCCTTTGCCCACGAAGAGGACCTGGAAGAGCTGAAGGAGGCAGTAAAGGAGCTTAAATCATTCCTTTGAATGCAAGCCAAAGCGAGAAAAACTGATCGTAAACACTGTAGATGTTCTTGTCCGTGGTGATGAAGTCCTTGTCCAACAAACCTTTCAAAGCCGAACTTACACTGCTGGCCGAGTTGAGTTTATGCTTGTTGATGAACTTTCCGCTTGTGACCGATGTGGCCTTCCCTTCCTTGGCAATGGCCAGAAAGAGCATCCGCTGCTTCTCGGGCATCTGATAATACAGGGATTCATAAGTGTCCGAAGACATCCGGAGGATGAAATCTATGGCCTCATCCACCATGGGAACCGTGCAGGTTTCCCCCTCGCCTGTCCGGGAGTAGAGCACATTCAGGATGCGATGCATATAGCTGGTTACGGCGTCGAAACGCTGGTAAAGCGAAGAAACGACATCAGGATCCAGATGCTTCCCAGC
>CAJOLS010000046.1 GCA_905235535.1 uncultured Bacteroidales bacterium
ATTTTTGGCCATAGGGGGTTCCTATGGGTGAAAATTTTTGAGGAAAATTTACCAAAAAGAAACATAAAGAATTTATTGAATCATTTCAAAACAGACTCTTATTGTTTAATCAGTTCTATCTGATAAAGTTTGGGCCAGTTCTTGCCGGTGAGGTAAATCTTTCCGGCGGCGTCTATGGCTATGCCGTTGAGGACATCGGTGGCCGAGGTCCAGAGTTCATCCGGCAGCAGGCCGGCGCAGTCAATGGCACCTTCCACCTTGCCGGATTCAGGGTCTATGATGGCTATCATGTCCGTGAGGTACACATTGGCCCAGATTTTACCATTGATCCATTCCAGTTCGTTCAGGTTTTTGAGCGGACGACCGTTCAGGGTGACCGGCAGTTTCCTGGTTACCTTGAGGCTTTCGTCCAGGAAATACAGGTTGGCGCTGCCGTCACTGGCAATGAGCCGTTTGCCGTCCGTGGTGAGGCCCCAGCCTTCCCGCGGATACCCTACGGTCTTTTTGTATTCCAGGATTTTGGCATCGTAGATGAAAGCCACCTTGTTGGTCCAGGTAAGGATGTACAGTTTGTCCCCCAGGATGGCCGAGCCTTCTGCAAAGTACTTGGAACTGAGTTTCTTGTTCTGGATGGGCTGGCCTGTCTGCAAGTTAACGGTACGGATGGAACTGGTGCCGTACTGGCCCGTGGTCTCGTAGAGGGTACCGTCATGGAAAAAGAGGCCCTGGGTGTAGGCCGCCATGTCATGCGGATAATCCTTCACCACCTTAAACTTGTACTGCGTCACCTGGGCCTGGGAGCAGGCACAGAGCAGCACGCCAATCAAGAATACACCTAAACGTTTCATGGTAGCGCAAAGTTAGTATTTATTTCCCTTCTATCCAAGCCAGGTTGAACCTATAATGAACCCGGCTGCTAAGGAGGTGAATAACCCCGTCCGGACTTTGCGTGCAGGCCAGGTAGCCCTTGGGCTCTGCGTGGGTGGCGTCCAGGGTAAAAGTCCCCGTCCAGGCGCCGCCGTCCAGCACACGCTTCTTCCCGTCCGTGAGGAGTTTTTTCACCGGCCAGCTCTCCCCCTGGTCGTAGCTAAGTGCAACATACAGGCCATCCGGGCCGAAGGAGCACAGCATCAGCGGCCCTTCCTGCAGCCGTTTGAGCACCAGCCGCTGTCCGCTTCCAATGGGCGGGAACTCCGTGGCACTGTATGTCCAGGTGTATCCCCCGTCGGCCGATATGCTGCAGGGCATCCTGCCGTCTATGGCATTGCCGCGGCCGAAGGCCATGAGCCGTCCGTCCTCCAACTCCACCATGCCGGCATGGATGCCTTTGATGATGCTGCCGGTGTCTTCCCAGGTTTTTCCCCCGTCCTTGGACACGTGCAGGGCCGTACCGGCTTCCCCGTCAGGCCCGGCGTCGCAGCAAAGGAGGATGCGCCCGTCCTTGCACACGACGGGCCCGGCAATCACCTGATGCCTCACTTGATGCTCCGGCTCTATATATTGGAGCGGCGTCCAAATACCATCGGCCGATGAACGCCGCATGGCCAGCGCCAGGTCTTTCCATTCCCCCGCATCTCCAACGCCCTGGAAATGAAGAATTTCCCCATTATCCAACGTGAGCAGCGCACTGCCGGTCATATTGCGGTCCGGCACCTTGCAGAACAGGGTGGCGGGGCTCCAGGACTCTCCGTCAAAGCGGCTTTGCAGCACCACCATCTCCCGCCCGGCCTCGGCATCCGTGGAGAACCAGATGGCCAGAAGACCGCCGCCGGGCAGCCAGGTAACGGCCGGCTGGTGGTTGTGGGAATAGAAAGGCGTACTGCCTGCCGGCGCCACCACATAAGGGATGGGTTCGGCAAAGAAGGGGGCCCCGGACACGGAAGTGCCGGTTTGCGTGTCCTGACCGTAGTTTTTAGGCCGATGGGACACGGGAGTCCGGGCTACGGTGTCCGAAGCCGGTTCTTCCGGAAGAGGAGCGCCCTCCACCACCCGGAAGCCCAGCAGGACAGAGCGGTCTTCCGGCAGGGAGCCGCTGCGGTTGGCACTGCGCAGGAAGCGCACGGGCGTGTTGTGGCTGCCGCCCCGCACTACGCGGCAGAAAGGAGATTCTTCGCTTCGCTCAGAATGACAAAGCTCAGAATGACCAGACTCAGAATGACCATAAGGCGCGTAGGCGTCCTGACACCACTCCTCCACATTGCCGTGCATGTCGTACAGCCCCCAGGCATTGGGCTGGAACTGAGCCACTTGCAGGGATACAGGTTCTTTGAAGCGGGCGTTTTCCTGCACCTTCCAGAACTTTTCCGGATACGTTTCTCCCGTATTATAAGCCGTAGTGGTACCGGCCCGGCAGGAATATTCCCATTCCTCCTCCGTCGGGAGGCGGAAAGAGCGCCCCGTACGCCGGGACAGCCACTCGCAATACGCCACGGCATCAGCCCAGGAGACCATAACCACGGCCTCGTCATCGGCCACCGAGAAGCCCCCGTACCCCCGCAAAGCTTTATGCGCAGGGTCGAAGGCTTCGTACTGGGCGTTGGTGATTTCCGTGGCGCTCATGCGGAAGGCGGGAAGCGTCACTTCGTGCAAAGGGGCCTCGTCCCATTCGGGCATGGGCGGATTCTCCGACCCCATCACAAAACTTCCGGCCGGGATGTCCACCAGCGGGGGAACCGGGACGGACGAACAGGCGGCCAGGGCAGCCAGGCAAAAAGGCAGCCAGGCTTTCCTCATCGGGCCACCGTGTACTTGTGCAGGGTTTTCCGCACGGCTCCGGGGCCGGCAAAGAGTTCCTTCACCATCCCTTCAATCTTCTCTCCCAGCCCGGCCTCGTAGAGGTTCAGGCCAAAGACATCGGCCCGGCTGTAGAGGGCTTTCAGGCAGCTCCAGTCCTGGTCTTGGACACCCATCCGAAGCGGGGCCACAACAGCCTGCAGCTCTGCCAGCATAGGGTCTGGAGACGGGTCAAAGGGTGTTCCGTCGTCCTTGACTCCTTTGAGGTAGCGGGCATATCCCGCCAGCGTGAGCGGAATGAGCACCAGGTTGTCTTTGTCCAGCCCCCGGGCCACGTACTTCTTGATGGTTTCTCCAAAGCGTATGGGCAGCTTCTGGCTGGTATCCATGGCAATGCGCTGCGGGGCGTCCGGCATGAAGGGATTGGGCAGGCGGCGGTTGATGACGGCGCCGATGAATTCGTAAGGATTCAGCACGCCCGGGTCCACCACCACCGGCATGGCCTCCATGTAGCCTATCTTCTGGATAAAGGCGCGAAGGTCTTCATCGGCCATTTCGGCCGATATCAAAGTATAGCCCAGCAGGCAGCCGTAGATGCTCATGGCCGTGTGCAGCGGATTCAGGCAGGTGGTCACCTTCATGGTTTCCACCTTGTCCACCGTTTCCCGGGTGGTGTAGAGGGCTCCTCCCAGCTCCAGCGGCGGTCGGCCGTTGGTATAATGGTCTTCGATAACGAGGTACTGCACCTCTTCGGCATTCACGAACGGAGCCGTAAAGGTATGTTTCTCCGTTTCAATGTAGTTGTTGTCCTCAAAACCGTCGGCCTCCAGCAGTTCCTTCACCTTCTGGTGCGGGCGCGGGGTAATCTTGTCTATCATGGACCAGGGGAAGGTAACCTTGGTCTCGTCCTTCAGATAGGTTAGGAATGCCTCCGGCACCAGGCCGTCTTTCACCCAGCGAAGGGCATAGGCCATGACGCCGGCCTTGAGCTTGTCCCCGTTGTGCGAGCAGTTGTCAAAAGACTGCACGGTAAGGGGCAGTTTTCCGGCCTGGAAACGCTCCCACAGCAGGAAACAGACCTTTCCCATGGCTAAGGCGGGGTTCAGCCCCCTGGCCAGGTCTTCCTCATGGAAGGAATAGCCTTTTTCCGTAATGGTAAAGGAAATCATCTGCAATGAGGGGGCGCGAAACACTTGGACCAGCCGGTTCCAGTCTTCGGGGAAGCAAGGGTCTGCCTTCAGGGCCTCCGTCACGGAAGCAATCACGGTTTTGCCTATGTTCCCGTCCGAATGGAGGCTCACGGAGAGGGACAGGTTGCCGTAAGGCTTATAGGCCTTGTCCACCACCTCGAAATCGAAGGTTTCGGCCACGATGACGCCGCGGTCGTACTTTCCCTGATTGAGGGCGTCGTTCAGGATGGCCGCCGGGAAAGCGCGGAAGATATTGCCGCCGCCAAAATGCACCCAGGTGGGTTCCTGGGCCGTTTTCTCGCGGACGGCCTGGATGTCAAAACGGGGAAGCACATAGCCTTTGGCCTCCCACTCGGCGGCATTGCACCCGCCGCTCAGGATTTCGCTCAGTTTCATATCAGTCAAAGAATCCGGGTTGTTTGTAAGGGATGCCCAGTTCGCGATCCACCGCGGCCATGATGCCCTGCACCTGCCCCATGGCGAACATACGGCCCAGCAAGGTATAGCCTGCGTTGTGTCCGTGGGCCGATTCGTCCATGATGCCTCCGGGGGCGTCCGTGAACGTCATGCCGTGATCTACGCGCATCGGCAAAGCGGGATTTTCCTTCTCGAAGATGCGCACCAGCTCTATCAAATCCGCCCTTCCTCCCAGGTGGGAAGCCTCGGTGAAATCCCCGTTAGGGAAGATATGGCAGGAGCGCAGGTGCACGAAATGGGTGCGGGAGGCAAACTTCCGGGCCAGGTCCACCACGTTGTTATAGGCCCCGGCCGAGAACGAACCGGCGCAGAAAGTGAGGCCGTTGTGCTTGTTGGGAACGGCGTCCATGAGCCACTGGATGTCTTCCTCCGTGCGCACGATGCGCGGCAGGCCCAGCACTTCGATGGGAGGGTCGTCCGGGTGGACGCACATATTCATCCCGTATTCCTCGCAGGTGGGCATGATGGCCTCCAGGAAGTATTTCATATTGGCACGCAGTTGCTCTTTGCCGATTCCCTTGTAAAGGTCCAGGAATCCGCGGAATTTCTGGACGGGAGCTTCGTCGTTCTCGCTGAAATTGCCGCTCACGAAGCCCTGGGTTTTGATGACGATGTTCTCCACCAGCTTGTGGTCTTTCTCCGGCGTCATGGTCCCAGCCAGCTCATCGGCCTCGGCCAGTACGTTCCGGCCCTCTCCCACCCCTTCCGGGAAGCGGAAGGCGGCCCATTCCTCCCGGGCGCCGGGGCGCTTGAGGATATAGATGTCAAAATACGCAAACTCTGCATAGTTGAAATACAGGTTGGTGGCGCCGTTGGGATTCTGGTGGAAAAGGTCTGTCCTGGCCCAGTCCAAAACCGGCATGAAGTTGTAGCAGATGCAGTGGATGCCTTCGGCCGACAAATTGCGCAGGCTCTCCTTGTACACCTCTATCTGGTGATCCCGGTCCGGGCCGCCGTATTTGATGGTTTCCACCACCGGGAGCGATTCCACTACGCTCCAGCGCATTCCGTAGCTTTCGATGTATTCCCGCAGCTCGCGGATTTTCTCCCGGGTCCAGACTTCTCCCAGCGGGACGTCGTGGAGGGCGGTCACAATTCCTTCCACGCCAATCTGCCTAAGCATGGCAAGGGTGATCTTGTCTTTTTTTCCGAACCATCTCCAGGTCTTTTCCATAAAACTAGTGTTTTAATTGTTAATAAGGTTTCCAAGCGTAAAGATAACAAAAATAATAGAGAAATTGTGTATCTTTGCAAAATGAATGGCAGTGTAAACAATTATTTCTAAAACATATGATCAAAGTAGATGTTAAGGGCTGCTCTTCCTTTGTGGAGGACGCCAAGTATCAGGCCTATGTATCCAAGGCCTTCGAAGCCTTCGATGTGCTCAAGAACGAGAACGGCGCAGGCAACGATTTCCTGGGCTGGAAGAAACTCCCCTGCCAGATTACGGAACGTGAACTGAACGAGTATGAGTCTGTCCGCGACAAGTGGATGAAAAAGGGCGTGGACCTGGTCATCGCCATCGGCATCGGCGGCAGCTACCTGGGCGCCAAGTGCGTCATCGAGGCCCTGAGCCACAACTTCGCCAAGCAGCTCAAGCGCAAAGACGCCCCGGAGGTGGTCTTCGCCGGCAACAACCTTTCCGAGGAATACCTGGCCGATCTGATGGACCTGGCCGAAGAGCGCAACGTAGCCTGCATCGTCATCTCCAAGAGCGGCACCACCACCGAACCCGCCGTGGCCTTCCGCGTAGTGAAGCAGTTCATCGAAGCCCGCTATGGCAAGGAGGAGGCGGCCGACCGCATCGTTGCCATTACGGATGCCAGCAAGGGCGCCCTCAAAACCCTGGCCACCCAGGAGAACTACGAGACCTTCGTGGTTCCGGACAACATCGGAGGCCGTTTCTCCGTGCTCACTCCCGTGGGCCTTCTCCCCATCTGCGTGGCCGGATTTGACATCCAGGCCCTGGTAGAAGGTGCCCAGGATGCCGCCAAGGGCCTAGAAATCAAGAGTGACAAGAATCCCGCCATCATCTACGCCGCCATGCGCAACTGCCTATTCAAGGAACTGGGCAAAAGCACCGAGATCCTGGTCAACTACAATCCCAAGCTCACCTACGTGGCCGAATGGTGGAAGCAGCTCTACGGAGAGTCCGAGGGCAAGGAAGGTACCGGTATCTTCCCCGCCAGCGTAAACAACACGGCCGACCTCCACTCCATGGGCCAGTTCATCCAGGAAGGCTCCCGCGTCATGTTCGAGACTGTCCTGCACGTGGAGAACGCCCAGCGCAGCGTGGTCATCGAGTCCGAACCCCAGGACCTGGACCAGCTGAACTACCTGGCCGGCAAGCACGTGGAGCACTGCAACCACATGGCCGAGCTGGGCACCGTCCTGGCCCACATTGACGGCGGCGTGCCCCAGCTGTCCGTGAACTTCGAGAGGGTGGACGCCTTCAACCTGGGCAGCCTGTTGTACTTCTTCGAGTTCGCCTGCGGCATCAGCGCATACCTTCTGGGCGTGAACCCCTTCAACCAGCCCGGTGTGGAGGCCTACAAGAAGAACATGTTCGCCCTGCTGGAGAAGCCCGGTTACGAGGAAGCCAGCAAGGCCATCAAGAAAAGGCTGTAGAAACCAAGTGGTGGGACGATCTGTCGCGGCTCCATGGCCAGGCCCCCGTTTTTGGATATGGAGCTGAGGAAAGTCCGCACAGGACAGGGCGCCCGTCTGCGGAAAGCGCAGTAGGGAGTAATCTTTAAGGTACTTGTAACAGAAAAGAACCGCCTGGCAACAGGTAAGGGTGAAAACGCGGGGTAAGAGCCCACGACGCTGCATGGCGACATGCATCGGGTACGGTACCCGGGCCTGCAAGACCAAATATACCGGCAGATGAGGGCGGCCCGCCCGATGCCGGGGGGTAGGTTGCGAAGATAAATGACAGATTCAAAAACAGAAAGCGGCTTACGGCCCCACCATTTATACAAAAAGTCCGTTACACAAAAGTGTAGCGGGCTTTTGTAGCATCTAAAGGCTTACGCCTTGAACCACTTCAGGCACTTTGCACAAAGAGCCGATATGGAAGCCCAGTCGCCGGAAGCAATCACATCCTTGGGGAAAAGTTTGGAGCCCATGCCCACGGCGGTAACCCCGCTCCTGGCCCAGGCCGTAAGGTTCTCTTCCGTGGGTTCCACGGCGCCCGTAGCCATGATCATGGCCCAGGGCAGCGGAGCCATGACGTTCTTCACGAAGGCAGGGCCTCCCACAGTACCGGCGGGGAACACCTTCACCAGGTCGCAGCCGCGTTCCTGGGCATGCACAATCTCCGTTACGGTGCCGCAGCCGGGACTGTAGGGCACTCCCCTGCGGTTAGCCAGCGTAATCACCTCTTCCACGCAGCAGGGAGACACCAGGAAATCGGCCCCCATCTGGAGGTAGAGGGCGGCGGTGGGGGCATCCAGGATGGTGCCGGCCCCAAGGGCCATCTCCGGACATTCGGCCCGAACAAAAGCCATCACTTCCCGGAAAACCTCGTGCGCACCATCCCCGCGGTTGGTGAACTCAAAGGCCCGGATGCCGCCGTCGTAGCAGGCCTTCACCACCTTTTTGGCCAATTCCACATCGGCACTGTAAAAAACCGGCACAATCCCGGTGTTCCGGATAATACCAAGCGTATCTATCTTATTGAACTTTGCCATAATACAGATTCTTCACTTCGTTCAGAATGACAATTATCGGGATACACGGCCGCTGCCGCCGCCTCTGACAAGGGCTTCCACTTCGGCCACCGTTACCCGGTTGTAATCTCCGAAGACAGTGTGTTTGAGGCAAGAGGCCGCTGCGGCAAACTCAATGGCCTCCTGATCGGTTTCATAGGCCAGCAGGCCATACAGGAGGCCTCCCATGAAGGAATCTCCTCCTCCCACGCGGTCCACGATGTGCGTAATGTCGTAGCGGCGGCTCTGCCAGAGCGTCCTGCCGTCGTACAGCACACCGCCCCAGGTATTGTGGTTGGCGTTGATGGAGCCCCGGAGGGTAATGGCCACCTTCTTGCAGCGCGGGAACTTTTCCATCAGCTGCCGGGCAACGCTCACGAAGATGTTCTGGTCAATTTCCCCGCCGGTCTTCTCGGCGTCAAAGCCCTCGGGCTTGATGCCGAACTCTTTTTCGGCATCTTCCTCGTTGCCCAGGATGAGGTCGCAGCCGGCCACCAGCCGGGGCATCACCTCGGCCGCCGTCTTGCCGTACTTCCACAGCTTCTTGCGGTAATTGAGGTCGCAGGAAACCTTCACCTCCATTTCGTTAGCCACCCGTATGGCCTCCAGGCAGGCATCGGCCGCTCCCTGGCTCAAAGCCGGGGTAATGCCGGTCCAGTGGAACCAGTCGGCCCCTTCCAGCACCTTGTGCCAGTCCACCATGCCGGGCGTAATCTCGGAGATGGCGCTGTGGGCGCGGTCATAGACCACCTTGGAGCCGCGGGCCACCGCCCCCGTTTCCAGGAAATAGATTCCCATGCGGTCTCCGCCGTACACAATGCCGTCCGTGTTTACGCCTAAGCCCTTGAGCTCTGCCGTACACATATCGGCAATATCATTTTGGGGAAGGCGCGTCACAAAATGGGCATCCACGCCGTAACGGGCCAGCGAAACAGCCACATTGGCCTCTCCGCCGCCGAAGGTGGCATCAAACTGACGAGCCTGCGAGAAACGTAGATAACCCGGGGGGGAAAGGCGAAGCATCACTTCTCCAAAGGTAACTACTTTTGCCATATTCTCAATTGTTTATCTCACTTCTACAGGCTTATACCTGGGAACCAGGGACTTCATGACGCCCCAGGCAATCAGGTAGGCCAGACCGCAGAAGCAGAACACGATGAAATAACCCGCCGGCTTGCCGGTAAAACCCAGGAAGGCAAAGTTCTCGCCGGCCTTCTCGGCATAGGTGAACAGGGCGCCGGAGCCTTTGTTGATGATAAAGGAGCCCATACCGCCCGCCATGGCGCCGATACCCGTAATGGAGGCCACGGTGCTGCGCGGGAACATGTCACCCACCGTAGAGAAAATATTGGCGCTCCAGGCCTGGTGTCCCGCAGCGGCGATGCCGATGAGGATGGCCGGCCACCAGGGGCTGAAGGAGCCCAGCGGCTGGGCGGCCAGGGCCACCAAAGGGAAGAAGGCGAAAATGAGCATGGCCCGCATGCGGCCGGTATAGGGGTGCATCCCCTTCTTTTCCACAAAATACTTCGGGAGGTAGCCGCCAAAGAGGGAAATCACCGTCACAATGGCGTAGAGGGTAAAGATAAGTCCCTGCCCCAGTGGCGAACTGGCGGGGGCGTTGAACTGGTCCTGGAAGAAAGCCGGGGCCCAGAAGAGGAAGAACCACCAAACCCCGTCCGTGAGGAATTTTCCGATGGCAAAACTCCAGGTCTGTTTGTACTTGAAGCACTTGAGCATGGGAATGGCCTTTTCCTCCTGAGCGGCGGGAGCGGCCGCATCCTGGTCGTCCTGACGGATGTACGAAAGTTCCTCCCCGTTCACATGCTTACTCTTGTCCGGTTTGTCATACATCATCTGCCAGAAGAACATCCAGACGAAGCCCATGCCGCCGATGACGATGAACGCCATCTCCCAGCCCAGGTTTTTGGCCAGCGGCGGAATCAGCAGCGGCGCGGCCAGCGCACCTACGGAAGCGCCGGCATTGAAAATGGAAGTGGCAAAGGCACGGTCTTTCTTGGGAAAATACTCGGCCGTGGCCTTGATGGCGGCCGGGAAATTCCCCGCCTCGCCCAGGGCCAGGATGCCCCGGCACAGCAGGAAGAGATAGACCGACACGGTAGAGACGGCCAGGGCCACGTTGGACCCGGCCTCAATGGCTCTCAGAGCCTCTACAGAGCTTATTTCATCTACAAACCAGGTGGTTGCCACGCCGCAGCCGGCGTGCATCACGGCGCCCAGGGACCACACGCCGATGGCAATCAGGTAGCCTTTCTTGGTGCCCAACCAGTCCACAAACTTGCCCGCAAACAGGCAGGCCACCGCGTAGAAGATGGAGAAGAAGCCGGTAATGGTTCCGTAGTGGGCATCTGTCCAATGGAATTCCGGGGCGATGAACTCCTTGTAGGTAAGGGAAAGTACCTGACGGTCCAGGTAGTTCACCGTGGTGGCGATGAACAGCAGGCTGCAAATCCACCACCGCCAGTTGGTCATGAGTCGTTTTTGTGTGGACATAAGCTACAGAATGGATTTTGACATTAGAACTGGAAATAATTTTTGGCGTTGTTGTAGGAAATGTCCTCCACCATTTGGCCGATGAACGCCATTTCGGAGGCGGGCAGCTTGCCCTGCTCGATATCCCGGCCGAAGACATCGCAGAGGATGCGGCGGAAATACTCGTGACGGGGATAGGAAACAAAGCTGCGGCTGTCCGTAAGCATGCCCACGAAGCGGGAAATGAGGCCCAGGTTACTCAGGGAATCCATCTGGCGGCGCATGCCCACTTCCTGGTCCAGGAACCACCAGCCGCTGCCGAACTGCATCTTTCCGGGAACGGTGCCGTCGTTGAAGGTATAAGCCATGGTCGTTATCACGGCGTTGTCCTTGGGGTTCAGGCAGTAGAGGATGGTCTTGGCCAGTTTGCCCTCCTGGGTGAGCCGGTCAAAGAAACGGTGGCCGGCCGCGGCGAGATCCAAATCATGAATGGCGTCGTAACCGGTATCGGCGCCCACCTCGGCAAACATCTTGGTATTGTTGTTTCGGATGGCGCCCACGTGGTACTGCTGGGCCCAGCCGGATTCCGCATCCATCACCGCCTGGTCGTGCAGGAACGCGCTGCGGAACTTATCCACCTCTTCGGGCGTCGGGAGGATTCCCAGGAGCACCTTCTTGAAGATAAGCTCAATCTCAGCGTCTTTGTAGTCTTCGCAGTAGAATTTCTCCAGACCGTGATCCGAGAGTTTGCAGCCGTTGGCGGCAAAAAAGTCGTGCCGCTTCCGGAGGGCCGTGCAGAGGTCTGAATAGGAACTGATTTCCATATCGGCCGCTTCTCCCAGCTGTTTCAGGTACGCCTTGTAGTTTTGGGGGTTCTCGATGGCCATGGCGCGGTCCGGACGCCACGCGGGAATGACTTTTACGCCGAAGGGATGCCGGGCAATCATCTGGTGCCAGCGGAGGTCGTCGGCAGGGTCGTCGGTGGTGCAGACCACCTCCACGTGGAACTTCTTGATGAGCGCCTGGCCGCGGAATTCGGGCGTAGCCAGCATGGCGTTGCACTCCTCGAAGATTTCACGGGCGGTGTCCGGCCCCAGGAGCTTGTCAATGCCGAAAACCCGGCTCAGTTCCAGATGCGTCCAGTGGTAGAGAGGGTTCCTCATGGTGTAGGGAACGGTTTCCGCCCATTTCTGGAACTTTTCCCAGGAGGAACGGTTCCCGGTGATATACTCTTCCGGTACTCCGTTGGCCCGCAGGGCGCGCCACTTGTAATGGTCTCCTCCCAGCCACAGCTGGGTAAGGTCCTGGAACTGGATATTCTCTGCTATCTCCCGGGGGGAAAGATGGCAATGGTAGTCGATGATGGGCATGTGCTCCGCGTGCAGGTGGTACAGCTGCCGGGCGGTCTCCGAGTGGAGCATGAAATCGGGATGGATAAAACTCATAATGTTATTTAATTTAATTTGATTT
>CAJOLS010000047.1 GCA_905235535.1 uncultured Bacteroidales bacterium
GTTGGGCAGCGGGAGGTCGTTGTCGATGGTCTTGGGAACGTGGATGTTGTGGATGGGATAGTGCTTGGCTTCCAGGAACTTGGCAATGCGGTTGGCCGTGGAAGCGGTGTCGTCTCCACCGACAGTTACCAGAAGCTTGATGTTGTTGTCCTGGAAAAGGCCCAGGTTGAAGTTTTCCTCAAAATCCTTGTCAGTGGGCTTGAAACGGCTCATCTGGAGGTAGGAACCGCCGCGGTTGAAATAAGCGTCTGCCTTGAAGAAATCAATGTCTTCGGTGCGGGGTGCCTTGGAGAAAAGGCCGCTGTAACCGCCGTGAAGGCCGATAACACGGTAACCGTTGGAAAGGAAAGTCTTGGCGACAGACATGACGACGGTGTTCATACCCGGGGCCGGGCCGCCACCGCAAAGGATGATAATGGAATCTTTCATAAAATTATTGGATGTTAAACATGTTCTTTTAAACATACAAAGATACAAATTATTCTGGATTCTTTAGTAAATTTGTTGCAGTGAATCAGCGGACATACATAGCCATCGACCTGAAGTCTTTCTATGCTTCGGTAGAGTGCGTGGAGAGGGGCCTGGACCCGCTTACCACGCGCCTGGTGGTGGCCGATGCCTCCCGGACGGACAAGACCATCTGCCTGGCCGTCTCCCCTGCCCTCAAGGCGTACGGAATCCCGGGCCGTCCCCGGCTCTTTGAAGTGAAGCAGCGGATAGAGCGCCTGAAGCGGGAAGACCCCGGCCTGGAACTGGATTTCGTTACAGCCACTCCGAGAATGTCCAAGTACCTGGAAGTGAGCGGGAAAGTGTACGGCGTGTACCTTCGTTTCATTGCCCCGGAAGACATTCACGTCTATTCCATAGATGAGGTATTCATAGACGCCACGCAGTACCTTGGGATGTACAGTGTGGACGCGCATACCCTGGCCATGCGCCTGATCAAGGAAGTGCTCAAGGAAACCGGCGTAACGGCAACGGCGGGAATCGGCCCCAACCTTTATCTTTGCAAGGTGGCCATGGATATAGAGGCCAAGCACCAGAAGGCCGACAAGGACGGCGTACGCATTGCCGAACTCACGGAAATGAGCTACCGGGAAAAGTATTGGACCCACCGGCCCCTGACGGATTTCTGGCGCATAGGGCACGGAACGGAGGCAAGGCTGGCATCGGCCGGCATATACACGCTGGGAGATGTGGCGAGGATGTCCCTGAGGAACGAGGAGGTGCTGTATAAACTCTTCGGTATCAACGCGGAACTGCTCATAGATCACGCCTGGGGCTGGGAGCCCTGCACCATGGCCGATATCAAGGCGTACCGTCCCGGCGCCAGCAGCCTTTCCAGCGGCCAGGTGCTCATGGAACCCTATTCTTTCGGGAAGGCCCGTACCATTGTGCGGGAAATGACGGATCTGCTGTCCCTGGACCTGGTGGACAAACGTCTTGTAACCACCCAGCTGGTGCTGCATGTGGGCTATGAGGCCGGAGAGGGAAAAGGGCCCGTCGTCAGGGACTGGTACGGCCGTCCCACCCCCAAGCCGGCGCACGGTTCCGTGAACCTTCCCTTTGCCACATCGGCCACCTCCATCCTGCTGAAATCCATGATGGAATTGTACGATAGGATTGTTGACAGAAATCTTTTTGTAAGACGTGTTTACGTAGTGGCATCTCAAGTAAAGAGAGAGGAAGAGATTGACGGGGTGCAGCTGAGCCTTTTTGATGAGAAAACCGATACTTCCCGGGAGCGGAAACAGCAGGAAGCCATCCTGGAAATCCGCCGGAAATTCGGGAAGAACGCCATCCTCAAGGGAATGAATTTTGAGGAGGGCGCCACCACCCGCGAGAGGAACCTGCAAATAGGAGGACACCACGAATGAATACCCCGTACGACGACATCATCGGCCTGGAGCATCCCACCTCCAAACGGCATCCCCGCATGGCCCGGCTGGACCGTGCCGCCCAGTTTGCGCCTTTTGCCGCCCTGAAGGGTTACGAGGAGGTGATAGACGAAAACCGCCAGAAAAGCGAGGCTGAGAACTCCTTTTAGCTCCATAATCCGGATTTTTTTGCTATCTTTGTATTTTACGTGCGTGTGAGCGCATGTANNTGTATTTTACGTGCGTGTGAGCGCATGTACGCAGGCATATGGATTACACGGAAGCAAAACATAGGATAGAGCAGCTCAAGGCTATTCTCTGGGAGAACAGCCGCAAGTATTATGTGGAGAACGCTCCCACCATGAGCGACTACGAGTACGACCAGCTTATGCACGAGCTGGAAGACTGGGAGCGCCTCTATCCCCAGTATGCCACCCCCGACTCCCCCACCCGCCGCGTGGGTTCAGACCTGGAAGACAGGGCCGAAAGCGGTTTTGCCAAATACCCGCACCAATACCCCATGCTCTCGCTGGCCAATACCTATTCCATCCAGGAGGTGGAAGAGTTTGCCGAAAGGGCCGCCAAGGGGCTGGACAAGCCGTTTACATACTGCTGCGAGCTCAAGTTTGACGGGACGGCCATCTGCCTCACCTACCGGAGGGGGAAACTGTTCCGGGCCCTTACGCGCGGGGACGGCGTGCAGGGAGACGATGTCACCCGCAACGCCCTTCAGATTGCCAGTATCCCGCACACGCTCAAAGGCAGCGGCTGGCCCGAGGAGTTTGAAATCCGGGGTGAGGTGCTCATGCCCTATGAGTCCTTCGACCGCCTCAATGCAGAGCGGGAGGCCATGGAAGAGCCTCTTTTTGCCAATCCGCGCAATGCCGCCAGCGGTTCGCTCAAGTTGCAGGACCCGGAAGAAGTGGGCCGGAGGGGCCTTTTCTGCACCCTCTACCACATCCCTACCGGACAGGTGGACTTCCCTACCCACGACGATGCTTTGAAGGCCGCCGCCCAGTGGGGACTTCCCGTATCGGCCGAAAGGAGCATCTGCCATAATATCTCTGAGATTGAGGCGTTTATCGGCCATTGGGACACCGCCCGCAAGGAGCTTCCCTATGCCACGGACGGCATTGTTATCAAGATTAACGAAATGGACTGCCAGCAGGACCTGGGCTACACCGCCAAGAGTCCCCGCTGGGCCGTTGCCTATAAATTCAAGGCGGAACAGGCCTGTACGCCCATCCTGAGCATAGATTATCAGGTGGGCCGGACGGGGGCTGTGACGCCGGTGGCCAACCTGGAACCGGTGCTGCTGAGCGGTACCATGGTCAAAAGGGCCACGCTGGTGAACGAAGACCAGATTCGTATGCTGGACATCCACGAAGGAGACTGGGCGTATGTGGAGAAAGGCGGGGAAATCATCCCCAAGATTACGGGTGTGGAAGAATCCAAACGGCAGCCCGGGGCCCGGATTCCTTCCTTCCCGCACGTATGTCCGGACTGCGGAACGCCCCTGGTTCGCGAGGAGGGGGAAGCCAAGTGGTTCTGCCCCAACAGGAAGGGATGCCCCACCCAGATCAAAGGCCGCCTGGAGCATTTTGTAAGCCGAAAGGCCATGAATATCCTTTGCGGAGAAGCCACCATCGAACAGCTTTATAATCTGGATCTGGTGACTCTCCCTTCCCATCTGTATGCCCTCAAGGCAGAACAGCTGGTGATGCTGGAAGGCTGGAAAGAGCGCTCCGCGGCCCGTTTCATGGATTCCGTGAAGGCTTCCCTGGAAGTGCCCTTCGAGCGGGTTCTCTTTGCCATCGGCATCCGATTCGTGGGAGAGGCCACGGCCCGCGATGTAGCCCGGCACTTCGGCTCCATAGATGCCATTGCATCGGCCACCCGGGAAGAACTCCTGGAGGTGCCGGAGGTGGGAGAAGTCATTGCCGAAAGCATCTTCCGCTACTTCCTGGACGTGGAGAACTGCCGGGAGGTGGAAGCCCTGAGGGCCGCCGGCCTGAAAATGAGCGTGGAGGATTCGGCCCGGAAACTCTCCAGCGCCCTGGAAGGCAAGTCCATTGTAATCAGCGGCAATTTCAGCATCTCCCGGGACGCCATGAAGGCCCTGATAGAGGCCCATGGGGGCAAGAACAGCAGTTCCGTGAGCGGCAAGACGGATTATCTTCTCTCCGGCACCAAGCCCGGTCCCGAGAAATTGAAAAAGGCGGCCGATTTGGGAGTGGAGGTGATAGACGAGAAGAGGCTGCGGGAACTGATTGGGGAACTCCTGGAAGGAGACTCCCCCGCCGGGGAGGAACCCAGTTTGTTTTAGGATTAGATAACACTGAGATATGAGTTTTTCAGAGTTCGGAGAGAAAGACTATGAGGTCATTTCCAGAGATTGGGAGGTGCTGAAGGCATCGGCCCAGAAGCGATGTGCCAATGAGAAGGAGATGGAGGTGGTCAGGCGGGCCTTCGACTTTGCCAATGACGCGCACCGCAACGTGCGGCGCCGCAGCGGAGAGCCGTATATGCTGCATCCCATCGCCGTGGCCCAGATTGTGGTGGACGACATCGGCCTGGGCTACAAGTCCATATCGGCCGCCCTGCTGCACGATGTAGTGGAAGACACGGATTATACCGTAGAGGATATCCGGGAGCACTTCGGAGACAAGATAGCCTCTCTGGTGGACGGCCTTACCAAAATGAAGAATGTCCTGGATACGGAGCAGAAGACCCGCGGAACGGACATTACCCAGCAGAGCCTCCAGGCCGAGAATTTCAAGCGCATCCTGCTCACCCTGAACGATGACGTGAGGGTGGTCCTCATCAAGCTGGCAGACCGCCTGCACAACTGCCGCACCATAGAGCACATGCCGGAACACAAGCGGGACAAGATTCTTTCGGAGACCATGTTCATCTTTATCCCGCTGGCCCACCGCCTGGGCCTGTACAGCATCAAGAGTGAACTGGAGAACATCTGGCTCCAGTATAAGGAACCGGACGCCTACCTGGACATCAAAGCACGGATAGACCGTGAGATAGAGGGCCGAGGCCGGGAAATGGCCGAATTCGTGCTGCCCATAGAGGAAGCGCTGGAGAAGGCCGGCTTCCACTACGAGCTCAAAAAGCGCGTCAAAACCCCTTATTCGGTGTGGCAGAAGATGAAGACCAAGGGCGTGAGCTTCGAGGAAGTCTATGACCTGTATGCCATCCGCATCATCTTTGACACAGACCCCCAATCGGCCGAGAGCGAACGCGACCAGTGCTACCACATCTTCTCCATCATCACCGGCATCTACCGGTACATGCCGGAGCGCCTGAGGGACTGGGTGAAGCATCCCAAGTCCAATGGCTATGAGGCCCTGCACTGCACCCTGCTCAGCAATTCCGGCGTGTGGGTGGAAGTCCAGATCCGCACCCGGCGCATGGATGACATTGCCGAAAAGGGCATTGCCGCCCACTGGAACTACAAGCGCCACGGCATCATGGGAGAGGGAGACTACGAGATGGATTCGTGGTTGGACCGCATCAAGGAAATCCTGGTGAACCAGGACGTGAATGCCATGGAACTGCTGGACATTATCCACAAGGACCTTACCTCCCCCGATATTTATGTGTTCACCCCCAAGGGGGAACAGCGCAGCCTTCCCAAGGGCTCCACGGCCCTGGACTTTGCCTATGCCATCCATACGGAAATTGGCAACAAGGCCATTGCCGCCAAGGTGAACCAGAAGCTGGTGAAACTGAGTCAGGAGCTCACCACCGGAGACAAGGTGGAGATTATTACGGCCGAGGACGGGAAACCCCAGCCGGAATGGTTCAAGTTCCTGCAGACGCACCGGGCCCGTGCCGTTGTCACAGACTATTTCAAGACCCAACGCAAGCAGTCGCTGGAATATGGACGCACCACGCTGGAATCGGCCGTCAAAGACCTGGGATATGAGGCCGACGAGGCTACCCTTCAGCGCTTGGAAGTGGCATATGACGTGGATTCCCGTGACGAGCTGTATTATGCCATTGCCATGGGCCAGGTGAGCCTGGACAACCTCTCCGACGTCATCAAACGCTCTTCAGGAGGCCGACTTTCCTGGATCAGGAAGATGTTCCGTTCGGAATCCAAGCCAGAAGAAAAGCCCGCCGACACCTTCATCATCGGCTCCATGGATCCCAACGCCCCGCGGTTCTCCATCGCCACCTGCTGCAATCCCATTCCCGGAGACGCCGTGGTGGGTATCAAGGCCCCGGACGGCACCATTACCGTACACAAGAAATCTTGCGCCGTGGCAGAACGCATCGCCGCCCGTCACGGAGACTGGGTGGTGGTTCCCAAGTGGCTGGAACAGGCCGAGGACACCTCTTTCCTGGTGCGCATCTCCCTCAGGGGCCTGGACCGCGTGGGCATGCTCAACGAAATTACCCGCCGCGTTTCGCTGGTAATGGGCGTAAACATGCGTCGGCTTAACTTGGTGGCCGAAGGCGGTTTGTTCGAAGGGGATATAGACCTGTATGTGAATTCCAAGGACATCCTGGACAAGATGATCAAAAAACTCGCTTCCATCGAGGGAATCGAGAACGTTAGCCGGAGAGAACTATGAGCCATCCCTTGAAAAAATTCCTGCCGCTGGTTCCGGCGGCCCTTATCCTGGGTTCCCTGATGTTCCCTTCGGGCTGTGCCAATACCACTACGCCCCCCTCCGGAGGGGCCAGGGACACCATTCCTCCGGTGCTTACCAAGGTATCCCCTCTTCCCGCCACGGTGAATGTCCCCAGGAAGGCCAAATTGCGTTTCACCTTCAACGAATATGTGAAAATCAAGGACGCCAATGGCATCTACCTCTCCCCGCCCTTGGAGAAAAAGCCCAAATCGGCCATCCACGGGAAGTCCTTGGACGTGAGCTTTGAGCAGGACCTGGACAGCAATACTACCTATACCCTGGACTTGACGGATGCCATTGCCGACAACAACGAAGGCAACCTGTTCCCCGGCTATACGCTGGTGTTCTCTACCGGCGAGAAGATTGATTCCATGTGCCTGACGGGCCTGGTGCAGGACTGCAATACCCTTATGCCCGTCAAGGGCGCCACCGTGCTCCTGTACAAGGACCATTCCGATTCGGCCGTGTTCCTGAAACGGCCCGTGGCGGCTGCCAAGACAGATGACTGGGGGTTCTTCTCCATCCGCAACATTCCGGACACCCTGTACCGCGTCTATGCCATCAAGGACGAGAACAACAACAACAAATACGACCCTGAAAGCGAGCGTATAGCCTTCCTGGACAGCCTCCTGAGGCCTACCATTGTCTATAATGACAGCCTCTACGAGTTCAAGAAGTTTGACATGAAAGATACGGCCCTGTGCCTGGCCCGCCATGCCCAGATAGAGTTGAATCTTTTCCGCGAGCGCCCCTCCAAACAGTATGTGGTGAAGAAAGAGAGGGTGGGGCCCCGTACGGCATACCTTACGTTCATGGCGCCCGATGCCGTTATCCACGACATGCGTGTCAGGGGCCTTCCCCGGGAGAAACTCATCCATCAGTTCAACCTCAAGAAAGACTCCCTGGAGCTGTGGGTGAACGACCAGCGCAAGATGCCGGATACCCTTAATCTGGTGCTCAAATATGACAAGACAGACAGTACCGGCCAGCTCAAACCCACCGAAGAGCTTATCAAGCTCACCTATACCAAAGAGCTGAGGGCAGAGCTGATGAAGAAGGAAAACAACTACAGGGACCGCAAGCACGAGGATACCATAGCCGTCATGACAACGACGGCCGATCCCACCACGGTGGAGCAATACGGTTTTGGAATAGAATTCAAGTATCCCCTCATTGAGGAGGCTTGGGACTCCCTGGAGTTCCATAGCGTGAACCCCCGTCAGCAGGATGCGCCGGGCAAGGTGAAAGTGATCCGGGACAGCACCAACCTCCGGCGCTTCCAGATTATGCCCGTCGAGCCTTTCCAGGTGGGGTATGACTATTACCTGAAAGTCCCCCACCGCAAGTTCCGGGATATCAATGGGTTCTACAACGACAGCACCCAGATGAAGGTAACCCTGCCCACGGACGACAAGCTCAGTTCCATTTCCCTGGAACTTTCCGGCGTGCAAAACCGTTACCTGGTGGAACTGCTTACGGAGAAACGGGACAAGGTGATCCGCAGTTTCCTCATAGACAAAGCCGGCACGGTGGTGTTCCCTTACCTTAAACAAGGTGCCTACTGCATCCGTATCACCGAAGACAAGAACCGCAACGGCATAGTGGATACCGGCGTTCTCCTGGAAAAGAAACAGCCTGAAAAGGTGCGTTTCTTCAAGTTGGAAGACCAGTTCCTGATCAAGGTGCTGGAAAGGTCGGAGATGGTGTGGAAGATTGATTTGAAGGAGATGTTCCAATGAGAAGAGTCCTTGTCATAATAGCGGCCCTGCTTTGCTGCAGCTGGCTTTCCAGGGCCCAGGTGAACCTGGAAGAAGAGTTCTTCTCCCTCCCGGATTCCGTCACGCATTCGTACTTGGACAGCGTGAAGGTGAACATTGCCGCCCCCAACAATTATTGGATGCTGGGTGTATTCGGAGGGGCTTCCGTGCAGTACGGATACTGGAATCCGGACCGCTATGTGCTCTGGCAGCCCCAGTACCCTGTTTTCGGTTTTTCCCTGGTGCGCCATTTCACCATGTTCGGCATTTTTCCCAACATGGGCATGGAATTCGGCGCCCAGCTAAACTACGAAGGATATGAGTTCAAGCGGAACGGGGAAACCGGTTACCGTTTCACTGAATCCGGCGCCTACAAGGCCATGATGACCGTTCCCGAAGTCTTCTTCCTTTCCCATTTCCATTTGGATATGGGAGAGCATTTCAAGGTTATGGCCAAGGTGGGCGTCTATGGCGGCTACCGCCTCAAGATTCACCGTGTGCTGGACGAAGATTATGTGGGGTATGAAGAATACGAGCAGTATGTAGATGCCTTCCGGGAGTACGACCGCCGGCTTTCCTATGGCGTAGAGGGCGGAATCGGCCTGGGACTCATGTTCAACCCCATCGAATTTCACCTGATGATGAACGGGAAATGGGGCTGGAGTTCCTTCTGGAGGCCGGATTATTCCAGCCCGTACTATTATCGTTTCGGCTATCCCTTGGATGCCGGCGTCACCTTCGGCATATACTATCAACTCACTCCCCGTTACGGCCACACCCGGGCGCAACTGAAGAGGCTGGCGCGCAAGATGGCGGCCGGGCAGCAGAATCCTTAGTATGAAAGAGTTTTTGGAAACCCGTACCGTTCGCGTAGGCGACAACGTACTTATCGGCAGCGGCCACCCCATCGTGGTCCAGACCATGTGCAACACCCATACCTCTGATATAGATGCCACCGTGGCCCAGTGCAAGCTGCTTGCGGCCGCTGGGGCCCAGTTAATCCGCATCACCGTGCCTTCCATGGCCGATGTGAAGCATCTGGAAGAGATTCACAGCCGTCTGAGGGCAGAGGGAATAGACACTCCCCTGGTGGCCGATATCCACTTCTCCCCGGAGATTGCCATGGCCGTGGTGCCCGTGGTGGAGAAGATCCGCATCAACCCCGGCAACTTCCATCCCGACCACGACAAGGCCCGCGCCCTTTTCGGCCAGTTCCTGGGCCTTTGCAAGCAATATGACAGGGCCATCCGCATTGGCTTGAATCATGGTTCCTTAGGCCAGTATATCGTTGAAAAATATGGCAATACGCCCGAGGCCATGGCCCTGGCGGCTTTGGAATGGGTAGAAATGTGCATCGAGGCCGATTTCTACAATGTGGTGGTGTCCCTCAAGGCTTCCAACACCGTAGTCATGGTGAATGCGTACCGCCACCTGGCCCGGATGATGAAGGAACGCGGCGTTGTGTTCCCCCTGCACGTGGGCGTTACCGAGGCCGGCAACGGAGACAGCGGCCGCATCAAGAGCTGCGCAGCCATCTCCACCCTCCTGGAAGAAGGGATTGGCAATACCATCCGAGTATCCCTTACCGAGCCGCCCCAGAACGAGCTTCCGGTGGCCCAATACCTGGCCCGACGCTACGGATTGCCGGTCAAGGCCGGCCATGACGGCCATGACGGGCGTCATGCCCGACCTGATCGGGCATCTCTCTCTCCCCGCGAAGAATCTATCCTCAAGGCCGCTTGCGACTGGGGCGCTCCCCTTCTGAACCATGTAGTGGACGATATTCCCATCGAGGACGAATACCTCAAGGACGAGCTCCTGCAGGCCTGCCGCCGCAAGTTCTACAAGCCCGAATACATAGCCTGCCCCGGTTGCGGCCGCACGCTGTACAACCTGGAAGAGACCTTTAACCGCGTTAAGGAGGCCACCGCTGGCTTCAAGGACGTGGTGATAGCCGTCATGGGCTGTATTGTGAACGGCCCGGGAGAGATGGCCGATGCCGACTACGGCTACGTGGGCGAAGGTTTCGGCAAGGTAACCCTCTACCGTAAAAAAGAACCCGTCCTCCGGCACATACCAGAGGACCAGGCGGTAAATCGATTGGTGGAATTGATTAAGGCCAATCAGGCAGAATAGCCAGGACGCTTTCCACGGCCTTTACCTTATCCCCCACTTTTACTTTTACATCGGCATCTAACGGGACGAACATGTCTATGCGGGAGCCGAATTTAATAACCCCGCACTGCTCTCCGCGGTACTCCATGTGTCCGGGTTCCGAGTAGCACACGATGCGGCGGGCAAACGTGCCGGCAATCTGCTTGAAGAACACTTCTCCGTACTCGTTCTGGAGGCAGGTGGAAGAATGCTCGTTCAGTTCCGAAGACTTGGGATGGAAGGCCAGAAGGTATTTTCCGGGATGATACTGATAATAAGTAACTTGTCCCGTAATGGGCCAGAAGTTGCAGTGTACGTCGAAAAAGTCCATATAGACGGAAATCTGGATGCAGTCCCGCTTCAGGTATTCCTTTTCATATACCTTGTCCACAATGACCACCTTTCCGTCGGCTACGGAGGTTACCAGGTTCTTCTGCTCCGGATTGGGGGTTTCGCGGTCCGGTACGCGGAAAAACCAGGTTATGAACACCATGAAAACAACCATGAAGACACACAGCGGAATACTCACCCAGAGGATGGGGATGTACCGGGCCGTGAGGAAAATGAGCACGGCGCAGATGCACCACGAGGTGAGGATGGTTCCGTAGGAATCGTTGTCTATCTTAGTCCATTTCATATGCTAAACCAGATTAAAGAGGAGAAGGTATATATATCCAGTGGGAATGGCAAACAGGGCGCTGTCAAAGCGGTCCATGAGGCCACCGTGCCCGGGAATGATATTTCCGGAATCCTTGATGCCGGCACTTCTTTTCCAAAGAGATTCAAACAGGTCTCCCAAAACGCCCATTACATGCATGAGGCTTGCCATAATGAGTATGTGCACCAGCGGGAAGTCCAGAAGCCCGGTTTTATTCAAGATCCAGGCCGCCAGAAGTACAGTAATCCAGCCGCCTATGAATCCGGCCCAAGATTTCTTGGGGGAGATTTCCGGGCACATTTTGGCGGGCCACACTTTCTGCCCAAGGAGCATTCCGAAGCAGTAAGCTCCCACATCAGAAGCCCAGATAATGCAGAAGAAAGCCACCATCAGAAGGCCGCTGAACTCCCCATCCTTGCAAACGACGGCATTGGAAAGGGCCAGCGGAAGGCCGATATAAAGGAGCCCGGCATAGAGGAATCCTGTTTTCTGGAAATCCGTATGATTTTTTTCTAAAATGGTACAGACCATAATGGACAACACCAGAAGAATACCAAGCCCGATGGTCCAGGACTTGTGCCCGCCAAAGAAATACTGGTTCCCCAGCAGGAAAAGAATGATCCCGGCAGAAACGGATTCCTTTTGGGAAGCTCGGAAACAGTTTCCCATCGTCATCTTATAGAACTCATACAGCATGCCCCCTGTGATGAAGGCAAAGAGAACCTTGTACAGGAGCTCATGAAAAAGAAGCCCTCCCAGCATCACTGCCAGGAAGAGGACTCCGAATATGCTGCGTTTGACAGTACTATTCATTCGTGATAGTTTGAGGTTCAGGTTCTTGTGTGGAGAACTGGTCTTCGGCCGCAGGTTTTACCTTGGGTCCCAGGATCTTTTCTATATCTTCTGCAAAGATAACCTCTTTTTCCAAAAGGAGGGCCCCCAGTTGCATAAATTCCTCTTTGTGCGTGTCAATGAGGGCACGAGTGCGTTTGTGGACTTCTTCCACCACGGCCTTTACCTCCTGGTCCATGAGTTCGGCCGTTTTTTCGGAATAGGGCTTGACCAGGTTGTATCCGCGGGCACCGCTGGAATCGTAGAAGGACAGAGCCCCCACCTTGTCGCTCATGCCGTAGTACTGGACCATGGAATAGGCCATTCCGGTCATGCGCTCGAGGTCGTTCAAGGCTCCGGTGGAAGGCTCTCCGTTAAGCACTTCCTCGGCCACGCGGCCGCCCAGGAGCATGCTCATCTGGTCCATCATTACGCTTCTGGACCAGTTCTTGCGCTCTTCGGGCAGGCTCCAGGTGAGGCCCAGGGCCTTGCCTCTGGGGATGATGCTCACCTTGAACACAGGGTCTGCGTACGGGAGCAGCCAGCCCACCAGGGCATGACCGGCCTCGTGATAAGCGGTGGTGCGCTTCTCGGCAGGCGTCATAATGGTGTTGGACTTGCGCTCCAGGCCGCCGATGATGCGGTCCACGGCGTCCAGGAAGTCCTGCTGCTGCACTTTCTCGTGATTGCGACGGGCGGCAGTAAGGGCCGCCTCGTTGCATACGTTGGCAATATCGGCCCCGGAGAAACCGGGCGTATGCTTGGCCATGAAGGCTATGTCAAAATCGTCGGCCACCTTGATTTCCCTCAGGTGTACCTTGAAGATTTCTTCACGCTCCTTGAGTTCCGGCAGTTCTACGTGAATCTGGCGGTCGAAACGGCCGGCACGCATGAGGGCCTGGTCCAGGATGTCCGCCCTGTTGGTGGCGGCCAGGACTATGACACCGCTGTTGGTGCCAAAGCCGTCCATTTCCGTAAGGAGTTGATTCAAAGTATTTTCCCGCTCGTCATTGGAAGAGAAGCCTCCGTTCTTGGCACGGGCGCGGCCCACGGCGTCTATCTCATCTATGAACACGATGCAGGGGGCTTTCTCCTTGGCCTGGCGGAAGAGGTCTCTCACGCGGGAAGCACCCACGCCCACGAACATTTCCACAAAGTCGGAACCCGAGATGGAGAAGAAGGGCACGTTGGCCTCCCCTGCCACGGCTTTTGCGAGGAGGGTTTTACCGGTTCCGGGAGGGCCCACCAGAAGGGCTCCCTTGGGGATTTTGCCGCCCAGGGCGGTATATTTCTGGGGATTGCGGAGGAAGTCCACAATCTCCATCACCTCTTCCTTGGCGCCGTACAGGCCGGCTACATCCTTGAAGGTGACCTTTACGTCTCCCTTTTCGGCCTCACGGGCGGTGGACTTTCCGGTATTGAAGGGGTTGAAGCCACCTGCACCACCCGGGCCGCCGGCACCGCGGTTCATGCCGCGGAACATCCAGACCCAGAAAAGGATGAACAGCAGCAGCGGGAAAGCCATCTGGAAGATATCCATCCAGATATGCTCCTCGTTGCGGATGACCACCTTGAACCGGCTTTCCAGCGGAATCTCCTGGTTGAGGGCTCCGAAGGTGGTTTCCGGGTCAAACTTGGTGGATACCAGGAAATAGAACTGGGGCGCCCGCTTGGGCACTATCCCGCCGCGGAACTTTTCCGTATATTTGCCCAGCTTTTCCGGACGAACCTTGATTTCACCCTTGAAATCGTTTCTGACGAAAGTGATTTCTGCCACATCGCCTTCCCGTATCATGGTCTGGACTTCGGCCCATTCCACTTTTTCGGGGGCGGCGCTGCGCTGATTGTTCATCAGCAGGTAGCCTATTCCCACCAGCAGGAGGAAATACAGCCACGACAGGTTAAACCTTATTTGAAATATCTTGCGACCACCGGGGTCTTTCTTCTGATTGGCCATTCTTAGAGTCTGTTTTGAAATGATTCAATAAATTCTTTATGTTTCTTTTTGGTAAATTTTCCTCAAAAATTTTCACCCATAGGAACCCCTATGGCCA
>CAJOLS010000048.1 GCA_905235535.1 uncultured Bacteroidales bacterium
TCCTATGGGTGAAAATTTTTGAGGAAAATTTACCAAAAAGAAACATAAAGAATTTATTGAATCATTTCAAAACAGACTCTTAGCCCTTATTCCTTCGGGTGAATCTTGTGATAGAATTTGACTCCCCGGACGGCCGAGCCAAAGTCGGACTTTCCGATATGGGCCGACCGGATATAGCCCTCCCGCTGAACACTGAACTCCAGCATCTTGTCAAGGAACACCTTCCGATAGGTGACCGTGACCTTCTCCCGCTCCTGGTTGGGGAAACCGAAGGCCTGGCAACCCTGCATTTCCATACCGGTACCAGGGTCCTGTTTGAACAGGTCCTGCATCTTCTCAAGCGTCTCCAGGGCTTCTGACACACTGTCTCCCAAAGGAATGAAGAGTTCAAAGACCGGGTCGAAGAGCAGCTGTACCACCTCGTCTCCATAGCCCAGATGGCCCACGGAGATAAAGTAGTGATTCTCCCCATCGACAGGGGCATTGAACACATCCAGGTATTCGGCGGGAATGCTGTCGTCGTCAATGGTCACTTCCACCAGCGAATGGCGCTGAGGCATCCCGGATTTCTGCGCAAAGGCAAAAACCGGCATAGTAGCAAGCAGCAGAACAAGTAAAATCTTTCTCATACTTCCCCTTGTTTCAAAAATAAAGCCACTACAGCCCTTTCACCCAGGCAAGAATGGTCTCCAGTACCTCCGGGGCAAAGGTTTCCTCTATCTCCTTGTACTCTGAAGAGGCTCCGGTGGCACAGTGCTGGAAGAGGTGATTCACCCCCTCGACAGCCTCGATCCGGGTAGAGGGGCTGGCCGGCAGACCGGCTTTCAGGGCACCCAGATTGCTCTCCGGCTCCACCTGCGTGTCCTTGGTCCCGTTGAGGGCCAGCACCGGGCAGGTTATCTTTCCCAGGACAGGACGGGCGTCCATGGAAAGGAAATATTTCATATAGGGCGTCTGCAGCTGCATGCCCGCCAGCACAAGATTCCGGGCCAGGCCGGCGGGAAGGTCGTATTGATCGGCCGATGGTACCGGCTTGCCGGCAACACAGGCATCAAACGCTTCGGAGAGGGCCTTGCAATAGGCGTCCACCGTTTCGGCAGGGACACCAGCGGCGGCAAGCGCCACGCGGTTCTGCCAGAGCAGCGTCTCGGCACCGGAGACAACGGCCCCCGCCAGGCTCACAATGAAATCGGCCTGTCCCTCTGCCGCCAGCATCAGGGCAATGGTTCCACCCTCGCTATGGCCGATGACGCCCACCTTGTCGAAGCGCCCGCGAAGCAGCCGAATGCCTGCCAGGGCGTCGTTTTTCAGGTCTCCGGTGGTGCAGTTCACCACGTCGCCGGTGGACTCTCCAAAGCCGCGGTCGTCGTAGCGCAGCGTGGCAATCCCGGCACGGCCCAAGGCATCGGCCAATACCGCAAAGGGCTTGTGTTCAAAGATTTCCTCATCCCGGTTCTGCAGGCCGCTGCCGGTGACCATAATGAGGACGGGCGTCTTGCGCGAGCAGCCCTCCGGAAGCACCAGCGTGCCTTTCAGCACGGCTTCCCCGTTGGAGAACGATACTTCCTCCTGTGCATACGGGAAGGGCCCTACGGGCGTTTGGGGCCGATTCAACCTGGGCTCTCCGGGAGTAAGAATCAGCGGGAAAGAGACCCCCCTTTGCTTAAAGGTGCCGGAGATCTGCTTCATAAGCCACTGGCCTTCAAATGTGGCGCCGATGGAGGGGATTTGGATGGTCACGCCTCCAATGGCCGTCCTCTCCACCTGGACGGGAATGCCCCGGGCGCCCTGGTCGGGCGAATCCATCGTGGGTTTTTCCTCATTCAGGTGAAACACCAGGGGAAGTTTCATCCCCTGCACTTCAATGCTTCCGGACCAGGTGCCGGTCTGGGCCCCGGCGGGAAACAACACCGCCAGCAGAAGGCTTATGGTTGCAAGACTCTTTCTCATAGAGGCAAAGATGTTTTTTACAAAACTTTTTCCCTTACATTCCAGCCTTCTACGTGAATGACAGGCTTGGAAGGGGCGTCCGAGAGGGCAATCTCCAGCGTCACCGTCCGGGACTCACCGGGGAGCAGGGTGAAGTAGTTATCGGTGGTGAACGTGTAAGGCACCGGCAGCCCGTCGTCTCCCAGCAGCAGCACTTCGTTGAAAAAAGCAATCCTGCCGGAGGTGTTTTTCAGCGTTACGTCAAAATACTGGTTTTCGGCATCCGTGCGGCGGCGAAGAGTGGCTTTGACGGTGGCCGGCGGCATCTTCTGCAAACTCTGGAACCCGGAGGCGCAAGGGCCCGTCAGGGTGTCCGGAACGTAAGAATCCTTGGATCTCCAGTAGAAATTGCGGGAAAGCACCAAGCCTTTGGCATCCCTCAGCTCCAGGGCGATGAAGTGGACCGGAGTTAACTTTTCGGGGAAATCAAGGCCCAGGACATCGCAGGCCACGCCATCGGCCGGAACATCCACACCTTTTTTCGTAAACGTTCCCCATTTCTTGCTGTTCAGGTCGTAAATCCTTGCCGTGACGGTGAGGCCGGAAAGCGGGCTCAGCCTGTCGTTATAGACGGAAATGGTGTTCTTGAGATAATCAAACTGAACGTGGACGGGCTCCAGGGCGTGCATGGTGTGATAAAGCGCCGCGGTGGGAATCAAGTACCAGTCCCACATGTGGTTTTTGACCATAGGAATGGGGCTGGCGTGGCTCCAGAACAGGGTGCCGGAGCAAAAACGGTCTCCGTAGCCCAGCTTGTTGTAGTTCCAGACGTCCCAGACGGCCTTGGAATTCATGGCCCCCAGCAGCTGGGTCTTCCAACCGTACTCCTTGATGGAGGCGGACTCCCCGTACTCATCGGCCAGAGCCTTCACCACCGTGGTAACCTTGCCAAAGCCGCTGCCGTCCAGGTAATCCCAGACGGACTTGTTCATCGGCCATATTTCTTCCGGACGCAGGAAACGCTGCAGGGAAGTGTAATGGGGCAGGCCGGTAAAACCGTATTCCGGGTTGAACCCGTTGACCCGGCTGCCGCGAGGGGAAGCCTTGTCCAGATAATGCAGCATGGGGTTCACCTGGACATAGGGGCTGCCGTCGTGGATGCCGTCGCATTCGCTCTGCTGCTGCCACGGGCGCGTTCCGTCCAGTTTTTCTATGAGCTCCCGGGTACCGCTTACCTCGGTGCTTTCGTTGGAGGCCACGTAGAAGGCCACGCAGGGGTGGTTGCGCACCCGCTTGACGCTGGATTCCACATTGGCAAAGTATGTGGCTTTGTCTTGCGGGTGGCGGGTGTCCCCGGTCATGAAGAACTCTTCCCACACCAGGAATCCGTACTCGTCGCATAGCTGGTGGAAATAGTCGCTTTCCACAATTCCACCGCCCCAGAGGCGCAGGAGGTTGAATCCGCACTGGGCGCTCATCCTCAGCACCGCCGCCATGCGTTTGTCGTTGTCCTTGAGCATGGCTTCCGGAATCCAGTTGCTGCCGCGCACGAAAATGGGTTTTCCATTCACCACAAAGAGTTTGCTGCTGTCCGGGGTTTCGCGGGTGGCCACAATTTCCCGGATGCCGAAGGTGGTGCTGGTTTCGTCGCTAAGGACTTCCCCGTCATACACCTGAAGTTTGAGCATATAGAGAGGGTGCTCTCCCTTGCCCAGGGGCCACCAGAGGGCGGGTTTATCCACGTGGACGGCATCAAACGCAAGTACTTTCACCTCTTCACGATACAGCTCCACCGTCTTCTCAAAGGTGAGCGGGCTGTCCAGGCCGGGGCCGGTAATCTCTCCCACCACGCGCACCGGATGCGTCTTGGGGCTGTCCACGTAACGGCTGCCCACTTCCACGCTCACGCAAAGGTCTGCGGCGTCGTAGTCCGGATGGGCCAGGCTGGCCTTCACAAAAGGATGCCGCACCGTCATGCCTCCGGTGGAATAAAGGGAAATGCTGCGCCAGATACCCGTATTGCGGTCCCGGATGGCATCCCAGAAGGTAAAATCCCAGCCCACGCTCATGAGCATGGTGGAATTGAGGCCGATGTTGCCGTCTCCCCCGTTGTTGTATTCACCGGGGGCGCCCCAGGTTTTCTTGCCGGGACGGCCGGGGAAATCCACGGGATACACCAGCACGGCCAGGGCATTGCGGCCGCCCACGTTGGCAAACTCCGTAATGTCTATGTCGTCGTCCCGGAACATGCCGGTGAGCGTGCTGAAAAGATGCCCGTTCAACCAAAACTCGGCCCGGTAATTGACCCCTTCCGGATGCAGCCACACCTTTTTGCCGGCATAGCTTTCCGGGAGGTCGAATTCTATCCGGAACCAATAGGTGTAGTATCCCCGGCCCACTTCGTTGATGTCCGGGATGAGGCCTTTGGAGAGGCGGTTGTTGTCCGAGTAATAAGGGTCCGGGAGTATTTCGTTCTCCACCAGGTTGGTGAGGACGGTGCCGGGTACGCGGGCGCTTAGCCAGGCGGCATCATCGAACCCGGGGCGGGAAATGGCCTCTCCCTGGCCGGCCTGGTCCTGGCGGCACATCTTCCAATCGGCCGTGCCGCCGTTACCTTTCCCGGAATCCAGGTAAATGCGCCCGGCCTTTCGGGCATTGTTGGGAGATACGGTGGCAGAGAGCGCCAACGGAAGGAACAGGCACCCCAGCAGCAGGGCTCTTTTGATAAAGGTTCTCATGGGTATTCCAGTACGGCTTTAGAGTCTGTATTTACTTACCATGCCATCATGGCTGTGGTCGTGGGATTCGGTGCGGGTGTTGAAGGCCCGGGAAACCAGGGTTAACAGCAGGATTTTTTTCATCGCCGGAGGGTTTGATACACAAAGATAGTTAAAATTCTTATCTTTGTGTATCCAAAGCTAACCATAGAACGGAATGAAGAAAAACATCATCCTGGCCATCGTGAGCCTGTTCGCCTTTGCTCAGGCAGCCAACGCCCAGTTTTACGTGGGCGGTTCCTTCCATATCAACAGCCGCTTCGCAGAGGAGAAGAGCACGTATATCGGCTTCTCCCCGGATTTGGGCTACACCGTGGGGGACTGGTGTTTCGGCTCTGTCCTGGACCTGGCCGTCCAGGACGGGGAAACGGCTTTTACGGCCAATCCGTATGTGGAATATTATTTCTGGGAATCCGGTCCCCTCTCTTTCTTTGTAGAAGGAGGCCTGGCGCTAACCTGGAACGGAGGTTTTTCCTACAATCCGTACGTGGCGCCAGGCATTTCGTTTGCCATTTCGGACCACTGGTCCGTGCTGGGGCATATAGGCCGGCTGGAGTATGATTCCCTCACCAAATCGCTGCAATTCAGCATTTCCAAGGCCGCCAGCCTGGGCCTGGGACTCTATTACTCCTTCTGATTACATCCGGGCCTTTTCGTCGGCTCCGCCCAGTTCCAGCTGCCAGATGGGGATAGGAAAGCACGGCCAGACTGGCTGCGCGGGCGGCACTTTATCCTAAGAGTCTGTTTTGAAATGATTCAATAAATTCAAAACAGACTCTAAAACATATTGAAGGCGGCACCCTGGGCGCGGCGGCTGTGCTGCGCGTTCATCTTGCCGAAGTTCCATTTTACTCCAATCAGGAAATACCGGCCCATCACCAGCCGGTAGGTGTCTTCCTGGTAATTGGAAGTAATGGCGTGGCTCAGGTTGCGCGTCTGGTTCAGGATGTCCTTGAGCTGGAGGCTCAGGTTGAAGGCGCCTATGCTCTTGGTAATGCTGGCGTTCCACTGCAGTTCCGGCAGGTTGAATCCCTCGGCATAGCCCCAATACCTCTGGTAGGCAAGGTCTGTCTGGAACTCGAACTCATGCTTGGTGGTGTAGGAGCCCTCGGCATAAACACTTCCGGAGAAGGTGTTCATATTGGCTTCCGGCTTGTTGGAATACCGGCCCAGGCGGCTGCTGGCATTCACGCCCGCCCGCAGGGAATAGCGGTTCTGGTTAAGCCGCACACTTATACCCAGGTAGGGAGCATAGGTTTGCGTGGTGGTTTCCTTAAAGCCGCTCTGGCCGCTGTAGAAGCGGTCTCCGGCGGCATTGCCCCAGAAATCGGCCATGAATCCGGAATAATTGAACTGGTCCTTGTCCAGCGCCGAAAGAACGCCCTGCGCCAGGTAATTGGTATAATTGCCGTAGGAGAAGTTGCCGTTCAGGCTCAGGGTCCAGATTTTCTTGGCATCCAGCGGCGTGGTGTAATTGGCCGAAAGGGAAAAATTCACGGATGGCTTCCTCACGTTCACGGGAATGCTGTACAGGATGCCGTTCGCATCGTACCAGGTGGCGTCGCTCACTTGATTGGTGCCGATGGTACCAAAGACATAGACCATAAGGTTGGAGAACTTGGCAGGATTGCTCAGCGTCCAGTCGGCAAAAATATTGGATGTGGTGTAAGGCTTGAGGTTCACGTTGCCCACGCTCATCCGGGACGGGTCTGAAATGTTGAGCACCGGAAGCATCCGGTTGTTGGAGGGCTTTCCGCTGGAGGTGCCGCCGGTTATCTGGAAGCGGCTGGTTCCCTTGGAATAGGCAAAGACAACATTGGGCATCACCTGCCAGTCCCATTCGCCCTCTCCGGCCGTTGCCTCTATGCCATAGCTCTTGGAGAAGGTTTCGTTAAGAATACCGGCCACATCCGTTCCCACTCCCACATAGCTTTGCTTGGCAAAGGTGTAGCGGAACCTAAGCCCATACTGGTGCCGGAAATACCGGTTGCGGCTTTCAGAAGAATAATAGTCGTTCAGGCCGGCGGCGTCAAAGGCATCGCGGAGGCTGCTGCTCTGGGACAGGTTGTATGACGCATTGAGCCGTACGCTCCACTTCTCTCCAAGGGGTTCGTTGTACTGGAGCGAAGAACTGTTGGAGAAGGACCGGCTGTTTCCCTTATAGGCAAGCGCCCTCAAGTCCTCTCCTCCTGTATAGAAGAGGGAAGAGTTTTCCTCGCTGTCCGACCCGCCGGTGCGGTAGCTCAGGTTGGTTCCCAAGCGGAGGCTCCTGCCCTTCTTCCCGCCTACATCCCGGAAGGTGCCATCGCCCTCTATTCCGGCGCTCTTGGACGAGGAGAGGCTGTGGGTGAACCGCTCCGAACGGTTAATCTCCAGCTGTTCCCGGAAGGTTTTCGAGGAGCCCGTAGAGGTGGCGTCGGTCCGGGAATAATTGAAGGACGGCCGAACGTGGAAGTAGAAATTTCCGTTTTCCTTCTGGAATTCCAGGTTGGTGCCCACGCTGTGCTCGAAGCGCCTTCCGCCGTTGTCCCGTGTAGAGACCAGGTCTCCGCTGTCTTGGTAGGTGGTGCGCTCCGAACGGGAGCCCGTCTGCGTATCTCCATACTTATAATTGGCCCCGAAGGTGGTTTCCACATTCTTGATGCGGGAGGTGTTGGCGTTCACGCCCAGCTGCGCGGCAGTGGAAAGACCCCGGTCCAGGAAGGTAGATTCAAGGGACGCCAAATCCAGGTCATCCCCTCCTATGCGAATCATGATGGCACCTTCGGAGGCTTCCACGTTCTGCCCGTTGGCAATGACGGTGAGCTGGTCTTTCTCCGAATAGGCCGATACCAGGGCGTTCCCGCTGTACAGCAGGCCGCGGTTGTCCCTGAGGGCCTCGTCCTCCTTCCCGGGAACCAGCGTAGCACCCGCGTTCAGGCCCACGTTGCCAAACCAGCCTTTTTCGTACTCTTTCTTGAGGGCCACGTCCAGCACCTTTTCCCGCTGGGTGTCCTGCACGCCCGTAGCCCGGGCGCTTTCGGATTCGCGGTCTATCACGCGGATCTTGTCCACGATGGAGGCCGGCAGGTTGTTCAGGGCCGTGGACTGGTCGTTGAAGAAGAAGGTGCGGCCGCCCACCGTGAGCTTGTCAATCTCCTGCCCGTTGAACTTCACCTTGCCGTCCTCGGTAATTTCCATACCCGGCATGCGCTTGATGAGGTCCTTGAGCATGTCGTTGGTGCCCACGCGGAAGGAAGAGGCCGTGAATTCCACGGTATCCTTCTTCACCACCACGGAGTTACCCACGTCCGAAACCACAGCCGCCTTCAGGAACTGCTCGTCCTGCTGCAGCTTGATGGTGCCCATATCCACCCCGCGGTCCCGGAAATACCTTTCCTTGACAAAAGGCTTGTAGCCCATCATTTCCACATGCAGGACATAGTTGCCAAAGGGTACTTCCTCCAGTTTGGCGGCGCCCTTGTCGTCCGTAAGGGTAAAGTTGGAAATGGTGGTGTCCTTGGCCGGAATCACATAGAAAGAGGCATAGGGAATGGGCTCATTGGAGAGGGAGTCCACCACCGTGGCCTTGATGGTGGCCATGCGGTCCACAAACATATTTTCGTTGAGGATGACAATCTGCGCCCTGGCCTGGAGAGTGACCAGGACCACGAGCAGGGTTGCAAGAACTTTTTTCATAGGGGGAGAGAGAAAGTTTATTATTTCCTGACAAAGTGCTGCACCAGCGTGGCGGCCACCAGGTTGCCGGTGGCGTTGAGCAGCGTAGCGGGGATATCGCAAAGGGTGCCGATAATCATAAGGGTGGCGGCAAAAGCCGGGTCTATGCCCAGGACGGCGCAGACGAGGAGTTCTCCCGTCATCCCTCCCACGGGGATGGCGCCCACCACAACACTTTGCAGGATGGAAAGGAGAACAACGAGCACAGCCGCACCTGTCCCTGCGGGCGTAATCCCGAAGAAATAGAGGGCAAACAGGACTTTGGCCACAGAGGCCACCAAAGAGCCGTCTTTATGCAGGTTGGTGCCCAGGGGGATGACCCCGTCGGCAATCTGGTCCTCTACACCCAGCCTTCTGGCCGCCGCCATATTCACCGGCATGCAGGCCGCGGAAGAGCAGGTTCCCACAGTGGCCGCCGAGGGAATCATCTCCCTCCAGAATTTTCCCAGAGGAATGCGGCAGTAGAGGGCGCATAGGGTATAGAATACAAATAATAAAACGGCGCAGGCCGTACTCACTACCAGGAATATCTCCAGATAACTGCCCATGATTTGCCCGCCCAGCTGGCCGATGGTGTCGGCAAAATAACAGCCGATGCCGATGGGAGCCATCCTCATGAGCACTTCCATCATCTTCATAAAGATTTGGGCGCCCTCGCCCACCATCTTTTCCGCCGCAGGGACTTTCTGCCCCAGAAGGGCCACGGACAGGCCGAACAAAGCGGCGAACACGATAAGGGGAAGCAGGTGCTCGCGGGAGAGCAGAAGAGGGAAGTCATTCACCGTAAAAGCGCCCACCAGGGCATCTCCGATATGCACTTCCTCATCCAGGAAACCGCCCGAAAAGGTCTTTTCCCCTCCCTGGCCCAGGACATCGGCAAAGGGATTCCAGAGGCTCATGAGACCGAAGGAGAAGATTCCCGTAATCAGAGACATGCCTAAGAAAACACAGACGGAGGTTCCCAGCACCCGGCCGATGACGCCGTTCTTCCTGAGGACCACCAGCGACTGGGCCACCGAGAAAAACACCAGCGGCACCACCAGCACAAAGATGAGGTTAAGGAACAAAGTGCCCACCGGGCGCAGCACAGCGGCATCTTCTCCCAGTACAACCCCCAGCACGCCGCCCATGACAAGGCCTGCAAGCAGCAGGAGCGTGGAGCCGTAGTTTTTCCAAAAAGAATGCATAAAACAGACACTACATTACCAACGGGTGCAACTGGCAGCAAAAATTATACCCCCGGGCCTTCCCTGAGAGTCTGTTTTGAAATGATTCAATAAATTCTTTATGTTTCTTTTTGGTAAATTTTCCTCAAAAATTTTCACCCATAGGACCCCCCTATGGCCAAAAATTTCCAAGAAAATTTTCCACAAAAAAAACTATAAATAAAAATATCAATCATTTCAAAACAGACTCTGAGAAAAAGGCGTGGTCCGGATTTATCGACGCCCAAGGGCCCTAGGAAAAGCCCCGCAACACTGGACAAGTCCGGCCCACGCCTAAGCGCAGGCAAATACCGACTTATCCGGAAGGTTGCATCAAAAATTCCTAGGTTCTTGGGCTTCCGAATAAATAGCAAATGCTATGTATGATCAAATGCAATCCAATTGCTCCGGCAAAAGTAATAATAATTGTGGAAAAGCCCAAAATTAGTATCTTTGTAGATATTCTTCCCATGAAATGAAACGAGTTATCCTTTTTTTACTTGCTCTCGGAGCCTTGCTTTCCTGCTCCGAAAAATATTATGTCGCTGATTATAATGCCAGAATGGAGGCCGATGGCGGCGCCTTGAAGCCGTTCATGGCCCTTCCCGAGGGGATATCGGCCCAGGAGCGCGAGGCCTTGCAGTTCCTGTATGCCTATATGCCGCTGGCGGATGTAACGGACTACACGGCCGATTTTTACTTAGCCAATGTGCGAAAGTCCCTGCAGGCCCGCGAGGAAATGCCCTGGAAAGCGCCTGAACGCGAATTCCGCCATTTTGTGCTGCCCCTGAGAACCAACAACGAGGACCTGGACAGCGCCCGCCTGGTGTTCTACGACGAGCTGAAGCCCCGCGTGGAGAAGCTTTCCATGAAGGACGCCATCCTGGAAGTGAACCACTGGTGCCACGAAAAGATGACCTACCAGCCTTCCGACGGCCGCACCCACGCTCCCATGGCATCCCTCAAGAACGCCCTGGGCCGATGCGGCGAGGAATCCACCTTCTGCGTGGCGGCGCTTCGCAGCGTGGGCATTCCCGCCCGTCAGGTGTACACGCCCCGCTGGGCCCATACGGAGAGTAACCACGCCTGGGTGGAGGCCTGGGCCGAAGGGGAGTGGTATTTCATCGGAGCCTGCGAACCGGAACCGGTGCTGAACTTGGGCTGGTTCAACGCCCCCGCCTCCCGCGCCATGCTCACCCACACCAAGGTGTTTGGCAAATACGACGGACCCGAGGAAGTGGTGCTGCGCACCCCCAACTATACGGAAATCAACCTCATCGAGAACTACGCCAAGGCCGCCAAGGCCCATCTGAAGATTGTATCGGCCCAGGGCCGGCCCGTAGAAGGCGCCCGGGTCAGCTTCTGCATCTACAACTCTTCCCAGTTCTTTCCGGCCGTGGCCAAATACACGGACAAGAAGGGCTGCACCAGCCTTTCCGCCGGCCTGGGAGACATGCTGGTGTGGGCCTCCAAGGACGGGGCCTACGGCTTCAAGAAGGTGCGCTTCGGGGAAGATACGGACGTAACCATTGCGCTGGACAGCCCCGCCGGCAGCCCCGTCCGTTCCCAGCTTCTGGCCATTGTGCCTCCGCCCGAGGACGTGGTGCTGCCGGAAGTGACGCCCGGACTCCGCGCAGAAAACGACCGCCGCATGGCGTATGAAGATTCCGTGCGCAAAGCCTATATGGCCGGTTTCCCCACCCGCGAGGTGGCGCAGGCTTTCGCGGCCGAAAACGGCCTTCCGGAGCACGCCGCCCGCCTGGTGGAGCAATCGGCCGGCAACGGCGCCACCATCATGGGCTTCCTGAGGGAGGCCGATGACAAGGAACGCGCCGTGAACCTTCTTCGCACCCTCAGCCGCAAAGACCTTTCTGACGTATCGGCCGATATTCTTTGGGACAGCTACAATGCCAGGGAGAGCATCCTGGGCCCCCGCATTGAGGGCGAATTCCTGTCCCCCTACAAGGGCTGGTTCCTGGAAAACGTGCCTGCAGAGCTGCAGGAGCAATTCCGCGGCAACGCCCAGGCCATTGTGGACTGGGTAAACGCCAACATCCGCGTAGATGACAATCCCCTTTTCTGGGACATTCCCATGTCTCCGGCGGGCGTGTGGAAGAGCCGCCTGGCCAACCCCCGCTCCAGGGACCTTCTCACCATGGCCCTGGCCCGTACCTTCGGCGCGGAAATCCGCCGGGACCGCTTCTCCTCCTCCCTCCGCTACGAGAACGACAAGGCCGATGTCCCTTCGGCCCGCGTAGAACTTTCCTACGAGCCCGTGGAGGGAATTGAAAGGCCCCAATACGGCAGCCACTATTCCGTGAGCCGCATTGTGGACGGAGAGCTGCGGATGGCGTTCCTGGGCTTTGGAGACGAAGGCCGCCGCTACGGTTTCGGAGGCGGCAACGAGCTTCCGGAGGGAGACTACCTGCTGGCTTCCGGCAACCGCCTTTCCGACGGTTCCACGCCCGTGACGGTGACCCTCTTCCATGTAACGGCCGGGCAGCCCATGACGGTGCCCGTTGTCATTGAAACCGTGCTGGAAGAAGTGAAGGTGGTGGGCAGCTTCCCGGTGGAAAACCTGCCTGCCGAGGCCGCAGAAAGCTGGTATGCCGCCGCCGTGCTGGACGTGGGCCTGGAGCCCACCAACCATATTCTCAACGACCTGTCGGCCGAAAAGGAGGCCCTGGAACAGTGGGGCCGTCCCATCTACCTCATCTGCACCAGCGAGGCCCAGATGGAGCGCCTGCACCACGAGATTGAGGACGGCCGCTTTGGCACGCTTCCTTCCACCGTGGTCTTCCTCACCCATACGGAGGGCAACATTCTCCCGGCTATCATCAAGGGCGCGGGGCTCCGCGAGGGGCAGCTTCCCGTGGTGTTTGTGGGGAACGCCCAGGGAGAAGTGGTGTTTGTTTCCCAAGGATATACCATAGGCATGGGTGCCAAGATTGCCGCCCTTGCCCAAAAACTATAGGATTATGAAGAGATTGCTGTTTTGCCTCTGCGCGGCGGGCCTTCTGGCCTCCTGCACCGCCGAAAAGTATTACGTGACCGATTACAACGCCCGCCTGGAGTCCCACGAGGGGGCCCTGAAGCCGTTCATGACCCTGCCCAAGGGTATATCGGCCCAGGAGAAGGACGCCCTGCAGTTCCTGTATGCCTATATGCCGCTGGCGGATGTAACGGACTACACGGCCGATTTTTATCTGGCCAATGTGCGTGCCGCGCTGGAAACCCGCAAGGAGATGGGCTGGAACGTGCCCGAGAGGGAGTTCCGCCATTTTGTGCTGCCGCTCCGCGTGAACAACGAGAGCCTGGACGACGCCCGGGAGGTCTTTGCCAAGGAGCTGAAACCCCGCATCCAGGGCATGTCCATGGCCGACGCCATCCTGGAGGTGAACCACTGGTGCCACGAAAAAGTGACGTACCAGCCTTCCGACGCCCGCACTTCTTCGCCCCTGAACCTGGTGAAAAACGCCCTGGGGCGCTGCGGAGAACAGTCCACCTTCTGCGTGGCGGCGCTGCGTTCCGTGGGCATTCCGGCCCGCCAGGTATATACCCCTCGCTGGGCCCATACGGACGACAACCACGCCTGGGTAGAGGCTTGGGCCGAAGGGGAATGGCATTTCATCGGAGCCTGCGAGCCGGAGCCGGTGCTGGACCTGGGCTGGTTCAACGCCCCCGCTTCCCGCGCCATGCTCATGCACACCAAGGTTTTCGGCAAATATGACGGCCCCGAAGAGGTGGTGCTGGAAAGCCCCAACTTTACGGAGGTAAACCTTATTGACAACTACGCCAAGACGGCCCGTATAGATTTCCAGGTGGTCTGGGCCGACAATGCTCCCGACAACCTGGCCGGCAAGCCCGTGGAAGGAGCCCGCGTGGATTTCTGCATCTATAATTATGCCGAGTTCTACCCGGCCGTCTCCAAATATACGGATGCCGAGGGCCGCACCTTTACCAGCGCCGGCCTGGGAGACATGCTGGTGTGGGCTTCCCAGGGCCACTCCTTCGGCTTTACCAAAGTGAGCTTTGGGAAAGACACCGAGGCCACCATTGTGCTGCAGTACTACGACGGGGACAAATATGCCTCCCCGGTGGGCGTGAAGGAAGCCTTTGACATGGTGCCCCCGCCGGAGAACGTAAAACTTCCCGTGGTGACGCCCGAAATGCGCGCCGCCAACGACGTACGCTTTGCCTATGAAGATTCCCTCCGCCACGCCTACGAGGCCACTTTCCCTGCGGGAGACAAGGCCCGCGGCAACTGGGAAACCCTGGAGGCCTTTCGCCGCGGAAGCGGGGATCCTGCCAGGAAGGAGGCTGTCCTGGCGTCCCTGAGCACCAAGGATTTCCACGACATTACGCCGGAGATTCTGCAGGACTACTGCTCGGCCGCCCAGTTCCAGGGAGCCCGCGTGGAGGATGAGTTCCTCACGCCCTTCTACGGCTATTTTGCCAACAAACTGCCGGAGGTGAACAACCCCCGCGCCCTGGTGGACTGGACCCGCCGGAACATCCATGTGGAGAACAACTCCAAGGCCTGGAACATCCCTTCCTCCCCGCGCGGCGTGTTCGAGAGCCGCCTGGCCCAGCCCCGTTCCCGCGACATCTTCTTTGTGACCGTGGCCCGCGCCAAGGGCTTCGAGGCCCGGAAGGATCCCATTACCGGCAAAATCCAGTTCAAGGAAAACGGCCAGTGGCTGGATGTGGACTTTGGCAATGAATCTTCGGCCGCCGTCTCTGCCACCGGAACCCTGCGCCTTACCTACCAGCCCACCAAGTCGGAGGACAATCCGCAGTACTACACCCATTTCTCCCTTTCCAAGATTGTGGAGGGCCGTCCGCAGCTGCTCACCTTTAACGAGGGCGAGGTGGATATGGGCGGCGGTGTGGACTGGGCCCATGTCTTCAAAGCCGGCTATACCCTGGACGAGGGCACTTACCTGCTGGTTTCCGGCAACCGCCTTTCGGACGGTACTGTACTCGTTTCCATGAGTTTTGTCTCCGTGGAAGCCGGCAAGGAAACCGTGGAGGAGCTGCGCATCAACGAGAATGCCGGCGCCCTGCCCGTGATTGGCAGCGTTGATGCCGAAAGCAAAATCAAAGTAAACGGCGAAGAAGTCTCCATCCTGTCCCAGGTGGGCCGCGGCTTCTATGTGCTGGCCGTGCTGGATCCCGGCAAGGAACCCACCAACCACGCCCTCAGGGACATCGCGGCGGCCCGTGAGCAGCTGGAGGCCTGGGGCCGTCCCATCCTGCTTCTGTGCACCTCCGAAAGCGCCCTGGCGCAGCTGCACAAGGAAGAAAAAGAGGGCCGGTATGGGAAACTTCCCACAACGGTCCTCTATGGAGTGGCTTCGGAAGGGCTGCTGGAAGGCGCCCGCCCGGTGGTCCTTATTGCGGATAGCGTCAACCGGGTTTTCTTCCGGTCAGAGGGCTATACCATCGGCCTGGGCAATCAGCTCTCGGCCGCTTCTACCGCCTTGAAATAGCGGTAACTGGACACTTTCACCTCGCCGATGGAATTTTCGTCACAGACGATGGTTCCGGCGGGGTGATTCTGTAGTCCGCTCAAGGTGCAATAGTGGCTCATAGGGCCTTCGATGGCGGCCTGCAGGGCACGTGCCTTCTTGCTGCCGAAGGCCAGGATGAGTACTTCCTTAGAATCCAGGACGGTGCCCACACCCACGGTCATGGCCTGCTTGGGAACGGCATTGGGGTCTTCTCCGAAGAAGCGGCTGTTCACCTCCAGGGTGTCCTGGGTAAGGGTCACCACGCGGGTACGGCTGCTCAGGGAAGAGAAGGGCTCGTTGAAGGCAATGTGGCCGTCCTCACCCACGCCGCCCAGGAACAGGTCTATTCCGCCGGCCTCCACAATGGCTTTTTCGTAAGCGGCGCACTCGGCAGCCAGGTCCGGGGCGTTGCCGTTGAGGATGTGCACGTTCTCTTTCTTGATGTCAATATGGTCGAAGAGGTTGTGGTGCATGAAGCTCCAGTAGCTCTCCGGATGCTCGCGGGGCAGGGCCACATACTCGTCCATATTGAAGGTGATCACATTCTTGAAGGAAAGCTCTCCGGCCTTGACCATGCGGGCGAACTCGGCATAGGTCTGAAGCGGCGTGGAGCCGGTGGGAAGGCCCAGGACGAAGGGTTTGTCCGTCCTGGCGGCCTTTTCCTTGATCTTGGAGGCAATGTAGCGGGCTGCCCACAGGGAGCCTTCCTTGGCGTTGTTTCGGATGATAATTTTCATAGTGTGGTGGTTTAGATGCCCGGTTATGCCGGGCATGACGTTTAGTAGAGTTTCAAAAATACTTCTATTGCCTGGTATTCGGCCATGCCCAGGTGGTCGTAGAGCTTGGCGGTGTTGGAGGTGCGCTCTTCGGCCCTCTGCCAGAATTCGCGCGGGTCCTCACCGGGGAAGGGTACGATGTCCTTCTGGGACAGGTGGCGGAAGATGGCGTGGCGCTTCATCACCACCTCGTCCGGGCTCAGCGGAACAGCCATGTCCACACGGCCCAGTTCCCATTCCATCCAGGCGCCGCGGTACAGCCACACGTGGGTTTCCCTGGCCCAACCGGCCCCTTCGGCCTTGATCTGCTCCATGGCTTCCAGGGCGGCCTCCGTGCACACACGGTGGGTTCCGTGAGGGTCGGCCAGGTCTCCGGCCATGAAAATCATATGCGGTTTGAGCTTGTTGATGAGGTCTTTGATGATGTCCACATCGGCCTGGGTGCGCGGGTTCTTCTTGATGCCGCCGCTCTCGTAGAACGGAAGGTTCAGGAAGTGGGCGTTGGTGTTGTCGTTCAGGCCGAAGGAACGCACGGCTCCGCGGGCCTCGCTGCGGCGGATGGCGCCTTTCATTTCCAGCAGGGCGCGGGGTTCCGGCTCTCCGGGACGCTTGCTCTCCACCAGCTTTTTCACCTCGTCAAACTTGTCGGCAAAGCCCAGCTGAAAAGCGCAGTCCATGTGTTGGAGCACCACGTCGTCGTGAACGGCCACGTTTCCGGAGGTCTGGTAGGCCACGTGGACATCGTGTCCCTGGGAGACCAGGCGGATGAACGTACCGCCCATGGAAATGACGTCGTCGTCCGGGTGCGGGGAGAAGATGAGCACCGTCTTGGGATAAGGGGTGGCCGATACGGGGCGCGTGCTGTCGTCGGCATTGGGCTTTCCTCCGGGCCAGCCGGTGATGGTGTGCTGGAGGTCGTTGAAGACGTCTATGTTAATCTTGTCGTATTTGGCAACGGTTTCCAGCAGTTCGCTGAGGCCGTTGTTCTGATAGTCTTTTTCCGTGAGCTTGAGGATGGGCTTGCCGGTTACCTCGCACAGCCACACCACGGCCTTGCGGATGAACTTGGGCGTCCAGTTGCAGGGGCCCACCAGCCAGGGGGCCACGGTGCGGGTGAGCAGGGAGGCGGCACCCTCGTCCACATAGAAGGAAATGTGGTCGTGCACCTGCAGCAGGGAGGCGGGGCAGTCCGTGATTCGGGGGCCTTCGGCAATGGCTTTCACGGCCTCGGCCTTGTCCTCGCCCCAGGCCATGAGGATAATCTTTTTGGCAGAGAGCATGGTGCCGATACCCACGGTGATGGCCTTGTCCGGGGTGGCCATGATGTCCCGGTTGAAGTTGGAGGACTGGCGCTTGCGGGAGTTATAGGACAGGCGCACGGTGCGGGTGCGGGTCTTTTCGTTGGCGCCGGCCTCGTTGAAGCCCACCTGGCCTTTTTCGCCCACGCCTATCACCAGCAGGTCCAGGTTGCGGGCGATGGTGTCAAACTGGATGCAGTAATTGCCCAGTTGCTCCGGAGGAACCGTTCCGTCCGGGATGTGGATGTTCTCCTGGAGGATGTCCACCTTGTCCAGCAGGGCTTCGTGGATGCGGTGGTTGCGGCTCTGGGCACCGCTGGCCGAGGAAGGATAGTACTCGTCAATGGAGACCACCTCCACGTTCCTGAACGAGACCTTACCCTCCTGGTAACGACGGGTGAGTTCGTTATAAAGGGCGTTGGGAGTAGAGCCCGTGGTAAGGCCCAGGCGGAACAGGCCGTCCTTGCGGGCGTTGATGGCATCTACAATAATATCGGCAATGGCAAAAGAGGCGGGGTCTGCGTCCGGGTACACGTGGGTCCAGATTTTCTCGTACGTGTGGAGAATTCCCGCCGGCAGGTTCTTATTAATGAGGCCGCCCTCGTAAGGTAAGGTAAAATGTTTGCTCATAGTTATTTGAGGATCTTTTGAATTCGCTCCAATTTACCGTCTGCCGGTGCCGGCTTTACTCCCAGGAGATGGCACAGGAGGGGGTAAAGGTCTATGTTGCGGAAAGAAGACTGCTCCCCTTCGGTGCCGGGAGCGTCGTAGTTTACTTTGAAGTCCGGGCCCACGGCGCGGAAGGCAACCATCATATCCGTTTCCTTGCAGTCAAATCCGTGGCCGCCGCCGCCGCGGCCGTCGCCCAGGCCAAACTGCCAGCCCAGCTCCGGGCTCACGATAATCTGCCCCAGGCGGTCGGAGGTGCCGTAATGCAGGTATTCCGGAACCTCTTCCTTCTTCCACACGTTGATGTGCTCTACGCCGGAAAGATGGTTGTACACGCTGTCCACATAGCCTTCCTTCACCCAGATGCTGGTGGGCGTACTGCCCACGATACGCTCTGCCCAGTCTGTAGAAATATAGTCCGTGGCTCGGACGTGGCGCTCCGGGGAAATCTCTGTCATCCCGTGGTCTCCGGCCAGGATGAAGTTGATCTTATCGGCATAAGGAAGGGCCATCAGCCTAAGGTAGAGGCTGTGCATGAGGTTGTCCATCTGCTCGCACATAGCCTTGGTTTCGGGAGAAATGGGGCCATACAAGTGGCCCTGGTGGTCGGGTTCGTCAAAATAACCCATCACCAGGCGCGGACGCTCTTCCTCCGGGAGGCTCAGCAGACGCACAATCTCGTCGCAGCGCTCGCTGAAGCTCCAGTGGGGATCTGCGTCCCAATGCCGATAGTAGGTGGGATACGTATCCTGGATGGGAATATCCGAGCCCACCCAATAGACGGAAGCACATTTGACGCCCTGCTTCTGGGCCGTTACCCACACGGGTTCTCCTAAGTAATAGCGGGGGTCAAAGCGGGTTTCCGCGTCCTTGATGGCATAACCGCACCGGGTCTGGGGATTCCAGAAGGAATTGTTCACCAGGCCGTTGTGGTCCGGAACCAGGCCCGTTGCCATGGTGTAATGGTTGGGGAAGGTGGAAGAAGGGAACGAAGGTTCCATCCGGGCTTTCACGCCCACCGTAGCCAGGGAATCGAAAAACGGCATTTCGTAATAGTCGGGATAATCCCAACGGTTGCCGTCCAGGGATATGATTACGGTATAATGGTCCCTTTTGTTTTGACAGGCGGCGGGAATCAGCAGTGCCGCCATGAGGATGAAACCAAGGACTTTCTGCATAAGATGTTGTTTGGACCTTACAAATTTACACAAATTTTAGAGAAAAAAGCATCCCTTATGGGCGGCCAGGCCGGCTCCAGCCACATGGCGTGGCCGCAGGTGGGAACGCAGACAAAACGCTTGTCCCGGGTTCCCAGGTTGTTGTAAATGGAGAAGTTGGTATGGGGCGGGCAGGTGGGGTCCTGCAGGCCGAAGGCCATGATCACGGGGCAGGTGATGCGCGGGGCAAAATTCTTCACGTCAAAGTAAGAGAGGGTGCGGAAGAGGTCTTCCCGGCCGATACCCAGCCTGTCGGCCTCCTCAAACACCTGGTTCATGGGCCAGTCCACAATGCGGGCGTAGTCCGGGTAATCTCCGAGGAAGGGGACGGCCGGGGCCGCCACTTTGATACGCCGGTCCGTGGCGGCGGCAATGAAGGTGAAAGCACCTCCCTGGCTTTCTCCCAAGGCCACTATCTTGTCCGTATCGGCCTTTTCCAGCGAGGCGGCGAAATCCACCGCACGCTTGACGTCGCAGAAGGCTCCGCGGTAGTAGTACGTATCCTTGTCGGCAAGGCCCTGGCAAATCCATCTTTCGGCGGCTTTCTTGAAGATGCCCTGACCGCGGACGCTCACCAGGATGTCTATGCGTTCCGGGTTGGCGGAGGGGTCAAAACGGAACGGAGCGGCGCCGTATCCCATGTACTGGAGATAGACCGGGTATTTGCCCGGGGCGTTGGGAATGCAGACGGTGCAGCCGGTGGTTTCTCCGCCCAGGGACTTGTAAAACACGTCGAAGGAGCTTCGGAGTTCGTTGGAATACTCCGGAATTTCCACCCATTCCGGTTCTAAGGGAATGGTTTCCAATTCGGCAAATGTGCGCTCCCAGAAGGCGTTGAAATCCGGCTGGGCGTCGGGGGCGCTCACCACGGCATCCGGCTGTACGCCAATGTTAAAGCGCACGGAGTCCCGAAGGCGCACCTGGTAAAAGCCGGGCTCCAACGTGCCCAGTTCCACGCAGAGGGTGCTGTCGGCCGCTATGGCGGCATCGGCCTCCTTTATGACCTCGGGCTCTCCCATCAGGGAGCGGTCCGTGACCAGGCAGAAGGAGGCGGGGCCGGGGGCCGCATTCACCTTGGTGTTTAAAGTGTAAGGGGCTTCCCCCAGAAAAAGCCATCCGTTGTCCGGGATGCTGCTTCCGGTGGGGGTTTCAACGGGATGGTTGCAGGCGGCTATAAAGGTAAACGCCAGGCCGATAAGGAAAAGTTTGGAGCGCATAGCGAGTTTTTTTCTTCAAAGATAGTGAGTTTTGAACAAACCCAAAAAGAATGTACAGAGGAATAAGAGTCTGTTTTGAAATGATTCAATAAATTCTTTATGTTTCTTTTTGGTAAATTTTCCTCAAAAATTTTCACCCATAGGAACCCCTATGGCCAAAA
>CAJOLS010000049.1 GCA_905235535.1 uncultured Bacteroidales bacterium
ATTCTGAAACAACAGAGGCTAAACGAATGGCATCACGATAATGCTGCGGAGCAACTAACAGCTGAAAGTCCGCATCAGATATAGCAACAAGAACGGGAGAGGGAGAGCCCGCATCCGAGCTTATGGACCACAATGACATATACTCCGAATACATGTCTTTTTGCCCTCCATACCAGAACCAGAACCGCCCCGCAGCAGGCAGGAACAGGAGGGCAACAGGGCCATAGAGAAGGACGTACGGAGCTTTATCCTTACCCTGGCGCCGGGTGGTCCTCTGCAAAGGAAACATGAGGAGCCGAAAGGCCCGGCGCCAGAATAAGGAAGGGCGATATAATAAGAAAAAACAGTACGTCAAAGAGCTGTGCTTGACCGGCGGCCGAAAAAAAGAATTCCCGCTGCCGGCAGGAACAGGAGACCGCAGAGATTCTTCGCTGCGCTCAGAATGACAATGCCAAAGCCAAGGCCGAGAGGCCGATACCGAAAGGAGAACGGAACCAGGGGCAAAAGCCAGAGAGCAAGCGCATCAGGCGGCGCCGAAGTGGCCGCTGCCGGAGATGCCTCCGGAGAAGTCTTTGGAGAGGTCTTTGGAGAGGTCTTTGAAGAAGTCGTGCTCCAGGACCAGACAGATGCGCTGCAACAGCTGGATGTCGATGTTGCGCTTCTTGAAGATGCGGTACGCATTCTCACGGGAGGTGGGAATGCTCCGGGCAAAAGCCACCACCGTCATTCCTTTGCACGCAAGCGTCTTCTGTATTTGCCGTCCTATATGCATCACTTGTTTTCGTTCTTGTCAATCAAAGCCTGATTAATCTGATTCTTGTCATATTCACCACTAAGACCAGACAGAGAGGTAGCGTTAGAGGCCAGTTTATATACTACACTGAACTTAGTGCCACCATCCTCGGCAAGAGCCTTTGCAGCATCCTCAGTAGTAATGGTGTTGGGGAACACCACAATACCGTTCACGCTGGATTCGTCTTCCAGGGTAACCTTTGCAAAGGCAAAGAACTGGTTGCGGAACAAGGCTGTCCACTCTTTAGAAGACAAAACCTTATATCTACCTGTTGCACTTACATACTCCTTTGACTCTGCCCAATCAATGTAGAGCTTGTCTGCAGTACCAGTCTTAGTCAAACCACCTGTATTGAAACGATTGGCCCAGTTGCGGGCATAAGGCAGTGTATCATTAGCAGCTACCTGGGATGCTCCCAACCAGTCGTTCGCTCCCAGATACAAGGTATTGTCCGTAGCATGCTGGAAATAAAGAATACCATCATTAGGAATCTCAACACCGGTAGTAGATTGACCATTAGCAGCACCTACTTCACCCCAACCAAAGAGATCCAGGTTACCGGTGAACACAGCAGAAGTAGCACTGGTAGCGGCAGGCTTGTTGGTGCTCACATTACCAAAATAATGGTACTGCGTAGGAGCCAGACGCCAATAAGGGGCGGCATTGCCATTATCGTCGGTGTTCAGGCCCATGTACTGAAGGTTACCGGGCGTAAAACGAACATAAGAAGCAACTGTATCAGGATTAGTAGTGGCATAATAATCTGCAACATCAAATTTGGAAGTAGCAATGTTGTCGTACTTGACACCCGTCTTGGCTTCGAATTTCACCGGGCCGTAAGGGACATCGGCCAACTTGCCCAGGCGCCAGAACTGACCACCACCGGTGGGAGCAAAGGACTTGGACTGAGATACTACATCATAAGTGTTAGCGTCCGTCCAAACCTTGTTGCAAGAGATATTAACGGTACCGGCGAAAACGGGAAGATAGAATTCCTTGTTGGCAGGAATAGTAATCTTTCCTTCCACAGGAGTAACAGTACCATTCTTAATATCAATGCTGAAATTCTTCACATAAGTGGCAGTAATATCTTCTGAACCGGTAATACCCACCGTAGAGAAATAACCAAAGCTGACGAGGTTACTGAAACTGATGGCGCAAGTGTAACTCCCTGCAGTGCCAAGGATTTTACCGGTACCGCGGGCAATGTCAAATTTGGCCATGCCGGCAACGTTTTCAATAACTTCCTCGTTGAAAGTTAGCGTACCCAGGGAGTTGCCTTCACCATCTTTATCAACAGCAACACTGTTTCCGCTGCCCTGATAGATGAATACGAAAGTATCGGTGTCAATAGCGTCTTCAGCTCCCAAAGTAAGGGATCCGGAGAAAGTGGCCTTGGAAGTGGCATACGCACCGGTGGTGCCGCCGCCTTCGTTGGTGATGGAAGAGCCGTCAATAAGTAGGGTGCCCAAATCCTTAAGGGTACGGGTAGAATAGACATGGATAGAGTCACCAGCCGCCCATTTACTTTCTATAGAGCCATAGTTGTCGTTATACTCGGTGGTGGTCTTGGTGGCTTCCTCGCCACGCACGGCCTCCACGGTCAGTGTAATCTTCTGACCCTCCGTTTCGGGAACTTCCACAGGGGAGCTCTCCTTGTTGCAAGCGCCCAGCATTGCAAGGGCGGCCGCAGAAATAAACAAATACGATTTTTTCATTTTATTAGAATTTTATATTATTATTCCTCATCAATACACTTCATTTCCGCCGTAGCCTTTCTTGGAAGACACTTCATCGTCGGCGCCGTCAATGGTTTGTCCGCCATATCCGCCCTTGCTGTTCATGCCGTCGGAGCGTTCGCCGCCGCCGATGGTGTTTCCGCTATAGCCGTATTTGAAAGACAAAGCGACCGACATGCCCTTTTCTGCCATATTGGTGGTTAGATGATTGGCTTTGAGATTGCCATCATCGTCTAACATCTCCCAGTCAATACCAGTCACCATAACGGAAGAAACAGGTGCGCCCACATAGGAAATCTGCATCTTGACGTCTTCCGCATTCTGGGGAATAATGGCAAGGCAATAGGAGTTGGCACGGTCGTTGGCACGGGAAGGACCTACGGTAATGAGGTTGGTGTTGGGCATCATGCCGGCACTTACTTTACCGTTAAGAAGGTCTATGCAAAGCTGGTTCTGCAGGCCTTCAATTTTTACATTGGAGGCTTTGATTCCCAGAAGGGCAGCATTCATTTCATCATCATCATAGTCGCCACTTGAATCGGAATCTTCAGGAACTACCAGACCGGAGCTGATCAGGGCCCTGTCCAAGTTCTGGATTTCCAGAATGGGAATCATGGGCTTGGGGTCAAAGGAAACCGTCCCGGATAGTTTCCAGGATTCGGAACCCTCGGAGGCAGACTCCTCCTCATCCTTTACAAAAGTAACATCACTGGCTGTCTTTAGGAAGAGCATACCCACCAGTTCATTCATGGTACCGGCTTGACGGGAGAGGTCGAAAGTGGCGTTGACACCGTTGGGAGACTGGTTCCCCAGGAAATAGAGCTTGATGGCGTCCGGAGTGAATTTGGAGATGTCACCCTCGAAATTTCCGGTAGTGCCAGACAGGCTCTTGCACGTAAGGGTACCGTTCACAATGCCATTGGACACTACGACAATCTTGTCTCCCACAGCCCAATTGAGCGTCATGGAGGACATATCTCCATCCAAGGAAGCCTTGGTGGCAGTGCCCCTGTCGCCCACCTGGGCCCGTACCGTCGCATGCTCCACCACGCGCAAGGGCTCCTCGGAGACAATGGTTTCGGCCTTGTTGCAGGCACCCATCCCCAGAAGCAAAGCCGCGGCCCCGGCAAACAGGGTACAAGCCTTGAGTTTGGATTGCTTCATAGATTATTCTTTTAAAAGATTGTTATAATTCATATTAGATGCCTGTTCCGGCACCCGGGGTTACAGGAATGCCGTCAATGCCCACCGATACGGTAACGGAGGCGTTGATGGGAAGGTTCACATCCTGCTGCTCATCATCCTCCCACTCGGTGACGGAGGCTTCAAACTTGACGGAAGTCATTCCAATGTGCACGTTCACCTTGTAGTTCTTGCCCGCTTCCAGAGTGAAGGAAGAGGGGAAAGTTCCGGTAATCACGTTGGAAATGGTGCTTCCGTGGGTTTTGCCGTCAGACAGGGTGGAAGCCAGCAGGTTTTCGTCCTTGGTTTCCACATCGTAGGCAATGGTGATGGAAAGGTCGGAACCGGTGGGAATCACATACACGGGGTCCGTGGCGTTTGCTCCGGAGAAGAGGTTCACGGCCGTGTGCTGAACACCGGCAGGGAAACTGGCATTTACCGCAACATCATCGACATCATAACCGGCATAAGGCATGGACTGGATAAGGACGGGGTTGAGTCCCAGGGGAGACTCGTCGCCGGCGGCCGCATTGGCTACGCCTTCCTTGCCGTCGCGGCGGCCGTCGTAAACGGTAACCGTGCCCTGGCTAAGGATTTCGCCTCCGCCGTAGTCCAGCCAGTTGGGGCCGGCCGTGGCATTGCTGTTCAGGTTCAGGGCGCCCTTCATGGCAAAGCCTTCGAAGGTGACGCTGCGGACATAAATCCTGGTCTTGTCGTCCAGTTCTCCGTCGTTATGGCTCAACACGTCCACATCGGCATCCACCTGCACGTTGAGCTGGGCCAGTGCATGGCGGAAATCCAGGTTAATCTTGCCGCCCGTGGTGGGCTTGGCCACGTCAATGTAGGGATAACCCTTGGCAACGTTGTTCATAACCTGGTCCGTAACGGAATTGTTATAGTCCGCGGCAGCCACACCCCAGCAAAGGTCCACCGTCTTGGTAGGATCCAAACTGGCGACATACTTTATAATAGGGTCTCCGGTGGCCGAGTTGCGGGGCAGGGAGATGATACCTGTAGAGGAAGATTTCTCCGGAGTGGAATCGTCATACGCACTGGTGAGCACACCGGTGGAGGTGTTCACTTCCACATAAGGGGCGTAGGCAAAGAAGGTGAGGCGGTCCACATCGTCGGCCTGCGCACTGGCGCCAAACTCGTTGGGCCAATACTTGAGCGGGCTGTAGTACCACTGTCCGCCGGCATTATAGACATGCTCATTGTACATGAAGTCCGGCTTGGACGCACCGCTGTACAGGTCTCCGTTGGAGTAGTAGGCAAACACGCCGAATCCGCTGCTTCCCAGGGAAGAGGTTGTGAGCGTTTCCCCGGCAAGGCCGGCTTTGGTGGTGGAACGCTGCAGATAGGCACCGAAAGTAACGGCCTCGGACTCTGTGGACTGCTTGGGCTGCGGGTCGTCGCTTCCCGCCTTGTTGCAGGAAACGGCCAGTACAGCACCCATCGTCAAAAAGGTATAAATGATTTTTTTCATACGCATCACAGTTTAAGAGGCATTTACGGGAGTGTCGATATCTTCCTCGGCACCCGTTTCCCAAGGCGCCACATTGGCGTCGAACTTCACGGAAGTCAGGCCCAGGTGCAGGCGGATGACATAGCGCTTGCCGCACTCCATCACAAAGGCTTCGTCAGACGTGGTCTTGATGGTCTTGGTAATGGTGTTCTCCACCGTGCTGCCCAGCGTAACGCCGTCGGAAAGGAAGGTGGAAAGCTTGGGGTCCTTGGTTTCCACATCGTAAACAATGGTCACCTTGAGGGTTTCGCCATTGGGAATGACAAAGATGGGAGAGGTGAGTTCCGCGCCGCTGAACAGGTTCACCGGCGTGTTCAACACACCTGCTTTGGGTGTACCGTCGTAGGGCTCGTCCTGAATGAGCACCTCATTGAGTCCCTGGGGCTTTTCGTTGGCATCGGCGGCATTGGCCACGCCTTCCTTGCCGTTGCGGCGGCCGTCATAGACCGTCACGGGGGTGGAAGACAGGCGTTCGACGCCGGCAATGTCCATCCAGTTGGGACCGGTGGTTGCGTTGCTGTTCAGGTTGAGGGCGCCCTTCATGGAGAAACCTTCGAAGGTGACGCTGCGAACATAAATCTTGGTGTTGGATTCCAGTTCGCTGTCGTTGTGGCTGGCCACATCCACGTCGGTGTCTATCTGAACATTCAGGGATGACAGGGCGTGCTTGAAATCAAAATTGATTTTGCTGCCTGTCAGGGGCTTGGCCACATCAACATAGGGATAACCCACTGCAATTTCGTTGGCAAACTCAGTGGTGACAGAAGCTGTAAACGCCTCTTTGGCCACCCCCCAGCAGAGGTCTACGGATTGGGTGGGGTTGAAGGAGGCCACATACTTTACCAGAGGGTCTCCGGCGGCCGTGGCCCTGGAGAGACCGGTAATGCCGGTGGTTCGTTCCGCCTCGTCGAGGTAAACGGTGCTCTTGAGGCTGCCGGAAGCGGCGGCCACGTCCACCCAGGGAGCATAGGCGAAGAAGGTGAGCCGGTCCACCTCGTCGGCAGAAGCCTGGGTGCCAAACTCATTGGGCCAATACTTGACCGGAGAGTAAGTCCAGAGAGGGTCTGCGAACGTCACCTTCTGGTTGTACATGAAATTCGGCTGGGCCGAATCTGTGTACAACTCGCCATCGGTGTAGTAGCCGAACACACCAAAGCCCTCCGTCTGGAGGTTGTCGGTTCCGCCGGAAGTGGTAAGCTCCGTCCCGGCCAAACCCGCCTTGGTGGTGCCACGGCTCAGATATGCCCCAAAGCTGACTTCCTCCGCCGGCTGAACATTGGGTTCGTCGGGAAGGTTGCCCGTCTTGGAACACGCTGCCAGCGCGAGCATGCCCGCGGTGGCAAGAAAGATGGTTTTTTTGTTGAACATAGAAATATAATTGGGAATTATATGTTAGAGAGAACGATGTTGAGGGCGATATCCTTCCCCTCGGCATAGCGCTCCGGCGTAAGGGTGTAGGTGGTGGTTTTGGTTACCGCCGACTCTGCGCCGGTGCTGTCCTTCGTCAGGAGGGAAAGGGTGATTTCGGCCTTCTGCGCCTGTCCGCCCGCCTGGAGCGGAATGTAGAAAACGCCTTTTCCTTCGGCATGGAAGGGGGTGGCGTCTTCTGCCGCGCCGTCGTAACGGTACAGGAGAGACTGGCCGGATGCCACCTGAACATCGCGGGTTGTGACAAAATCCTCGCTTACCACGGCGCTCCAGTTGGGAGTGCCCTGGCTCCAGAGCGTGAGCCGTCCTTTCTCCGTGAGGGTGTACCTTATGGAAAGGCCGGTGAGATAGTATTCCACCCAGGTGGGGGTTCCGCTGTCCACCATTTCCTTCAGGGATGCGGCCAAGGTGCTTCCCACTGTAACACCCACGTTGTCCCCTATGCAGCCCAGGGCGTGCCGGAACTGGAAAGGAAGCCTTGTGGAAACGTTTTCACTCTTGGTCTGGTCCAACAGGGGAACGGCATACAGCAGATCTACCTGCTTGCTCACGTCCGGATGAAGGCGGTACAGAATCCAGGGATTGTCCTGTTCGTAGGAACGGATGAAGGAGGGGATGCAGTACCCCGCCGGCTTGACAGACGGGGTGCTGCTGTCTCCGTCACTGTAAGGGGAATAGGCAAAGAAGCTGATGTAATGGGGAATGTTTCCCGTTACGCTATCGGCCTCCCCTTCCCCACCGGGCCAGTATTTGAGGGGCTGATAGTCCCATACGGCGTGGGTGGAGTCCCAGTACAGGTGTTCATTGTACATGAAATCCGGCATGACGCTGCTCTCGCTGTACCTGTGGTCCCGGGTATAACAGGCAAACACGCCAAACCCCGCCTTCACCAGGTCTGACTGGGAAGATACCGAGCCATCCGCCTTGGTGGCCTCCATGGAAGGGCTTTCCACGAAAGCGGTGAACACAATGGGGCTGGCTTCCGGCTCCCCGCCCTGCTTGTTGCAGGACAGGGGCAGAAGAAGTCCTAAAACCGCCAGGACAGCCAGGGAGAATTTCTGCGTCATGTTTTTGGGTTTCTAGTCTCTTCTGGGGTCCTGGGTGAAGTTCATTGTGAAGGTCTGCTTCACTTCATTCGAACCGTTCAGTCTTTCCAACTCAACAACGACAGGACGGGTGATGGTAGTATAGATATTGGGAGCCACCGTCACCTTCACAGTTGCCTTTCCGTCTGTTCCAACCTTTCCGTCATCGCCGGTAGTGACCACCGTGCAGTCCGTTACACCCTCGCCAAAAGGAGTTTTCACGCGGATAGGCATACCCACCTTGATGCCGGTGAGCTCGAAGGAAACCGTAGTGCCCTGGCCGGAGATATTCTCCCTCCAGTTGAAGATATCGTTGGAAGAAGTGCTCTCGATGTCGCCAAAGCTGGGCATTTCGGCGCCTTCCTGGGTGAAGTTCACCTTGGTGCCGTCGGAAAGGGCAATCACAACATCGTTGGGATCCACATGACCGGCAGAGCGGGCGGCTACGGGAATGGTCACGGTTGCTTTGCCATCCTCACCCACCGTTGCAGGATCAAAGGTAATAGCACCGCTGAGGACCTCGTCCTTGGTATAAGCGCCGAAGCTGCTGTTGGCTTCGTCAATGTCGAGGACGGTGCCTTCGGCAATACCCTTGAGAGCAATGGAGATGGTATTAGCACCAGCGGACACCGTTCCGTAATCAATGTCGCCGCCGGCCTGATAGACATCACTGTTGAAAGGGAGGTCCATATGCTGGTCCGGATACGTAGTGTCATCCCAAGGAGTGACTGTCGCATCAAACTTGGCGGAAGTGACGCCCAGGTGCAGGTTGATGACATATTTCTTGCCGGCCTCCATCGGTTCTATGGACAGTTCCTGGGAAATGGCGTTCTCGATGGAAGAGCCGTGCGTCTTGCCGTCAGAGAGGTAACCGGGCAGGGTGGCGTCGGCCGTTTCCACGTCATAGACGATGGAAATCTTCAGGGACTCCTCCTTGTTGGGGATTACCATGATGGGGGCATCGGGGTTGGTGTTGTTAAAGAGGTTCTTGGGAACATTGGTAACACCTTCGCCGGCATTGGTGTCATCCAGGGTGTCATAATTGATCTTGTCAGGCGCCGGGGTGGTGGCAAACTCACCGCTCTGGATAATGGTGGGATTCAGGTCCTTGGGCAGTTCGTTGGAAGCTACTGCATTCTGTCGGCCTTCCTTGCCGTCGCGGCGGCCATCGTAAATGGTCACAGGGCTCACGGCCAGGCGGGCATTGCCGGAAAGGTCGTACCACTTGGGGCCGTCCGTTGCGCTGGCATTCAGGTTCAGGGCACCGGAGGTGGTGAAGCCCTCGAAGGTGATGCTGCGCACATAAATGCGGGTAAATTCATTGAGGCTCTCACCATGGCCATGGGAAGCGTCGTCCACGTCCGTGTCAATCTTCACGTTCAGCTGGGAAAGGGCGTGCTTGAAGTTGAAACTGATCCGGGAATTGGTGGTGGGCTTGGCCACATTCAGGTAAGGGTCGTCCTTGGAGATGTTGTTGAGCTCCATGTCGCTCACGTTGTCTTTGAAATCGTTGAGAGCGACACCCCAGCAAAGGTCAACACCTGCACCGGGTTCATAATTGACCACATACTTCACCAGAGGGTCTCCGGTGGCCGTATTGCGGCTGATGCCGGTGATGCCGGTCTTTTCATCGGCGGCATCCAGGGGAAGGCCGGTGGAAGGAGTCACTTTCACCCAGGGGGCGTAAGCGAAGAAGGTCACGCGGTCCACTTCCTCGGAGATGGCGTTGGAGCCAAACTCGTTGGGCCAGTACTTGATGGGGCTGTAAGTCCAGTTGGTACCGTCATGCCAGATTTTGGCGTTGTACATAAAGTCCGGGCGGGAAGTCTCGCTGTAGAGCTCTCCGTTGGTGTAGTATCCGAAGACGCCGAAACCAACATTTTCGCGCTTCAACACGGTATCATCCAGCGTACCCACCTCTCCGGCCTTGGTGACGCCGCGGCTGGTGTAGGCACCAAAGCCGATGGCGGTCTCCTGCTGGGCAGGGGTCTCCTGCTGAACAACCTCCTGCTCCACATTCTTGGAACAGGCACCCAGAACTGCGGCGAGGGCCGCAAAGGTCAAGATTTTTTTGTTCATAAGCTTGTGTAAATATGGTGTTAAGAAATGTTAGAATGTTATGTCCGCCGAGCCTCCGTCCTCCCAGGGAGATACGGTGGCGTCAAAGCCGGCCGAATCCTTGGCATCCACATACGGAAGGTCCGGGATGGAAGGGTTGTCGGGGCCGATGTCCACCCTGAAAACCAGTTCTCCGTCGTAGGAATATACCCGTTCCCCCACATCGTAATGATAGTAGAGCACGGTGGCCTGGTCCCGCAGGAGGAATTTCAAGTTCAGGCGGATGTCTTCCGCCGCCAGCGGGGTCCTTCCTTCCCAGTTCACCACAACGGGCCCCAGCCCGTCCCCGCCTTCGGCCTTGGACTCTTCCCCGGCAGGCACAATGTGAACCGGGCAGTACGCATTGGGAAGGCCCCAGGTATTCACAGTGGCGGCTATGTAGCCGAAGTTTTCTCCCGTCCGCTTCACTTCCCAGTCCGGAATGCTAAGGAGGCAAGGATTCTCCGTGGTGTGGTTCATGGCCAGGAAGCGGCCGTCGGACATGCCCGCCAGCGAGCCTTCCGTTGCCCACAGGTAATCCAGGCCCTTGATGTAGACCCTTATGCGCATCTTCCAGATGGGGCAAAGCGGGAAGGAATAGAAGTACTTCTCCTCAAAGGAATCCTGATAGGTGTCCCTCACTTTGTAGGGAATGTAATCCCCGAATTCTCCCGTGAACACAGACAGGTTCTGCAAAGTGTCCAGCGCCATGGTTTCCGGCTGGTTGCTCACCGGGTACAGGCCGGTGGTTTCGTTCACCGGACCCAGGGACCGGGAGTAGCATTCCGGTCCGTACAGCTGGGCGGGTTCCGTGGGCTGATAACTGGCCGGGGTGGCCCTGGCCAAGGCCGTTTCGGCGTAATCCATGCCCACGAATTCCTGCCTGCCAAACTCGTCGGGGGAATAGTCTATCACCACGCCCTGGTAGTTTCCGGTGGGAAGGTAGAATTCCAGGCGGCGCACATTGGCGTCCGTATATCGGTAGGCGCGGGTAGAGCCGTCCACGGGGTAGAACCAGGCCGTCATGCCGTCCGGGTCGGAGCTGTCGTACTGCCGCCAGTCTGTAATGAGGACGGCCGAATGGTACTCGGAACCGGCCACCCACAAGGGACGCCGGCATCCCTGGAAACAGAAGAGGATACAAAGGCCTGCAGCCACTGCGCCAACAATATGTAGTACACTATGCCTGCTCATTTCGTTTTCCTCTTGATATCAAACAAATACATCAGTGTCACGTTAATATGGGTGGCCCCGGGGAACAGGAAATCTTCCTTTTCCTGGTACATGAGGTGGTCGTCATACTCCTCCGTGTGGTTCACCGGATACAGGGTGCTGCCCAGGTAGCGGCGGGTACGGGGGGTGTAAATGACGCCCAGGGCCACGCCGGCATCCACGCCCCACTGCTTGCGCCTTCCCCAGCGGTGCTGGTAGCCCAGGTTCACGAAGCCGTTCACATACTCGCCCTGGTGGCCGTGGCTGTTGATCTCGAAGTCGTAATAGCCAAAGCCGCCGCCCAGGCCCAGGTGCCAGCCGTCCAGCCAGGGATGATACTTGCGGTTTCCCAGCCAAAGCCTGCATTCCAGGCCGAAGTTCAGGAGCTGCTCCGCGTACGCGTTGTGGTTGAACACCCACCAGGGGCATATGATTTCCGCCTCCAGGCTCCAGCGGTTGTTCCAGCCCAGCGGATACTCCACTTGCAGGTTGGGAGCCAGGGCGGCCACGAACAGCAGATTGGTCTTGAGGGCCCAGGCCGGGAAGGGTTCCGCCTCCTTCTTCACCGGCGCCACCGGCATTCCGGGCACAGGATAATTGTGCACAATCACCAGGGTGTCCTTGATGACGACGGTGTCTTTCTGCGAAGGGACAAATACGGGGACCGGAACGGGAACGG
>CAJOLS010000050.1 GCA_905235535.1 uncultured Bacteroidales bacterium
AATCATTTCAAAACAGACTCTAAAATGCGTAAATGACAATATAGAACAGCATTACGGCCGAGCAGATGAGCTTGAGGCCGGTTCCGAAAAGGAAGCCCAGGAAGGCACCGAAGGCCGATTTCAAAGAGGTCGCGGTGTCTTTTCCTGCAAATAGGAGTTCTCCGGCGAAGGCGCCCGCAAGAGACCCCAGGATCATGCCGACGGGCGGATAGATGAGGCCGATGAAAAGGCCCGCCATGGCGCCCCGGCCGCCCCATTTGCTGCCGCCGGTGACTTTGGTGAAGTAGGCGGGGACAAAATAATCCAGGACACTTACCACCGCCACGATGGCCAGCCAGATGAGCAGGAACCTTGTGGACAGGGGGTCTCCGGCCCCATTGGTGCCGCCGCCCCAGATGTACAGGACCAGCATGCCCAGCCAGCTCACGGGCGGCCCGGGAAGGGCGGGCGCCACGCTGCCGATGATGCCTGCAATGCCCAGGATAAGGGCCAGAATGCCGATAAAGGTTTCCATAAGCTACCGCTTCATGGCAGCTTCTACGTCATCGGGGGCAATGGGCAGGCGGCTGTGGCCCAGGCGGCGGGCGCCATCGGCCGTTACCAGTACGTCGTCTTCCAGGCGGATGCCGCCGAAGTCGTAGTAGCTTTCCAGCTTGGCATAGTTCACGAAATTCCCTCCCAGGCCCTCTTTCTTGAACTTTTCAATGAGGGCGGGGATGAAGTAGATGCCGGGTTCGTCCGTAATCACATGGCCGGGCAGCAGGCGGCGGGCCATCCGAAGGGAACCCAGGCCCAGCTGTTTGGAACGGGTCTGGTCCGGGTCGTAGCCCACCAGGTTCTCTCCCAGGTCTTCCATGTCGTGTGTGTCCAGGCCCATGTTGTGGCCCAGGCCGTGGGGCTGGAACAGGCCGGCGATGCCCGCTGCCACCATTTCGTCCAGGTCTCCTTTCACGATTCCCAGGGCGCTGAGGCCATCCAGCATCTTGCGGGCCGTGGCCAGGTGCACCTCCCGGTACGTAATGCCGGGTTTGGTGAGGCTGAAGGCCAGTTCATTGCACTCATAGACAATCTGGTAAATCTCCCGCTGCTTCTGCGTGAACTGGCCGCTGGTGGGATAGGTGCGGGTAAAATCCGAGGCATAGTGCTCGTTGCTTTCTACGCCGGCATCAATGACCATGAGTTTGCCGGGCTCTATGACGGCGTCGTGGCCGTGGTTGTGCAGGGTTTCGCCGTGCTGGGTAAGGATGGTGGGGAAGGAAACACCCCAGCCCTTGGCCAGTGCAAGCCCTTCCATCTTGCCCACGATATCCTGTTCTACAATGCCTATGGTAATGGAATTCCGGGCCATGGAGTGCATGGCTACGCCCAGGTCGCAGGCATCGTCAATGGCCTTGATTTCAATGGGTTCCTTGACAAGGCGCATGGAAACGACGGCCTTGATGAGGGCCTCGGACGGCTTGCCGCCCGGAACCAGCTGCTGTAGTTTGAAGGTGTTGTAATACCGGGACGGGGGCAGGAAGTGGACCGGACGTCCTTTGACGCGCTCCCCAAGCCAGCCGGCCAGTTCTCCATAGGGCCGATGGCGGCCTACTCCCACCGAAGCGGCTTTGGACTCTACGCTGGGCTGGGGACCCATCCAGATGATGTCATCAATTTCCACGTCATCGGCAAAGAGGATTTCCTCTCCCGAATCTATGCTCATGACGGCGGCCATCAGAGGTTCGTCCAGGCCCCAGTAATACAGCCAGGAGCTGTCCTGGCGCCATTTATAGCAATTGTCCTTAAATTGGGCCGGGGCCTCTGCATTTCCTACAAACAGGATGAGACCGCTTTCTCCGGCATCACGCATTTTGGCCAGCAGGGCGGCACGACGGCTTACATACACTTCCTTTGCAAACATGTTTTTCACTTTTAGTTTCCTCAAATATAGTCATAATAAATGTGTTTGCCAAGAAGTAGGTCTGCGTATTTTTCGTGTACGAGCTGTCCGGAGCAATCTCTGTTGGCATAGGCGGTGTGGAAAAGCCACAAATAATTTGTACCTTTGCTTTTTCATTATAAAAGCGAAAATGGCAAGTCACATCAAGGATATCCAACTGTGGGAAAGCGGAGAGCTCAAACTGAGCTGGGTGCGCTCCCACATGCCCCTTCTGGAAGGCATCCAGAAAGATTTTGAGAAGTCGCAGCCGTTCAAAGGGATCAAGGTGGCCCTGAGCGTGCACCTGGAGGCCAAGACGGCCCACCTTTGCGAGGTAATGGCCACCGGCGGGGCCGATATGTACATCACCGGTTCCAACCCCCTGAGCACCCAGGATGATGTGGCTGCCGCGCTGGTACACCAGGGCCTGAATGTCTTCGCCGTCCACGGCTGCAACGAGAAAGAGTATTTTGACAACATCAGAAAAGTGCTGGAGGCAGGCCCCAACATCATTATTGACGACGGAGGAGACCTGGTAACCACCCTGCACAACGAGTATCCCCAGCTGCTTCCCAATGTGATTGGCGGCTGCGAGGAAACCACCACCGGCATCCTGCGCCTGAAGGCCATGGACGCCGCCGGCAAGCTCTCCTTCCCCATGATGCTGGTGAACGACGCAGACTGCAAGCACCTTTTTGACAACCGCTATGGCACGGGCCAGAGCGTGTGGGACGGCATCAACCGCACCACCAATCTCATTGTGGCCGGCAAGAATGTGGTGGTGGCCGGATATGGCTGGTGCGGCAAGGGCGTTTCCATGCGTGCCAAGGGCCTGGGGGCCGAGGTTATCGTAACCGAGGTGGACCCCGTGAAGGCCATGGAGGCCGTGATGGACGGCTTCAAGGTGATGCCCATGCGGCAGGCCGCTGCCCTGGGAGACATCTTTGTCACCGTGACGGGCTGCGAGGATGTCATAGGCCCGGAGGATTTCCTATGCATGAAGGACGGTGCCGTCTGCTGCAACGCCGGGCACTTTGACGTGGAGGTGGCCGTCGCCAAACTCAAGGCTATGAGCGTGATCCATCGGCCCGCCCGGCACAATATCGAGGCCTATACCCTGAAAAACGGAAAAACCATCTATATCATAGCAGAAGGCCGCCTGGTGAACCTGGCCGCCGGAGACGGACACCCGGCCGAGATTATGGACATGTCCTTCGCCATCCAGGCCCTCAGCGCCCAGTTCCTGGTGAACAACCGGGGCAAGCTCACCCAAAAGCTGAACAATGTGCCCGCGGAAGTGGACCAGGCCGTAGCCCGTCGCAAACTGAAAGATTGGGGTGTGGAAATTGACACCCTCACCCCTGAACAACATAAGTACATTTACGGAGAATAATGGCACTCATTCCCATTTACTGGTGGAACAAAGAAGTTCACAACTTCAAGATTTCACAAGACAGTTTCAGAAAGCAGCCCTGGGCCAACGGTGTGATTCTGCTGGCCTGCGTGGCCCTGGCTATGTTACTGGCCAACCTCCCCTTTACCAAGGAAATCTATCACAACTTCCTGCACACGGAGCTCACCATCCACATTGCCTCGCCGGACGGGTTCATAGACTGGTTCCTGCCCCGGGACATGACCATGGAGAAATTCATCAACGACATCCTCATGGTGATTTTCTTCTTCACGGTGGGCCTGGAAATCAAGCGGGAAGTGGTGCGCGGGGAGCTTTCTTCCTTCAAGAAGGCCATCCTGCCCGTCATCGCCGCCTTTGGCGGGGTGGTGATGCCCGCCGTCATCTTCACCCTGGTGAACCATGGTACCGAGGCCTCTTCCGGCTGGGGAATCCCTACCGCTACGGACATTGCCTTTGCAGTGGGTATCCTCTCCATCCTGGGAGACCGCGTTCCCGTTTCGCTCAAGGTGTTCCTCACGGCACTGGCCATTGCCGATGACCTCATCGCCATCCTGGTGGTGGCCCTGTTCTACGGCGGAAACATCAACCTGCCCCTGCTTGCTGTGGCCGTAGTGGTGATTATGTTCGTGGCCCTGATGAAGAAACTGGGAGAGAAACGCATAGGCTATTACATGGTTCCGGCCATCATCGTTTGGTTCCTGTTCTACTACAGCGGCATCCACGCCACCATGACGGGCGTGGTCATTGCCATGCTCATTCCCATGGACGCCCGCTACAACCAGGCCAAGTTCCACCGCCGTGTCAAAATCCTGTACGACGGCCTGATGGAGGCCGAGCAGGTACAAACCGCCGAGGATTTCCCCAACGGCCCCGAGCGTTATTACCTGCGCCGCCTGAGCAGCCTCACCAAGAAGACCATCCCGCCGTCCTATCGGCTGGAACATAAGCTCAACCCCATCGTAAACTTTGTCATCATGCCCATCTTCGCCCTGGCCAATGCCGGTGTGGAAATTACGGACCCGTCCTATTTCAACATCTTCAAGGCCATAGATCCTGTGCTGGGCAGCGTGGGCCTGGGTGTTTTCCTGGGCCTGGTGCTGGGCAAACCGCTGGGCATTACCCTTGCGTCCTGGCTGGCCATCAAGTTCAAGGTGGGCGCCATGCCTTCCCGGGCCACCTGGCCCATGCTGTTTGCCGTGGCCTGCCTGGGCGGTATCGGCTTTACCATGAGCATCTTCGTGGACACCCTCTCCTTCGCCGGTCCGGGGATTGATCCGGCCGTGACGCAGCACCTGAGGGATGCAGGCAAGATTGCCATCCTGCTGGGTTCCCTCACCGCCGGCGTCCTGGGTTCCCTGCTTATAACCATCGTTGCAAAAATTCAAAAGAAACACTAATGGGACTTTTAGACGGAAAAGTAGCGCTCATTACGGGCGCAGCACGCGGAATAGGCAAGGCCATCGCCCTCAAGTTCGCCTCTGAAGGGGCCGATGTCGCCTTCACGGACCTGGTTATCAACGAGGCGGCCGAGCAGACGGTGGCCCAGATTGCCGCCTTTGGGCACAAGGTGAAGGCCTATGCCTCCAACGCCGCCAATTTTGAAGAAACGCAGACTGTTGTGGCCGAGATTGAGAAAGAATTCGGCCGCATCGATATCCTGGTGAACAACGCCGGCATCACCAAGGACGGCCTGGTGATGCGCATGAGCGAACAACAGTGGGACGCCGTCATTGCGGTGAACATGAAATCGGCCTTCAACTTCCTGCATGCCGTGGTGTCCGTCATGGCCCGGCAGAAGAGCGGCAGTATCATCAACATGGCCTCCATCGCCGGACAGACCGGCAATCCCGGCCAGGTGAACTATTCCGCCTCCAAGGCCGGTCTCATTGCCATGGCCAAATCCGTGGCCAAGGAGATGGGTCCGCGCGGCATCCGTGCCAATGCCATCGCCCCCGGTTATGTGATAACCGAAATGACCGAGGTGCTTCCCCAGGCCGTGAAGGACGAGTTCATCAAGCTCATCCCCCTCAAACGCGGCGCCACCGTGGAGGAGATTGCCAATACGGCCCTCTATCTGGGTTCCGACCTTTCTTCCTATGTTTCCGGCCAGGTTATCGCCGTGAACGGCGGCATGTACTGCTAACTGATGAAACATTTGTTGCTCACCCTTCTGCTGGCCTTTTCTTTCTGCACCGTCCATGCGCAGGAGACGTATTTCTTTGCCCAACGGGACACCTGCAAACTGTACCTGGATATCTTCCGCCCGGCCGAGGGTTCGGAAACCACCTTCCAGGGTATTGCCAAGCCCACCATCCTCCACGTGTTCGGCGGCGGCTTCATCACGGGCTCCCGCAGTGACGGCTTTCTCAAAGGCTGGATAGACCATCTGAACCGGGAGGGGTACACGGTGGTCACTTTCGATTACCGCCTGGGAATGAAAGGATACAAGGTGGGGAGAGGCCTCGGCGGTGCCTTCAAGGCCTCCGACCAGTTTGAGTATTCGCAGCAGATAGGCGTGGAAGACCTTTTCTCGGCCGTCTTCTACCTGTGCGAAAACCAGGACAAACTGGGTATTGACCCGTCCAACCTGGTGGTGGCGGGCAGTTCGGCCGGCGCCATCATTACCCTGGCTTCCATCCGGGAAATTGCCAACGGAACAGCCCAGGGCCTGCCGGAAGGCTTTCAGTTCAAAGGCGCCATGTCCTTTGCCGGTGCCATCATCAGCACCGAGGGTGCACCCAAGTTTGAATCGGCCCCCTGCCCGGTGCTGCTGATGCATGGAACGGAGGACAAGGCTGTGGCGTATAAGAAAGTGGCGGCCTTCGGCCGTGGAATCTGGGGCAGTGACTACTTGGCTGGGCAGTTCCGGAAGAAAGGCTATCCCTGCTGCATCTACCGCTTCCAGGACCGTACCCATGACGTTGCCGCCTATCATTCCGTACTGTGGGAGCTGGAAAAACAGTTCCTTCAGGAGAATGTGATCCTGGGGCACAAACGCTCCGTGGACGCCCTGGTGGACAACGAGTCCCTGCCCCAGTGGAGCGCCATTTCCATGGACGACATCTACGGCGGCAAGAAAAAATAATTTTTTTTGTGAAAAGGAGATAACATTATGGAGAACGTAGATCTTGAAATCTGGTGGTCCTCCCTGCCTGTAGGCGAGAAGGAACGCATTGCCCGCAAAGGACTGGCCAAGGCCGGTGAAACGGACGAATCCAAGGCTTGCTATCCCGCATGCACCGCCTGGTGGAATGCATTGGAAGCGGAGCGCAAGGAAAACATCTACAATCACTGTGTCGCCGCGCACGGAGACGAACTCCGCGAATGGAAAGAGCAGAACCCCTACGGAGACTAGTCCTTTTTTTCGGGAGGGCCCTGGCCGATTTGGCCATGCCGCGCACCTGCCTGGTGTGTGGAAACCCTTTGGGTGCGGAAGAGAAGCACCTTTGCATCTGGTGTGAGGCCGATGTGCCCCTCACCTACACATGGGAGAGTGCGCACAATCCTATGGCCGACGAGTTCAATGCTGTGTTGGAGCGCCTGCGCCGGGAGGGTGAGCCCTTGGAGTATGCCTATGCCGCTTCTCTAATGTATTATCATCACGAAAACCCTTTCAAAGTCATCCCACAGGAGTTGAAGTATCATCGCAACATTCCTGCCGGTCGTTTTTTTTCGGCCCGGTTGGGAAGGTATATGGCCGTACAGCCTCATTGGGCCGATGTCGATGTGGTTATTCCTGTGCCGCTTTACTGGCTTCGAAGGTGGCGCCGTGGATATAATCAGGCGGCCGTCATTGCCGGGGAACTGGCCCGGGAACTGGGGGCGTCCCTGCGCACGGATGTCCTGCGCCGTGTCCGGCGAACCCGTAGTCAGACCTCCCTGTCTGCCGAAGAGCGGCTAAATAACGTCTGCTCTGTCTTTCAAGTTTGTGGGACTGTTGAGGCCCGGCATATCCTTTTGGTGGACGATACCTTTACCACGGGTGCTACTCTTGCTGCCTGCCAGCGTGCTCTTCGCGATGTGGTGGGTTCGTCTGTGCGCATCTCCATTGCCACCCTGGCCCGTGTTGATACATAAATAATCCTTATCTTTACACAGATAAACTGAGAGTCTGTTTTGAAATATACCATGAAATACTTCAAGAATAGCTGGATGGTGGTGCCGGGGGTGCTTCTGCTTGGCGGATGCGCCGATACGCCGAAAGAGCAGGACGGAACGTCTGTGTAAACGAAACGAATAAAGGTGGAACTGTTCTATGCATACGAGGTGAGCGGCCGGTACTGCCGCCTGGACGCCGAGGAAAGCGGCCACTGCGTGCGCGTGCTGCGGCACAGGGCCGGAGACGAGGTGGACGTGATTGACGGGCGGGGAACGCTGTACCACTGCCGCCTCACGCAGGACAGTCCCAAGGGGGCCGAGGCGGAGATTCTTTCGCAGCAGGCCCATTGGGGAGCCCATCCCTACCGTCTTACCATGGGCTGCTGCCCCACCAAGAACAACGACCGCTTTGAATGGTTTGTGGAAAAGGCCACGGAACTGGGCGTGGACTGCATTGTGCCGCTGATAGGAGAGCGTTCGGAGCGAAAGGTGTACAAGACGGAGCGCGCCCTTCGCATAGCCCTTTCGGCCACCAAGCAGTCCCTCAAGGCCCGTATTCCGGAGATTTCGGAGCCCGTGAGCGTGAAGGACTTCCTCGTCATGCCCGGCTCCGACCGGGCATCTCTGAAGCTCATCGCCTACTGCTTCGAGGACGAAACCCACCCCCGGCAAAGCATCCGGCAGGTTCTGGAGGCATCCGGTGCCCGGGAGATAACCGTCCTCATCGGCCCGGAAGGGGATTTTTCCCCGCAAGAGGCATCCTTGGCGCTGGACAGCGGATACATTCCCGTCCATCTGGGAGCCTCCCGCCTGCGTACGGAAACGGCCGCCGTTACGGCCGTGGAAGCTGTCTATCTACATTTTATGCAATAACCTTATGAGAAGGAACCTTCCTGTCCTGTTTTTCGTCATTGCCACCCTGCTCAACTGGGCCGGGCAGTATCTGGGAAACGATGCCCTGGCATCGGCCGTAAAACCGGCCCTGATGCCGCTTCTGGCCGCCAGTGTGCTGGTATATGCCCTTAACCACCGGTTGGACGGGCGCAAACTGGCACTGCTGGTAAGCGCAGAGCTCTTCGGCTTTGCCGGTGACACCCTGCTTCTGAGCAATGACTTCCCCCTGTTTTCCGGAGGCATCGGCGCCTTCCTCATCGGCCACCTGTGCTATATGGGTATTTTCGGCGGCGAGTCCTGGAAGAAAATGCCCTGGGCGGGCTGGCTGACGGGCCTTCTGGTAGTGGCTGGCTCTGTCTTCGGCCTGGTGAGACTGCTGAGGGTAAGCGGAGAGTTGCTGCCACCGATGGCCGTCTATGGTTTTGTTCTTATGATGCTGGTATTCAGTACCTTCTGTGGGCTGGTCCGGTGTAGGAACAAGGGAACCTGGGCCTTTCTTTTCGTGGGCTCCCTCCTTTTTGCCTTCTCCGACTGCCTCATTGCCGCCGGGAACTTCGGCACCCTCGACTTTGCCCTGCAGGGATTCGTCATAATGACCACCTACGTGACGGCCCAGGCGCTCCTGGCCGTAGGCACCCTCCGTCTGGCCCGGAAGTAAGGTTTGCAACCCGGTTGCACGGAAAGGTCTGTACCTTTGCCCCCGTTAAAGGTACAGACTATGGAACATCACGAGCATAAACATCAGCACGAATGCGAATGCCACGGGCATGAGCATGAACATGAACACCACCATCATCACGAAGAGGAGGAAGAGGGCAAGGGCCGATTGTTCAAAATCGTAGCCGCCGCCGTCCTTCTGGTGGTGGCCGTCATGGTAGAAAAAAAGACCGGCTGGACCACCTGGCAGTATCTGCTGCTGTTCCTGGTGCCCTATCTGATGGTAGGTTGGGACACGCTGAAGGAAGCGGCCGAAGGGCTGTTTCACGGCGAGGCCCTGAGTGAAGACTTCCTCATGAGCATTGCCACGTTGGGCGCCCTGGGCATAGGCTTTATGCCGGGCGCGGAAACTCAGTTCCCGGAGGCAGTGTTTGTGATGCTGTTCTTCCAGGTGGGAGAACTCTTTGAGGAAATGGCCGAAGGGCGCAGCCGTAGGAGCATTTCCCATCTGATGGACATCCGTCCGGACAGCGCCCGCGTAGAGCGGGGTGGCAGGTGGGAAACGGTAAAGCCTGAGGAAGTGGCCGTAGGGGAAACCATCCTGATACAGCCCGGCGAAAAAGTGCCGATGGACGGCGTGGTGCTGGAAGGGCATTCCAGCCTGGACACCATGGCCCTCACCGGAGAAAGCGTTCCCCGCAGCATCTGCGAGGGCGACGAAATCCTTTCCGGTTGCGTGAACCTGAGCGGTGTGCTGCGCGTGCGCACCACCAAGGCCTTCGGCGAATCCACCGCCGCCAAAATTCTGGACCTGGTGGAGAATGCCGCATCGGCCAAATCCCGGAGCGAGAGTTTCATTACCCAATTCGCCCGCGTCTATACGCCCATTGTAGTGGTTCTGGCCGTGCTGGTGGCCGTCATCCCCGGCCTTGTCACCGGCGAATGGACCACCTGGATTTACCGCGGCCTCATGTTCCTGGTGGTCTCCTGCCCCTGCGCCCTGGTTATCTCCGTGCCGCTCACTTTCTTCGGCGGCCTGGGAGGCGCTTCCCGCAAGGGAATCCTCATCAAAGGCTCCAACCTGGTGGATACCCTTTCCCAGGTGAAGACCGTGGTCTTTGACAAGACCGGCACCCTTACCGAAGGCGTGTTTGAGGTAACGGCCGTGCATCCGGAGGTGCTGGACCAGAAGGAACTGCTGCATCTGGCGGCCCACGTGGAACGCCATTCCACCCACCCCATTGCCATGGCTCTGAGGAACGCCTATCCCGAGGAGCAGGACAGCTGCGCCGTGGAGGGAATAAAAGAAACGGCGGGTCACGGAGTTGTGGCGCAGGTAAACGGAAAGCGCGTAGCCGTGGGCAACAGCAAGCTCATGGAGGCCGAAGGGGCCGCCTGGCATCCCTGCGAGCAGGAAGGAACCATCATCCACGTGGCCATGGACGGCGAATACTTAGGACACATTGTGATAAGCGACCGCATCAAGGCCGATTCGGCCAAAGGCATCCGCGCCCTCAAGGCCGCCGGAATAGGACGGACGGTGATGCTCACCGGAGACCAGGAAGCCGTTGCCGCCTCCGTTGCGCGCACCCTTGGAGTGGATGAGTATCACGCCCAGCTGCTGCCTGCCGACAAGGTGACGCAGGTGGAAAGGCTGCTGGAAGAAGGCAAACTGGCCTTCGTGGGAGACGGCATCAATGACGCCCCCGTCCTTACCCGGGCCGATGTGGGCATAGCTATGGGCGCCCTGGGTTCCGACGCCGCCATCGAGGCCGCCGACGTCGTGCTCATGGATGACAAGCCCTCCAAAATTGCCACCGCCATCCGCATCGCCCGCCGCACTCTTCGCATCGCCAAAGAGAACATCGGCTTTGCCATAGGCGTAAAAATCCTTGTGCTTGTACTGGCCGCGCTGGGCGTCGCCACCATGTGGATGGCCGTCTTTGCCGACGTGGGAGTTACCGTTCTGGCGGTCCTGAACGCCATGCGGGCGCTCAGGACCTGAGAACGGCGTTGCAATTAAGGCTTTTTTTTGGTACTTTTGCCTGTTAAAGAAAAAGTGCCATGGCCAGTTTGTTCAATTTCGGTTTTTTCGGCAACCAGCCGCACCGCGTCTTCAACTACAAGCCCCGCTATTACGACCCTGAGGAGGAAAAGCGGCGCCAGCTGTTCGGGGAGGTGGACGGCACCGACGAAAAGGCCCGCCAAAGCGGAGAGTATGTGCCCGGCAGCAGCCTGCGGGGCGCTTTCCGTAACGGAAACTACCAGAAAACCCGCAGCTCCATGAGTACCGCCCACACCATCATCACCATCGTAACCCTGGTGCTGATAGTGGTGGTCCTCATCTACATGGCCAAATTCTTTGAAATGCTGTAAGAGTCTGTTTTGAAATGATTCAATAAATTCTTTATGTTTCTTTTTGGTAAATTTTCCTCAAAAATTTCCACAAAAATAAACTATAAATAAAAATATCAATCATTTCAAAACAGACTCTAAATAATTGGAAGGTCCTGTACCCTCTGAAACCTGTGGCAGGACCTGAAAAGAAAGATATGGAATTAAGGATATTACCGAAGAATATCGCAGACATGATTGCTGCCGGGGAAGTGGTCCAGAGACCCGCTTCGGTGGTAAAGGAGCTCATGGAGAATGCGGTGGACGCCGGCGCAACGGACATCAAAGTGGTGGTGGCCGATGCCGGGCGTACGCTCATCCAGGTTATCGACAACGGCTGCGGGATGTCGCCGGATGACGCCGTCCTTTGCTTTGAGCGGCATGCCACCTCCAAGCTGGCATCGGCCGAAGACCTTCACCACATCCTCACCTTTGGTTTCCGCGGAGAGGCGCTGGCTTCCATCGTGGCCGTGGCGGAAGTGACGCTGCGCACCCGGCAGGCCGGTGAAGAGCTGGGCGTGGAGGTGAGCATGGCGGCTTCGGAAAACAAAGGCACCCGGGAAGTCTCCTGCCCCGTGGGCACCAACATCGCGGTGCGAAACCTGTTCTACAACATCCCCGCCCGCCGCAAATTCCTCAAGAGCGACAATGTGGAGTTGAGGCACATTGTGGAAGAGTTCCAGCGCGTGGCCCTCACCCGGCCGGACATTGCTTTCACCCTCACCCACAATGGCAAAGACATTCACGTGGTAAAACCCGCCCCCAGTCACAAATTCCGCATCCAGGACCTCCTGGGCCCGGCGGTGGTGGGAGACATCGTGGACATAGAGGCCGGCACCACCCTTGCCAACCTGCAAGGCTATATCGGCAAACCCGAAAGTGCCCGCAAAACCCTGGGCAACCAGTTTTTCTTTGTGAACGGCCGCTATTTCCGCAGCCCGCTGCTGCACAAGGCCGTGATGAAGGCCTACGAAAACCTGATTCCGGAAGGCTGCACCCCGTCCTATTTCATTTATCTGGACGTGGACCCTTCCACCGTGGACGTAAACATCCATCCCACCAAGGCGGAAATCAAGTTCGAGGAAGACCAGATTCTCTTCCAGACGGTTTTTGCCGCCGTGAAGGAAGCCCTGGGCAAGGTGGGTGTGGCCGGTTCCATAGAGTTTGACAACCCCGAAGCCCGCGAGATGCCCGTCATCGGCACCCGCTTCGAGGAATATCGGCCCTCCAGCATTCCCTCCGCCGGGGTAGATCTGGATTTCAATCCCTTCGAGGACCTGGGCCCGTATGCAGAGCCCAGGAAAACAGACTACTCGTCCCACGTGGACAAGAGCCAGAACTACGGTGCGCTCTTCGAAGACCGCACCCTGCCCGCGCATCAGATTCTGATTGTGCAGGGGAAATACATCCTCACGCAAAGCGCCGGGGGCGTTATGGCCGTGAACATCCGCCGTGCACAGGAGCGTCTTCTCCACGACCGCTTCCTCAAAGCCCTTACCGCCAATGCACATGTGTCGCAGGCCGCCCTGTTCCCCGTTCAGGTACCCGTTGGCGTGGAAGGATGCCTGCTCATTGCAGAACATGCAGAACTCCTGAAAAGCCTGGGCTTCGACATGGTCCCCTTCGGCAACGACACCGTGGTGGTGAGCGGCGTTCCGGAAGGCTACAGCGCAGAGCAGGGCAAGGTAGAAGGCCTCCTGGCCGATGTCCTCCTCATCCTGAAGGACGAACATGGCGCGCTGCCGGGCGTAATGGAGCAGAGCCTGGCGCAGAAATTCGCCTTCCTGGGTGCCTGCAGCGCCAGCTGCATCACTTCCCCTCTGGAAGCCCAGCGGCTGGTGGACGCCCTCCTTCAGAGCGAGAACCCCGAATTTACATCGGCCGGGAAACGGATTATTTCCATCATAGGAGCCGATGAACTGGAAAAGAGATTTTAGAGTCTGTTTTGAAATGATTGATATTTTTATTTATAGTTTATTTTTGTGGAAATTTTTCTTGAAAATTTTTGGCCATAGGGGTTCCTATGGGTG
>CAJOLS010000051.1 GCA_905235535.1 uncultured Bacteroidales bacterium
CAAGGATGACATTATGCCCTATAGGGACAATAACGGGATCCTTTTCACCGGCCTGTTCGAGTTCCTCTCCAGCGACAAACTCGCATAAGGTCTCTCGAATTTTATTGTAAAATAACTGTGTTTATCGACCGCCTTCCGGCCCGGCCACGCCGGGGCGAAGCGACCTTCAGATTGCGGATATGGAGGGAAAGTGGTAAATTGCATAGCGATGTACACTATCCAATATACCCGGAAGAGGCGAAGAGGACTGGGTGTCTACGCATTTTATCAGATAACATCAGTAGCGAAAACCGCAGCAAAACATGCAAAAAGTAGGGAGAAAATCGTTGAAATACTCAAAGTCCATCCGGAATACCTGCCTTTGGACTTCTCCAAGGGGATATATTCAACGAATGCTTGCTAATCCCCCAGAATCTCCATCAACTCCGTATTGAACCAGAGGAATTCCTTGCCGACTTTCTGCTTGGAGAGAAGCCCGATGGATTCGAGTTCGGTAAGGTATTTCTTGGACGTATTTATGCTCTTTATCTTGTCTGAAAGAAGATTCTTCGGGCGGATGTAGGGCTGCTCGAACAGCCGGGGAAGCTCCAGTCGGGATACGGCGAGGCCGTTCTCCTTAATAATCCGCCTGGTCTTGTCCATCAGGGCGAGAATCCGGTTGATCTTGTCGGCCGTGTACTCGGTGGTCTGTGAGACGCATTCCAGCATATACAGTATCCAGGCTTTCCAGTCCCGTGTACCGGTCACGTTCCCCAGCCGGAAATAATAATCATCCTTGTTCTGGAGGATGTAGGCGCTCAAGTATAGTATTGGCAGATCCAGAAGACCTTTCTGAATCAGCAGCAGGATGCACAGGATCCTTCCAGTCCTCCCGTTGCCGTCGCGGAAGGGATGGATGGCCTCAAACTGATAGTGGGCCATCGCCATTTTCAGGAGAGGGTCGATGGGGAAACATTCGTCGTCATTGACGAATTCAACCCAGTCGGCCAGCATTTTCTCCACCACTCCCCTGCCCCTGGGCGGCGTATAGACCGTGTCCGCCACAAGCGAACCCCATCCGCGCTTCTTGATGACCACCTCGGCCTGATACGGGCGGATTCCGTCGTGGGCACTTTTGACCGCACGGTAGATGTCAATAATGGTGCCGACGGTCAGCTTTCCGTCCCGGGTAATGTCCTGATACCCTTTCCAGAGCGCCTCTCGATAGTGTAAAATCTCCTTTGCGGGGCCTTCCAGATAGTCATCTTCCCGGTAAGAAAGAGACCGGTACAGTTCGTCATCCGTCGTGAAGATGTTCTCGATGGCGCTACTGGCCTTGGCCTCCCGCAGCGCGATGGTATTCACGAAGATGGACTGATTCGGGAGGGTGGATGCAAGCCCCTTCAGCTCCGCCAGCCGCCTGCTGGCCGTCATCAGCTTGTCAATCACCGCCTTGTCCTTGTACAAGTCCGTTTCCGGCGGAAGCGGAGGAAGTGCATTGTACGGGCTATGTCTGTCGAATGGTTCCATCATTTTTGACAGTATTTCTTTCATCTGTCAAAATTAGCAATTTTTTGACAGATTGCAAAATGTTTATCAAACGCGCGTTTTGTTCAACGTCAAAAAATATAATTTCTTTGATTTGTATTACATTTGCAATACTGCATGAAACAATGGGCGTCATTCCATCCTGACGGGTTGGCGTGGCCGATAGGCCGTACACATATCTGGCATTGACATACTTCAGCACCTGCTCATAGCCGATGGCTCCGGAATGATGGCATTCGTCTGCTATCACCATCCCGTAGTTCCGGACAAATGGTTTGACGCCATCCTCCGACAAAGCAGAATTGAACACGGCGATATCTATGATGCCGTGCAACGTATTCCTGTTACCGTCCAGCAGACCGACGGGAGAAAACGCCTTCCTTCTTCCCCGTCCTTTCTTTTCTTCGGCGGCAGGTTCTGACTCGTTGGTAATCAAGAACTTCTCCATCTCCTCCTTCCATGGTTCCAACAACGCTTTGGAATGGACCAGATGTTCAGATATTCGTAATGCTCGAATTTGACGATGTCCTTGAATTCCCCAGTGCAATTATCCTATTGGTTGTTTTTATAAACCTCCTCGCCATCCACGATGGTGGCAATGATATTGGCCGATGCCACCTTGTCCAGGCTGTCGTGCAGGAAGTCGCAGTCATACACTGTCATATTGGCAATCTTGCCAAACTCGATGGAGCCCACGCGGTGCTCCTGATGCCAGGCCCGGGCAATGTTGATGGTCATAGCCTTAAGCGCCTGCTCGCGGGTGATGGCTTCGGAGGGATTCAGAGGCATGGCTCCCAGGCCGGGGAACAGTTCTTCGGGGACATTACGCGCCTCGGCCATATAGAAACTTAATTTGACGCTCATCATGGGTGAGACCGGATAGTCCGAATGGAAGACCACGTTGGCGCCTGCATCATAGAACGACTTGATGGGATAGGCTTGGTTGGCAAGCTCTTCACCTACATAAGAGGACTCCATTGCAAAGGCGGCCGGAACCTTGGTCACCCACAGCGGCGCCACGGCAGGGATGGAGCCGGTTTCCGCCATGCGACGGATATCCTGCTGAGTCACAAAGTGCAGATGCGCCAGCACGTTGTTCTGCTTTTTGTTTCCGGTAATCTTCAAAGCGTCCTCAATGCAGTCCAGCATAAAGTGTGTAGCGCCACCGCCTTCGGAGTGACAGTGGACAGCCAGGCCTTCCTTGTCGGCCTCCACGATAAGCTGAACCATCTTTTCGTGGCTGTTGAAACGTTCCACGCCATGATAGCCCGGCTGGTCGGCATAATCCTGGTTCTGCCAGCCGGTATGCGCCTCCGTGACGCCGTCCAGGAAGCACTTGATGCCCACGATGTGCAAATAGTCGCTGTCATATTGGGCGCGCAATTCAGCCGCACGGGCCACTTCCGCCTTGGGGTCTTCCACATTGTCGGGAGACAGTGCGTAAGCATACGTGCGCAGCTTCAGCTTGCCCTCTTCCTCCAACTCATGGAATGCCTGGGCACATTCAGGGTAGAAAAGTTCCATACCTGCGTCGGCCACACCGGTAAAACCGCTGCTCAGGGCAAAATCCTGCCAGGCGAGAAGGTACTTCTTCGCATCCTCCATACTCTTGGGAAGATTATTGACCACCTGCAGTACCGGCGTTTCGCAGATATAGCCGTCCGGCTCTCCATTCTTGTCCACATGAACCTGGGCATAACCCACTTTTTTGGCATATTCCGCATCGATGCCTGCCCATTCCAGCGCCTTGGAATTGAGCAGCATGGAATGGCCGCCGCCGGTTTGCATGATAAGGATCTTGTCGGAGCAGATTTCGTCCAGGAAAGCTTTGCTCACGTATTCCCCTGTTTCATTCCATCCCGCAGCCACATAATAGGAGCGCTCCGGATTCTTGGCAATGAAGTCCTTGATAATCTCGCGGTATTTGGCGTAATCGGCCAATCCTACTTCTGCCAGATGGGCCTGCCCCACCAGGCGGTCACCGGCAAAATACGGGTGGCAGTGGGACTCCAGGAAGCCGGGATAGATGAAGTTTTCTCCATAGTCCATTACCTTGGCATCCGGACCGGCGATTTTTTTTGCCTCTTCCACACTGCCGACATACGAAAATACTCCGTTTTTGACAACGGCGGCCTTGGCATAGGGCTTCCTTTCATCTACCGTGATAAAATTTCCGAGGATAAGAGTCTGATTCATAGTCTGTTTCGTGTTATTGATTTATGTATTATTATTTTAATCTACCCGGTACTTTTCGGGGAATTCCAGAATCTTGTTCTGCAGCATGGCCTCGTCCCCGAGGATGCTCAGGATGGAGCCATAATATGCCTGGCGCAGCACTCCTTCGGGCTGGACGCCGCGGATGCAGGCATCGCAGAAAGCCCGCATCATTTCCATCGAGCCGTCTCCCGAAGCCTCCGGCAGAATGGGGATGCCGGAAACATCCTCCGCCGTCTCGGGAGCCCAGCTGGTGCCCGCAAACGCCGGATTGGAGAACACGCCCTTCTCTATCTCTCCCAGCAGCTGGCGGATGGCCGTCTTCTTCGGCGGCACTTCGGGGAAATATCGGCCGCCGGGCAGGTCCACGGTTCCTTCTTTGCAAAGGATTTGCTCTCCCATACCGTAATGCTTGTTGGAAATAACGGACTCGAAAGTCATATTGACTCCGCTGGGGAAGGTGTAGATGACGCAGACATTGTCAAACACCTCCCGGCCATCCTTCCAGAAGATGGTATCTCCGGAGCCCATCACCTTGCAGGGCAGCTCGCCCGTGGCAAAGATGCCGTTCTGCAGCTGGTGGCAGGCCAGTTCGGTCATCAGCCCGCGGGAATACTCCCGGTAGAGCCTCCAGTTGATGAGCCTTTCATATTCGGGAGACGGGACGGGGCGGCGCCAGTCGGCATTGCGGAACCAGTAATTGCGCACATTCACCACCGGGCCATATTCTCCCGCACGTACCGCCGCGAGGGCCTTGATGTATTTGGGATCGAAAAGCCTCTGCTGGCCGATGAAGAACACCTTCCCGCCGGAAACGGCGCTCCGGTACATCTCCAGGCACTGGTCCAGGGTGTACGCCATGGCCTTCTCACAGAACACGTGCTTGCCGGCCGATATGGCATCCATAGCCATCCGGTAGTGCTCATTCAGCGGAGTGGTAATAATGACCGCCTCCACCTCCTTGTCCTCCAGCAAAGCACGGTAATCTGTGTACGGCTTCGCGTGGGGGAACATCTCCAGGCTCTTTTCCAGGTTGGGCCGATAGATGTCGCACAGGGCCACCACCTCCGCATTGCCTATCTGCTGCAGATTGGTCAGGTGGTATTGCCCCCGGGAGCCGGGCCCTATCAGGCCCAGCCGTACCTTATCCCCCGGTACGGTGGCTTTCTTGTCCTCAGAGCAGGCCTCCACGATGGGAAGGGCAGAGAGGGCGATACTGGCGGCCCCCATTTCTCCCACTTTACTTAGAAAAGCTCTACGATCCATAAGTTAATATATATCCTCCAAACGATTCCATAATCCTGTCCCTCTCACCCATCGGGGCCGCATAAACGGCAGTGGAGAGGATTTCGCACAAAAGGGCCGACCGGCCGGAGACGGCCACCCGGGGACCCGCCGCGGCCGGGGCTGCGCTATGGGGGTCCATAATATGATCCTTGCCGGAGCGGGAAAGTCCCGAGATGGAAAATGCGCTGTCTTTGAGTTCAAAAGTGCGCCCGCCCTCTTCGGACCGGACCTTCCAGCAGGACCCGAAAGGGTGCTTACCCATGCCCACAACGGAACTGTTGCCAAAATTCAGAAGGGCATCCGTGATGCCTTCCCCGACTAACAGTTTCCTAACAGATTCCAGGGCAAAACCCTTGGCAAAGCCGCCAAAATCTATCAAATGCCCTTCACCGGCCATAGCGGCTTCGTGGCTTTCGGGGAAAAGATGGTAGGCCGGGCGGGTCTTGTCTTCACTGAGGGCCGCCACATCGAAATATCCTCCGGTGAGGCTGCGGAACTTTTCACAGAGCTCCAGCGCAAAGAAAAGGTCTTCTCCCAGCGCAACCCGGCCCGGAGAACTGTTCAGGCGGGCCGTGGGGCCGTCCGGGACGTGCCGGTCAAACTCAAAGGATTCTTCCTGCACCATCTTCTCCACCTTCTCGCACAGACGCCGGGACTTTCCCGCATCGGGACAGACAAAAAGCAGTTCCAGACGCGAGTGCATGGCAGAAATCTCACAGTACGCTACGGGCGCCTGCTGATTCTTGACACTATGAGTGAAATCAACCATACCAGCAGACGCAAAAGGACAGTAAGGACATAGAGTACACCCGTTATGACACAGACATAGCCCAGTTGGCTGAGCAGTTCCACTGCCCTCCCGTCATACCGGATAACCGCATAAACATTAAGCAGGAACGCAATGCCGAAGCAGAAGAGGAGAACCACCAGTTCCCTCTTCTGCCAAGGCCCTTGCAAAGTATTGTTTGCCATTAGAGCTCTTTAATCATTATGTTCTGGTAATGCACTTCGTTACCGTGGTCCTGCAGGAGGATGTGGCCGGACTTGTGGTTGCCGAAGTTGGCACGCTCGCGGAACTTGCTGCACTGCACCAGGGCGTTGAACATCTGGTTGTTGCGCTCGTATTCCAACACTTTCACGCCATTGAGCCAGTGCTCCACGTGGTTGTCCTGTACTATGATCCAGGCCGTATTCCACTGCCCCATGCGGAAGTAGGCTTCTTCCTTGTCGGCACGGATGAGGTCGTAGAGGGAGCCCAGGGTACGGTTGCCCGCCACGCCCAGCTTGGCATCCGGGTGCTCCTTGTCGTCCAGGATCTGGAACTCGCAGCCGATGGCGGAAGCGTCGGAAGGATACAGCTCCGGGTTGATGAAATACTTGATGCCGCTGTTGGCGCCCTTGGTGAGGAAGAAGTCCACGGAAAGCCAGAAGTTGGTGTATTTGTCCACGGTCATGATGTCTCCGCCGTTGGTGGACTCTGCGCCGCCGTTCTCGGCCACCCGCAGCTCGTCACCTTCTATGCTCCAGCCCTTCTCGGGAAAAGGAAGGCCCTCACCCTTGGCAGAGCCCCAGCCCTCAGTGGTCTTTCCGTCCCACAGGAGCTTCCAGCCTTCGGCCACCTGACGCTCGCTGAGGGTATTGCCAATCTTGTTAATCTGGGGAACAGGGGCTGTCTTCAAGCAGTATTCCGCAGGATTCTCCGTGCAGATACGGATGTTTTTCCAACTGATGCTGGACCCAATCTGCCGGGTATTGTGCCAGGGGGCATGGACCTGAAGGGCGATGAAGCCTTCGCTGTCCTTGTCGTCGATGACATCGGCCACCAGCACCCCGTTCAGGAAAGTGCGGATACGATGGCCGATACATTCGATGCGCCCCGTGTTCCAGTTCCCGTGCAGGAACGCCGTTCTGGCCTCCTGGTGGAAAGTGAGGGGATACAGCCAGCCGCGGCGGGACTCGTCATAGATTCCTGCGCTCCAGGCGCGGGCGGAAGGGTCAAACTCGTACTGATAGCCGTACACGATTCCCTGGTCCGAAAGATGGCTTCGGAACTGCACGCCGGAATTCTGGACCTCGTCCATCTTGAATTCGAATTCCAGGATGAAGTCCGAGTAAGTGGCCTTGGTGGCCAGGAAAGAATTCACGGTGCCGTCACTGACGCAAGTACCGATAATGCAACCGTCCTTGGCAACATATTTGGCATTGCCGGAAACTTGTTTCCAGCCTTTCAGGTTTTTCCCGTTAAAAAGCGGAGTCCAGTTCTGGGCCCACATGCCCACGCAGCACAGGGCCGCAACGAGGAGGGTAAACAGCTTTTTCATATCGTTTTCATGTCTTTTCAATTAAAGTTCGTAATAATCTTCCCAACCCTTGCGCGGAGGAATTCCGGTAAGGAGGGCATTGGCAAACGGATGGCCGATAATTTCTCCGGAGAGACGGTCAAACCGGAAGGTGGTGTTCAGGCGCTGGGCTATTACGCCAAGGTTCATCACCTGGCACAGCACACCGGAAATCTCGAAAGGAGAACGTGTCTTCTCCTGGCCCATGCAGGCCTTGAGGAAGTTCTCGTAGTGGTTCGAGGGGCTTTCGGGCACTTCGGGGAGCTTGTGTTCTGCCATAAGCTGCTTCTCCAGCTCCTCGGGGATGATGTGCAAGGGCGAGGAATGGGAAGAACCCTTGAAGATATAATCCCTTCCGTAGATAATCTTGCCGGGGTTGAGATTGACCGCCTGGTATGCATGGCCTCCCACCGTGGGAACATCGGCCACATCGCTGGCGCCATATCCCTCCGGGATTTCGGGGTAATTGCCGATACCGTCGTACCAGGTGAGGTCGCAGGCCGGTTTGGAGCCCCTGCGGGGGAAGCGGAAGCGGATGGTGGAAGACATGGGGAAGAAATAATCGTTATGACCTTCCACCTTGAGCATGCCCACCTCGTAAGGCAGGCCCAGCTCCAGGAACTGGTGCGCCGTGTCGAAGATATGTGCTCCCCAGTCTCCCAGGGCGCCCATTCCGAAGTCGTACCAGCAGCGCCAGTTGCCCTCGTCCAGCCAGTGGCTGTAGTGGTGATAGAGGGTTTGCATCTGCCATACATCCCAGTCCATGTTGGCCGGCAGGGGTTCTGCATCCGGAAACTTGGTAATGCCAGGGTCCAGCACATGCCAGCGGCGGCTGTTGTTCATGTGGGCGTCTATCCTGTAAACATCTTTGATGATGCCGGCTTCGTACCAGGCCTTGAACTGGAAATAATTCTCCCCGGAATGGCCCTGGTTGCCCATCTGCGTAACCACCTTGGGGTTGCGACGGGCCACCTCTATCAGAAGGCTGTTCTCATGGAAGGTACGTGCAAGGGGTTTCTCGCAATAGACATGGATTCCCTCCTTGATGGCGCGCATGGCAATGGGGAAATGGGAGAAGTCCGGCGTAGAGACAAACACGGCCTCTATGTCCTTACCCATTTCATCGAACATCTTGCGGAAATCCTTGTAGCGTCTGGCCTTGGGGAACATCCCCATCACTTCGGCCGTATGCTCCGCCCCCATGTTCACGTCGCAGAGGGCGACTACGTTGGCAAGGCCGGTCTTGGCCACCTCCTTTGCGTTTTCGTTTCCCCTGTGGCCGATGCCGATGAGGGCGACATTGACCTTTTCACCGGATTTCCCGCCCTTGGCAGGAGCTTGGGAAGACACAGCGTCGATGGCATGGACAGGGTTTTCCACGGCAAGGGCTACTGCGGCCGCTCCGGCAGTTTTCAGAAAGTTCCTTCTGCTTACCATATTTCTGGAATAAATAGTTATTGGTTCGCGTTATCGTATACTTTACAAATATGCAAAAAAAAGAAGGATAATCCTATACCCATCCCACAAATCCATTGCAAGAGAAGTAATATCCGTCAAAATTCCTATATTTGTGTGTTTAACCATTGCTTCAAGCGATATGCAGAATTTTGAGTATAGAACCCCTACGCGCATCATCTTCGGGCAGGGCGTGATTGAAAAACTGCCCGGCGTGATGGCGCAGTTCGGTAAAAAAATCCTCCTCACCTACGGCGGAGGCAGCATCAAGAAGATTGGCCTGTACCAGAGAGTGCTGGAGCTTCTGGACGGCTTTGAAATTGTGGAACTTTCCGGCATCCAGCCCAACCCCAAATACAACCCCAGCGTGCTGGACGGCGTACGCCTTTGCAAGGAGCACAAGGTGGACGTCATCCTGGCGGTGGGCGGCGGCAGCGTACTGGACTGCTCCAAGGCCATCGCAGCGGGCGCCTGCTACGACGGAGACCCGTGGGACCTCATCACTTATAAGGTAAAGGCAAAAGCCGCCCTTTCCCTGGTGGACATCCTTACCCTGGCCGCCACGGGCAGCGAATACGACCCGGGCGGAGTCATTTCCCGCACGGAAACCAACGACAAGATTGGCTACATGGACCCGCTCCTGTACCCGGCCGTTTCCTTCCTGGACCCCACCTACACCTTCTCCGTTTCCAGGAAACAGACCTGCGCCGGCATAGCCGATGCCATCAACCACATCCTGGAGCAGTACTTCTGCGAGGACTCCACCCTCATGAACGACGGCTTCTGCGAGGCGGGCATCAAGAGCCTGATGATAAACGGAAAAGCCTGCCTGGAGAACCCCACGGACTACAAGGCCAGGGCCGAGATGATGTTTGTGTGCACCCTGGCGTGCAACGACATCATGTCCCTGGGCAACAGTTCCTCCGGCTGGCCCATGCACGGCATTGAGCACGCCCTCAGCGGTTACTACGACATCACCCACGGCGAGGGCCTGGCCATCATCACCCCGCGCTGGATGAAGCACATCCTGAGTGAGCGCACCCTTCCCCGCTTCGTGAAATACGGGGTCAACGTCTTCGGCATCGACGCTTCCCTCCCGCCCATGGAGATTGCCGAAAAGGCCATTGAGAAGACGTACCGGTTCTTCGAGGGCATCGGCATTCCCATGCACCTGCGGGAAGTGGGCATAGACGACAGCCGTCTTGACGAGATGGCCCACCACGTGGCCGTTAACGAAGGCCTGGAGAAAGCCTACGTTCCCCTTACCGAAAAAGACATCAAGGAAATTCTGACAGCCAGCCTGTAAGACCTATCCCATCACCACATCCAACACCATCATCAGGGCGAAGCCAATGGCAAACCCTATGGTGGCAATGTTGGAGTGTTTCCCCTGGGAAGCCTCGGGAACCAGTTCTTCCACCACCACGTACAGCATGGCACCGGCGGCGAAAGCCAGGAAGAAAGGCATAAGCCGCGTTACGGCCGATGAGAGCAGAATCACCAGCAAACCGCCGACAGGCTCTACAATGCCGCTGAGCGTCCCCACCCGGAAGGACTTCCAGCGGCTGTTGCCTGCGGCACGGAGGGGCATGGAGATGATGGCGCCCTCCGGCACATTCTGGATGGCTATGCCCAGGGACAGGGCCAGGGCCCCGGCTGCCGACATGCCTGCTCCCCCGCCCAGGGCTCCCGCTATGGCAACGCCCACGGCCATACCTTCCGGGAAATTGTGGATGGTAACGGCCAGGGCCAGCATGGCGGTCTTGGAAAGTTGACTCTTGGGGCCCTCGGGGCCGCCCACCGGGTGCAGGTGGGGCGTAATCTGATCAATGAGCAGAAGGAAGGCGAAGCCGCCCAGCAGGCCCAGCGTGGCGGGCCATATTCCTCCCATTTCCAGGCCGGGAATGAGCAGGGACCACACGGAAGCCGCCACCATGACGCCGGAGGCAAACCCCAGCAGAATCTTCTGAAGGAGATTCGGCATGTCTTTTTTCATGAAAAAGACAAAGGCCGATCCCAGGGCCGTGCCCAGGAAAGGAATCAGCAGCGCTATAAAAGTGCCTTCCATCTTCATAATCTCTTGCGTGCGTTATAGTAAGACTGCCGGCTGTTGAAGCCGCAGGCCATGGCCACCTCATCCACATCGGCCGTGGGATTCTCCTG
>CAJOLS010000052.1 GCA_905235535.1 uncultured Bacteroidales bacterium
TTCCTCAAAAATTTTCACCCATAGGAACCCCTATGGCCAAAAATTTCAAGAAAAATTTCCACAAAAATAAACTATAAATAAAAATATCAATCATTTCAAAACAGACTCTTAATCACTTGCTGACAGTGTGTCCTGAGGGGCGGTGGTCTCCTGCTGGCAGGCTTGCTCTTCCTTGAGGCGGGTTATCTCCAGGGACAGTTCATCCAGGCGCGCCAGCATGGATTCCAGCATGGCTTGCTTGGCGTCCAGTTCTGCGCTGGTGTTGTTGTAGATTTCCTCGATAAGGGTATTCATATCGCGCTGGGACATCCCGAAGGAGTGCTCCAGCAGCGTGAGGTTTTTTTGCTTGATACCGTAACTGGAGGCCTTGGTGTAGATTCCGGCGCGCAGCCCTTCGTCCAGGGGCTCTCCGGCCAGGGAAATCTGGGCCTGCCGTCCTTTTACGCTGTATTCATAGATATAGGTACTGGGAGCCACCAGGCGGTTGTTTTCCACGAAGTTCTGTACATCCCGCTCAAAATTGTTGTTGCGGATGAGGGTGAAGGCACTCCAGATGCTGGGGACCAGGATAATGACCAGTATGGCGCTGATGGCGTTGCGGCGCCGGGTGGCCACTTCTTCGGAAATACCGGACATGGTGGGGAAGCGGAGGTACTTCACCATGAGGTACGTGGCAAGGGCGATGAATACGCTGTTAATGACAAACAGATACAGCGCTCCGAAGAAAAAATGCATATTCAGATGCGCCAGGCCGTACCCGGCGGTACACAGCGGCGGCATGAGGGCGGTGGCGATGGCTACGCCCGAAAGCACCGTTCCCCGTTCCTTGCGGCTGTTTTCCAGGATGCCGGCCATTCCGCCGAAAAAGGCGATGAGCACATCGTAGATGGTGGGGCTGGTGCGTGCCTCCAGTTCGGTGGGGTTCACCAGCGACAGGGGAGAGAGCACAAAAAACAGCGTAGAAGCCAGCAGGGAGATAATCACCATGACCAGCAGGTTTTTAGCAGCCGATTTCAGAAGGTCTGTGTCGTTGGTGCCCATGGCCAGCCCGGCGCCGATGATGGGCCCCATGAGCGGGGACACCAGCATGGCACCGATGATGACGGCCGTGGAGTTTACGTTAAGGCCTACGGAAGCCAGGACGATGGCGAAGGCAAGAATCCAGGCATTGGGGCCGCGGAACCAGATGGAAGCCTTGATGCGCTGGGCGGCGCTCTCCGGGTCTATCTCGTCGAAAATATAGCTGTAATATCTGAGGAAGCGGCGGAACCGGTCTCCCATTTGCTTGTAATCCATATGGTCAGGCTTTTTCCCACTGACTGCGGAGCAGCTGGGTGGCATTTGTAATGGCAGCGGCCCGGTCTTTTGAGCGGCAGCCGCATTCCAGGCTTACGTAGTACGGATATTCCAGTTCCTTGAGGGCGCGGAAGCCGTTTACGTAATTGTCGGCTTCTCCATCCTCTCCGGGCATGACCCGGTTTCCCCGGCTGGCGATGTGGACATGCCGGAGATAAGAACCGGCGGCCATGAAGGCGGCATAGTCGGAAGTCTCTTCCTGCATGTGCCAGAAGTCTCCCATGCACTTGACGCCTTCACTGTCGGCATCCCGGCAGATGGCGGCGGCATCGGCCACCAAGCGCAGGTAAAAGGCTTCTTTGCGGTTAAGGGGCTCCAGGATGACGGTTGTTCCGCAGCTTAGGGCGAATTCTCCCAGCTTGTGCAGCTGGTCGCAGAGGTATTCCCTTGTCTCCAGTGTGTGGGGCAAGGCAGGCTCCTGCCAGTTGAACACCGGCACCATGATGACGCCGGTAGAACCCAGTTCTCCCGCGGCACGAACAATTTCACTCATGGAAGTGTCAAACTGCGCTTTCACCTCCGGCTCCTGGGCCAGCATAAAGCCTTCGAATCCCGCACATATGGCCGATACTTTGATGTTTCGGCCCTTTAAAGCCTCCCGGATTTCCCGGACACGGTCGGCCAGGCCCTTTCCTCCCGGCTCGAAACCGGTGACGCCCAGGCTTTCCATGAAGTCCAGTTTCTCGGTCAGGGTTTCACCCGGCGTAAGGCCTTCCTGGAAGGAGAGGCGAAGGGGGGTGTACGTTTTTTTCTCCTTTGTTTTGCAGGAAACGAGGGCGCCGGGCGCTACGGCAAGGGCCGCGGCCGACGCCAGGGTGGTTTTCAGAAAAGTTTTCCTGTCCATAAGCTATGCCTGTTTTTCCGACCCGGGAACGGGAACGGTGTATGCTTTCATATCCATCTTGCCCAGTTCGAGTTTCTCCGGCATAAGATCCAGCTCGGAGGCGCTGATGGAATCCCAATCGACCGTCTGGCCCGTGTAGGCGGCCACCCTGCCCATTACACCGCACAGGGAAGAGATGCCGCATTCGGTGGCTTCGTTGTGCGCTTCTCCCTTCCGGATGTGGTTCACCCAGTCCACGTGCTCGAGGACATAGGCGTTTTCCTGTTTATAGGTTGCCCGCATGGCATCGAAATCGAATTCCCAGATTTTGTTTCCGGCAAGGTCGAAGATGGCGTTATCGGCCGATGTCCAATAGCCCTTGGTCCCCCGGACCTCTTCGCCGACTTTGTTCGAGCAGCCGTCTATCTGGCGGCACAGGCTATGGAGGTGGACGCCGTTCCCGTACTCGAAATCTACGCTGAAATTGTCGTACTGGTCTCCTGTGATGCGGCGCTGGCGGCTGCCGAAAGCCGTGGCGCGGACAGGACGTTTGTATCCGTTCATCCAGTTGAATACGTCAATGTTGTGGACATGCTGCTCTACGATATGGTCTCCGGAGAGCCAGGTCCAGTTTACCCAGTCCCGGATCATCCATTCCATGTCGCTCCAGCCGGCCTGGCGCTCGCGGTACCAGAGCATGCCCTGGTTCCAGTAAACGTTGCCGCCGGTGATTTCGCCGATGAGCCCTTCCTGGATTTTTTGGAACGCTTCCACATAGGGACGCTGGTGGTGGCGCTGGGTGCCGCAGATTACGCTCAGGCCCTTGGCTTCGGCCTGCTTGGCGGTGGCCATGATGGTGCGGTAGCCCTTGGCATCCACGCAGATGGGCTTCTCCAGGAAAGAGTGGACTCCCTTGGCGGTGGCATACTGGAAATGGGTGGGACGGAACACCGGCGGGGTGGCAATGATAACCATGTCCACACCGGAGTCGATGACCTTCCGGTAGGCGTCAAAACCCGTGAAACAGTTTTCGGCGGGTACCTCTTGTCCATGCTCCTTGGCAATGGCTTCCCGGGTGGACAGTACCCTGTCTGCGAATACGTCTCCGAGGGCGGTGACGGTGATTCCGTCCGCGGCTTCCAGGAGGTTGGCCACGGCACCGTTTCCCCGGCCGCCGCAGCCTATGAGGCCGGCCTTGAGGGGACGCCCGTCAATGGCCTTGTCCGGCAGCTGAGGGATATAATAGGTACCGGGTTGGCGGAGCGGTTTCTGTTTGCCACCGCCCGAGCAGGAGGTGAGAAGTGTACCGCCCAACAGACCGGCAGCACCGGCCGCCGCACTGGCGGTGAGGAAGGATCTTCTGTTCATTTTGGAACTCATGGTTTTTTGGTATTTATTTATTATTCAATTGTTTCTGGAACTTCGCACACTATGCGGAAGCCAATGCCCTTGATGTCCGAGTACCACCAGATGCTCTTGGGGTTCTGAGGGTCTGTACGGAGCCATTCTTCGTGCAGGGTGTGCCGGCGGGCGGCGCAGCGCACTTCACCGGCCCTGTCTGCGTAGCATCCTCCCCGGATTACGTATTCGCTGCCTTCCGCGGGGCCCTTGGGGTCCAGGGCGCCGTCCTGGATGTGCTCATAGGCATCCGGAGCATAATAATCCTCACAGTACTCCATCACATTGCCCAGCATATTCTTGAGGCCGAAGGGATTGGGCTTAACCTGAGAGGGCTCCAGCGTGCGTGCAGGGGAGTTTCCCTCATATATTACGTAACGGGCTATCATGGTGGTATCGGCCTTCCCAAACAGACTCTTCAGGCCGCTGGGGGCGTAATGCCTGGGGCTTCCTTCAAAGAAATAGGGGGTGGAGGTACCGCCGCGGGCGGCATATTCCCATTCCGCTTCCGTGGGCAGACGGTAGGTTTTGCCGGTCTTGAGCGATAGCCACTGGCAGAAAGTCTGGGCGGCGTAGTGGGTCATGGTGATGGCGGGCCTGTCTCCCATGCCCCAGCCCTGGTCCGGGAAGCCGAAAGGCGGCGTGGGTCCGCTCACGGCATCCACTTTCTCGCGGCTGTTGGCCGCATAGATGACGGAAGGGGGCGTACGGCCTTCGGACATGGTTTCGTTGTAGAAACTCCAGAACTGCCGCCAGGTTATCTCGGTTTCTGCCATGAAGAAGCGGGAAATGCGAACCCTCTTCTGCGGGCCTTCGTCCGGGCGGCGCAGGGGCTCGTTTTCGGGACTTCCCAGAAGGAATTCACCTCCAGGAACGGCCACCATACGGATGGAAGCGTTGGTGCCGGGAACCGTTTCCGTAAAGGATTCGAACTGCTCTACGGTGGCGGGGGCTTCATACACTTCTCCTGGGCCGGTATCTACGGTGCCCTGCAGTTTCTTGTGGGTGTATCCAGGCATGTAATGTCCTACGTTAAGATGGCAGCTTACGCAACTGAGATGGAGTTTTTCGGCATTTTCCTCATAGTAGAGATGGGCGGCCACCCCGTCGTCTTCGATGCCTTCCGGGTACAAGTCCTGGTGGCATTTGAGGCAGGAGGAATTGTAAACAATCTTCTGGGCATAGTCCTGCTGGCGCTTGGAGGCCCAGTCAATTTCCTCCGGATTCTTGACCATCTTGGCCCAGATGTCTTTGGCCCCCATCCTGAGTTTGGTCATGTAGTATCGGCCCAGCCCGTCTTCCTTGGGAGGAAGATGACAGGCGGCACAATCCGTGACCACTCCGCTTTCGTTCATGTGGTGGGGAGACTGTTTCCACAGCCTGTCCGCTTCTTCGTGGGAGTGGCAACTCATGCAGTATTCGTTGGTGGTGGTGCGGGAATCTACGTGGATGAAGGCTATTACCAGCACGGCGGCCAGTGCAAACCCGCCCAGAACGATACTCCAGATGATGCCTCTTTTATTCATATCCCCAAATTTACGGAAAAAATGCGGTTTTTCCTATATATTATTTTGACTTGATAAATGCTTTTTTCGCTATCTTTGCAAAGATTTGCACCAAAAGATGAAAGATATTGCTGAAAATATACGCTACATTGGCGTAGATGATGAAAACCTGGATTTGTTTGAAAGCCAGTATGCTGTCCCGGAAGGAATGGCGTACAATTCCTACGTAATCCTGGACGGGAAAGTGGCCGTCCTGGATACGGCCGATGCCCGGAAAGGGGAGGAGTGGCTGCACAACCTGGAAGAGGCCCTGCAAGGCCGCCAGCCGGATTATCTTGTGATCCATCATATGGAACCGGACCATTCGGCCTGCGTGGCACCTGTGCTGGACAAGTATCCCGGGATAACGGTGGTGGGCAGCGCCATGGCCCTCAAGTTCCTGGGGCAGTTCCTGCCCGGAAGGCCGCTCCCGAATACCCTGGCGGTCAAGGAAGGGGACACCCTGCCTCTGGGTTCCCGCACCCTCCGGTTCTTCGCCGCCCCCATGGTACACTGGCCGGAGGTGATGGTATCCCTGGAAACCGCCACCGGCATCCTTTTTTCGGCCGATGCCTTCGGCAAGTTCGGTGCCCTGTCCAAAACCGCCTTCTGGGCCGATGAAGACCCGGACTGGGCGTGCGAAGGCCGCCGCTACTACTTTAATATATGCGGTAAATACGGCCCCCAGGTGCAGGCGCTGCTGAAAAAACTGGGTGCGGAAAAGATTTCTGCCATTGCCCCGCTGCACGGCCCCGTTATCCGAAAAGACCTGGATTATTTCCTGGACCTCTATAATACCTGGAGCAGTTACGGCGTAGAAACCGAGGGCGTTTTTGTGGCCTATGCCTCCATCCACGGCGGCACGGCCGAAGTGGCGCAGAAGGTGGCCGAAAAACTCAGGGCCCTGGGCTGTCCCAAGGTGGCAGTGAGCGACTTAACCCGGGACGACAGGGCCGAGGCCGTGGAAGATGCCTTCCGTTACGGCCGTATGGTGCTGGCCGCCAGCTCTTACGATGCCGGCCTGTTCACCCCCGCGTACGATTTCCTGCACAGCCTGCAGATCAAAGGATACACCCGAAGAAAGGTGGCCCTCGTCGAAAACGGCTCCTGGGCTCCCAGCGCCGGCCGCGTGATGAAGGAAATGCTCGGCACCATGAAAGATGTAGAGGTGACAGGGGACCTGGTTACCATCCGCAGCCGCTACAAGGAAGAGGACGGACCGGCCCTGGACGCCCTTTGCAAGGCCATTCTAAGCTAATCTTCCGCTTCCGGAAGCAGTTTCTTGGGATTTTTGGGCACGCCCAGCTTGATCAGCTGCCGGGCCGATGTGAGGATGGAATTCCCCGATTCTCCAATCTTCAGGGATACTTTTTCGTATTCCTCTATGGCTGCGTGGAGTTTGTCTCCCATGGCGGCGTGGGCCTTGGAAAAGTCGTACACCCGGTCCACCATGGTTTGCGCGGCCTTGATAATCTTCTCTTGGTTGCGGGCCTGGTCAAAATTGGTCCAGGCAACGCGGATCATGCGAAGGAAGGGCATGAGCGTCTCTTCCGTGGTGAGGAGCACCCCCTGCTGGTACGCCTCCTGGAAAATATTGGGCGCCAGGGTTTTGGCCAGCTGCAGGGAGCTGTAGTTGGGGATGAACATAATCACGTAGTCCAGCGTCTTGTAGCCTTCCCGGATATAGTCCTGGTAGCGTTTTCCGGCCAGGCCCCTGATTTGTGTGCGTATGGCCAGGAGATTTCTCTGCGCGGCGTCTTCCCTGGCGTCTTCATCCTGGGCGGCCATCCAGTCCGAAAGGGCCTCCATGGAGGTTTTGGCATCTATGATTACCTCTGTCTTGTCCGGGTAGTGGAGAATGTAGTCCGGACGCATCCTCTTGCCGCTGTCTTCGTTGTACACCACATTGCCCAGGGTGTCCCGCAGCGTCTCTTCCTTGTCAAAATCTCTTCCTTCCTCCATGCCTTCGTTCACCAGCATGTTATAGAGGATGATTTCTCCCCAGGTGCCGGCCATCTTGTTCTGCCCCTTGAGGGCCTGGGCCAGGTTGTCGGCCTTGGTGCCGATGGCCGATGTCTGGTCCTGCAAGTGCTTGACGGCCTGCTCCATGGCGGTCTTGAGGCTGGCGGCGCCTTCGGCCTGGAAACGCTTCTGGGCGTCGAAACTGTCCTGCATGGCCTTGAGGTCTTTCCCCAGCGGCCCGGCGAGGGTTTTGAAGGTTTCCTCGGCCTTTTTCTGCAGGGCCTCTTCCCGTTGTTTCAGGAGTTTTTCCGTTTCGGCCGATAACTGGCTGCGCACGGCCTCCAACTGCTTGTCAAAGCCCTCCTGCTGTAGCTGAAGGGCTTTCTCGTGGGCGCTGCCTTCGGCCTGCCGGATGGCTTCGGCCGCCTTGAGGGCTTCCTGGGAGGCTATGAGCTGGTTCTCTAAGTTGTTGCAGGCCTTTACCTCATGCGCGTGCATGATGAGGTAGGTAATAAGGGCGGCGACGACGGCCGCGACGGCTATGAGAAGATAGGTATTCATAGGCTTTTGACAATGGATTGGGCGCAGACGTAGCCTGTGCTCCAGGCGGCCTGCAGGTTGAATCCTCCTGTAATAGCGTCTATATCAAGCACTTCTCCTGCGAAATACAGGCCGGGGTGCTGTTTGCATTCCAGGGTGTTGGGGTTTATGTTGGAAAGGGCCACGCCGCCGGCCGTCACAAATTCTTCGCGGAATTTGCTTTTGCCGGAGAGGGGGTAGGAATCGGCCGTCAGGATGGCCACCAGGCGGTTGAGCCCTTTGCTTCCCAGCTCGGCCCAGCGGATATCCGGGCGCAAACCGGCCTTGGCCAGCAGGTGGCTCCACAGGCGGGCCTGGAGCAGGTGAGTGGTGGAAACCTGCTTCCGGGGGTTCTGGAAGGCCGTTTCCTGCAACTGCTCCCGGACGGAGTTTTCGTTGGCGTTGAGCCAGTTTACCCAGAGGGTTCCCCTGTAACCTTTTTCTGCCAGGTGGCGTGCGGCGTAGGAGGAGAGCTTGAGGGTGGCGGGGCCGCTGAGACCCCAGTCTGTGATAAGGAGCGGACCTTCGGCCTTGAAGGAAGACCCCGCCAGGCCGATGGAAGCCTCCACCACCAGCCCCATGAGGCTTTGCAGAGCCGGATCCGGAACGTTGAAGGTGAAGAGGGACGGGACGGGCGGAACCAGTTCCAGGCCCAGCCCATCCAGGAAGGGGAGCCCCTTGGGAGCGCCGCCCGTGGTTACTATTACGTAGTCAAATGTCTGGTCATTCCGGGGAGTGCTCACAACGAATCCGTTTTTGGGGACAGATTCTTCGCTGCGTTCAGAATGACAGAGGGCTTTCACCGGGCTGTTCAGCCTTATATCGGCCCCTTTGGCGGCGTTCAGAAGGCATCGGACTATGTCCATAGCGTCCTGCGATTGGGGAAACCAGCAGTGGTCCGGCTGCAGGACGCAGGGAACGCCCCGCCCTTCAAACCAGCGGACGGTGTTTTCCTGCGAAAAGGCCTGCAGGACCCGTTTCATGATGCGTTCTCCGCGGGGATAAGCTTCTGATAGTGAATGTATTCCTTCGAAGGAATTGGTGAAGTTGCATCGGCCCCCTCCGGTAATGGCCACCTTGGCAAGGGGCTTGGAGGCGGCTTCAAAAAGGGTGACGGACAATTCCGGGGCCAGTTCCCTTAGCGTGGCGGCGCAGAAACAGCCGGCGGCTCCGGCCCCTATGATGGCAACCTTAGGCATTCCGGGGCTTCATTTCTATGATTTGGTCGGCCACTTCCATGGCGGCGGGCCGGTGGGAGATGAACAGGATGGTCTTGCGTCCGTGATAAAGGCGGTGGAGATTGCCGATGAGGTCTTTCTCCGTCTGGGCATCTAAGGCCGATGTGCTCTCGTCCAGGATGAGGACGCTGCCGGGATGCAGGAGTGCCCGGGCTATGGCGATGCGCTGGGCCTGGCCTTCGGAAAGGCCGCTTCCGGTTTCTCCGCAGGGGGTGTCCAGCCCGTGGGGCAGGGTGAGGACGAACGAGGCGGATGCGGTTTCCAGGACTTCTTTCATCTGCTGTTCGCTGGCTTTGGGATTGGCCAGCTGCAGATTGGAGCGGATGGTGCCGCTAAGGAGGGAATTCCCCTGGGGAACGTAAAGGAAATTACCACGGACGGCAGGCCCGGCGGGGATGCCGTCCAGGGTTACGGAGCCTTCCTGGGGTTTGAGCAGGCCCATGACCAGCCTCAGGAGGGTGCTTTTTCCAATGCCCGTATGGCCGGCTATGACAGACATCTGCCCGGCCGGGAAGGTGCAGGAGAAGTCTTTCAGGACGGGCTGCTCTGCGCCCGGATAGGAATACGTGAGGTGGGAGACCGCAATCTGAGGAGCGCCTTCCAGCCTGACGGCCTGCTCCCTGGCTTCTTCTTCCAGGTCTTCCAGCTCCATGAGGCGCTCGATGGAGGTGATGGCGATGATGATGGCCGGAACCTGGCGGCCTAACTCGGCGATGGGCCTCTGTACCTGGCCCACCAGCTGCAGGAAGGCCGTCATGGTACCGTAGGTGACGGTTCCGTGCAAGATGCCCAGGATGCCCCAGAGGAAGGCGGCGGCGTGGCCTGCCTGGAAGCCCAGAAACATGAGACCACGTGATACGGCGTTGTAATTGAGGCGTTTACGGGTTTTGCTTTCTACATCGGCCTGTAACCAGCCAAATTTCTCCAGTACCCTTTCCACGTTGGTGAGGGTGAGAACCAGCACGCGGTGCTGAAGGCTCTCCTGCATCACTTGCTGCAGTTCGCTTTCGCGGGTGCGGATGGCCGTCATCAGTTTGCGCAGCTGCCTGTAGAAGAGCTTGGAGCCAAAGACGGTGGCGAACATGAGGATGAGCAGCACCCACAGCAGGTTGGGGGCCAGGATAAGGAGGTAGGCCGATGCGGCCACCAGTTGCAGCAGGGTAATCACCAGGCCGGGAATGCGGCTGCCCACGAGGTCTGCCACCACCCTTATGTCTTCTTCCAGGCGGTTCACGGTGTCTCCGGAAAGGAAACGCTCGCGGCCGTCCCAGCGGCTTCGGAGCACATGCCCGAAAAGCTGGAGACGCAGGATGTTCTGCGTTTTCACCAGCATATAGCTTTCCCACCAGTTGGCCAGGGTAAAGGCTCCTATCTGAAGGAGCAGGATGCCCCCGAACAGGCCGATTCCGGTGGAAAGGGGCAGGGAACTCACGCGGGTGGCAATGTCCACCAGCTGCTTGCTGGCCCAGACGAAGCCCAGGGAAGCGGCAATGCGAACCAGGCCGATGGCTACGCTCACGACCATCCGCCAGCGGACGGGCTTGGACATGCGCCAGGCGGCGCCTACGCAATCCAGGAAGCTTTTTTCTTCCTTTATCTGCATTGGATTCTCCTATAGATTCCCAGCAGGACACGGCGGATAGGAAGCAAATGCTTCCAGACGGTTCCCTTGGAGGGTTTGATGGTCTTGTCTCCCCGGACAATGGCAACCACGGTTCCCATGACATCGGCCTTTCCACAAATCTCCATCTGGCTCAGGTTGCCGTCTCCCATGAGGGTGAGGCGGTTGCGGTTCACCGTCATGACGCGGTGCAGGACATAGCGGTGGTCTTCCAGGCGGGCCAGCACGATATCCCCTTCTTCCACGTCCGGCAGGCGGCGCAAAATTACACTGTCCCTGCCTTCCCGGATGTAAGGCAACATACTGCTGCCTTTGGGGGCCAGGGTTACGTCGCGGCCTTCGTCCAGCAGCGTGGCCACTTCTTCCAGCAGCACTTCGTTGGGGATTACTCGTTGGTCCATGGT
>CAJOLS010000053.1 GCA_905235535.1 uncultured Bacteroidales bacterium
GTTGAGCATGGCCCGAAGGTCCTTCATGTCTATGAGGAGAAGGCCGTTTTCATCGGCAATCTTGAAGACGATGTTCAGCACCCCGGTCTGGGTTTCGTTGAGGCCCATCAGGCGGCCCAGCATGTCCGGCCCCATGCGGGAAATGGTGGAACGCATGGGGTGGCCCTGCTCGCCGTAAACGTCGAAAAAGCGCACCGGGCAACTCTGGAACCGGGGATTCTCTATGCCGAATTCCGGCAGGCGCCTCTCAATGAAACCGCTCAGTTTCCCCGCCTGGGAGATGCCGCTGAGGTCTCCCTTCATATCGGCCATGAAACAGGGGACGCCGGCCTGGCAGAAAGTCTCTGCCAGCACTTGCAGGGTAACGGTTTTTCCGGTACCGGTGGCTCCGGCGATGAGTCCGTGGCGGCAGGCCATCTTCCCGGTGAGGGAGATGGGGCCGTCAGCGCTATGCGCCACATACAGTCCTCTTTCGTTGTCTAACATATATCTATCTGATTATTAATCATTTACTCTTTCAGGGGTGCACCCGCAAGTGCACCCCTCTATACGCATGTTATTGGTTTTCAATGGATTGAGCGCCTTTACGGACAAGCCATACATAAAAGAGGAGGGCCGAAAGGACAAAGGTGCCCAGGCCAATCCAGGGAGCGGCGGCGGCGCCAAGGCCCAGGCCAATCTTGTCCACCAGGATGAAGGTGACGCAGACGGCGGTCATGAACAGGGAGGGAAGCAGGGTGACCATATACCACATTCCCTTCCGTTTGCGCTGCAGGTAAACGGTGATGGTCCAGAGCGTGAAAACGGCCAGCGCCTGGTTGCTCCAGCCAAAGTAGCGCCAGATGGTATTGAAGCCGTTGGCGTCGGAAATGTTGTACCAGAGCAAAAGGGCCGATCCCACAAACAGCGGAATCGCAATGTACAGTCTCTTCACTATGCTCTTCTGCCCTATCTTGAGGAAATCGGCAATGATGAGGCGGGCGCTGCGGAAGGCCGTGTCTCCGGAGGTGATGGGAGCGGCCACCACGCCCAGCAGGGCCAGAATGCCGCCGGCGGCACCCAGCCAGCTCTTGGAAACGACCGTTACCACGGAAGGGGCGGCGGCGTTGGCGGGAATGCCCAGCTGCGCGGCACCACCGTCAAAGAATACCCAGGAAGCTACAGCAGCCCATACCAGGGCCACCAGACCCTCGGTTATCATGGATCCGTAGAAGATGGGACGTCCCAGTTTCTCATTTTTGATGCAGCGGGCCATCAGGGGGCTCTGCGTGGCATGAAAGCCGGAAATGGCGCCACAGGCAATGGTGATGAAAAGGCAAGGGAAAACGGGCTGGTCCTGGATACCGGCCTTGGCCGTCCAACCGGACAGGCCGTCCCAAAACTCCGGCAGCGAAGGCCACTTCACAAACAGGCTCACCAGAAGGCCCAGGGCCATAAACAGCAGGGCCACGGCAAAAGCCGGATAGATGCGGCCGATGATTTTGTCAATGGGCAGCAGCGTAGCTATGATATAGTACACGAAAACCGCCAGCACCCAAACCATAATGGACATCCGGTCTCCGTCCCCGGCAATATGGCCCAGGATGACGGCGGGAGAATACACAAACACGGCGCCCACCATGAGCAGCAACAGCACCGTAAAAACCAGCATCACCGTCTTGGTGCGGTTCCCCAGATAAGTGCCCACCAGCTCCGGCAGGCCCACGCCGCCGTGGCGCACGGACAACATGCCGCTGAAATAGTCGTGCACGGCACCGGCAAAAATGCAGCCGAACACTATCCAGAGATAGCTGGCCGGGCCGAATTTGGCACCCATGATGGCACCGAAGATGGGGCCCGTTCCGGCAATGTTCAGGAACTGGATCATATATACCTTCCAGGTGGGAAGCGGCATGAAATCCACATCGTCACGCTTGGCGATGGCCGGTGTTTTCCGGGAAGGGTCCGGGCCGAAGATTTTCTCCACAAAACGGCCGTAAACGCAATAGCCCAGAATGAGGGCGAAGATGCTGATGAGAAATGACAACATAGAAACTACTCAAAAAAAGAAAAATGGACGCGACCGTAGTTGCGCTCCTTCTTGAAGCGGGGATGCTGCGCAAAGGAATGCTCGTTCCCGTGTTCCAGGATAAAATAGCAGCCGGGATACAGCAGGTCCAGGGAGAAAACCTGATCCGGGAGGGTTTCCAGGCCCTCCAGGGCATACGGAGGATCTGCAAAGACGATGTCAAACTTTTCCCGGCAGATGGGCAGGAAGTCAAAAACGTTGTCCCGCACCATGGTCACGTTGGACAGGCCCAGGCGGCTTGCCTCCGTCTTGATGAAACTGGCGTTTTCCCGGGCCATCTCCACACAGTAAACGCGGGAGGAGCCGCGGGAGGCGAATTCAAACGCTATGGAACCCGTACCTCCGAAAAGGTCCAGTACCTTGAGGTCTTCAAACTCGTATTCATTGTCCAGGATATTGAACAGCCCTTCCTTGGCAAAGTCCGTGGTGGGACGCGCCTTGTATCCTGCCGGTGGCAGAATCACTTTCCCCTTGAGTTTTCCGCCGATGATGCGCATGATACTCTATAATTGTACTACGCCCTTGAAATAGCGGTACAGGGACATGCTGGCCTCGGAAGTAAGGGGCGTGCGGAAGCAGACGGTGGAAACTTCCGGATTCAGTTGAAGCTGCTTCATGCCCAGGAACAGAAAATACTGGGCGGTGGTGAAATCCGGAGCCTGGAACACATTGGCCAGGCGGAGGCTCTTGCCCTGGGCTATGACCAGATGCAGGTAACCGTCGGCCCAGGAGGCCACAATTTTATTGTATTCCGCGAGAGTTTCCAGCTGCCCCAGGAGGAAATACATCTCCGGCAGCACGCGGACGGGTTCTCCGGAAACCGGCAGCACCGTCTGGGCCACCACCTTGGAAAGGGACTCCCCTATGGAATTGCTGAAGATGAGCACCGAGGCTTGGGAAGGAATGGGAACGGCTTCCACAAAATCCCCTTCTCCCAGAGGGCATACCTCCTCCAGGGCAGCCCGGGCGCCGGAAGGTTCGAAGAAGACCTCCGGCACTAAGCAGAACTTGGGGGTGAGCAGGGAAACGGCCACTTTCTCGTAGCGGCGCTGGAACTCCGGTGTGGTGAAGAGGCTTTCCACACCCAGCCAGTCAGACATACGGACCCCCTCTTCGGTTTGCACCTTAAAAGAATATCCACTCAAGGAGACTTGAATGGATATCCCTGTAAATGATGTGTTGGAACTTTCCATACGGGAAGATTACTCCCAGTTACCTGCGTTGTTGTTAGGAGCGGTAATGCTACCCACCTGCAGACCTTCGTACTTGTTCATGTCCCTACGCTCGGCGTCCAGATTGATGCGCTGCTGGTTGTCCAGCCCCTTGCACAGGGCCTTGTAAGGCATGCGGGCCTCGAACAGGGGCACATGAACACCGGAAACGAGCTTGATGTCAGATTCCATTTCTGTCTTGATGCCGCCGGAGAACGGGATGTACGCCAGGGAGTCTATGCAGAAATCCGGACGGTTGTTGAAAAGGGTGTCCTTCACGGGGATTTGGGTGGTAATGGAGTACACCACGGGAGTACCCTGCTTATAGGCTTCCTGCAGTTTCACCAACACCTCTTCGGGTTTGAGTTTCTTGTTGGCCTTCTTGATGGCCTCCGTGTTGGCGACGGCCAGGGAATCGTCCATGGAGCCGACTTGCATCACAATGGCCATTTTTCCGCTTTCATAGAACATCTTGAGGGAGTCCATAGTGGGGCTGAAACGGCCATTCTCACTCTTGAAGGCAACCTGAAGGGTACGGATATCTTTCAGACGCTGGATGGCCACCTGAGAACGGGCGGCAACCTCTTTTTTAAACTCTACCGGCTTTTGCACACTCTTGACAGTAAGCCAGGCAACAAGGACGATAAGGGCTGCCAGGGCGCACTCAAGTGCGATTTTGACTGATTTGTTCATTATTCTAGTGTTTTATAATTTTCCAAACTCCCGACAAAGTTAAAAAAATGATTTCTCAAAAGCAATAATCTTTTGTAAATTTGCCACCGCAAATCATTCCCGTCCATGTTTGTTCTTGCGGAAGATAAAATCAAGGCCCTGAAAGCGCTGCTGGAAACCGCCTCGCAGGTGGTTGTGGTGGGGCATACCCATGCCGACGGAGACGCCCTGGGCTCTACCGCCGCCCTCTGCCTCTTCCTGAGGGAAGAAACGGGAAAGGAGGTGAGCTGCGTGTTCAGCGACACCCCTCCGGACAACCTGAGTTTCCTTCTGGCCGATGGCATCCCGTATTTCTTCCACGACAAGCATCCGCAGGAAGCCGTCCAGGCCATAGGAAAGGCCGATGTTATCGTCCTTCTGGACTGCAACGCCTTCAGCCGCACGGAAGCCCTGATGAATCCCCTGCTGGCCTCATCGGCCCAAAAAGTACTTATAGACCATCACCTGAACCCGGATTCGGCCAGCTTTGACCTGGTCTTTTCCACGCCGGAGATTTCATCGGCCAGTGAACTTCTGTACTGGATTCTCAAGGAGCTGGGACCCGTTTCCCTGCCCGTGGGAGAAGCCCTTCTGGCGGGCATGACCACGGACACCAACAATTTTGCCAACTCGGTGTTTCCTTCCACCTTCCGCATGGCCTCGGAGCTCATCGAGGCAGGGGTGGACCGGGATGCCATCCTCCAGAAAATCTACTGGAGCTACCGGGAAAACCGGATCCGCCTGATGGGCTACATGCAAAGCAAGAGGCTCACCCTCCTTCCCGGCGGCGCGGCCTATATGATTCTCACCCGGGAGATTCAGAAAAAATACGACTTCCGCGAAGGGGAATCCGAAGGCCTGGTCAACGTGCCGCTGGCCATCGAAAACGTGCGCCTGAGCATCCTGGTGAAAGAAGATACACCGCACTGGCGCGTGAGCATACGCTCCAAGAAAGGAACATCGGCCCAGCAGCTGGCACAGCGCTATTTCCACGGCGGAGGCCACGAGAACGCCGCAGGGGGAAAGATTTTCCCCGGGGAAGACTTTTCCCGCGCCCAGGGCATCCGCCCCTACATAGAAAACATTTTAAACGAGTACCTCCCATGAAGCGAAGCACCGTCATCCTCCTGGTCCTCCTTCTGGCCGCCTGCAACAAGGAATCGCTGCAAAGCCTCTACGACAAGCAGACCAGCAACATCGAGAGCGTCATCGCTTCCTACATGAGCCGTGACGCCACCGCCACCCTGGTGAGGAACGAGGGCGCCTACCGCCTCAACCTTCACGACACCCTGGACGCCACGCTCCACCGCAAGGACTCCCTGGCCTGGGGCGGGAAGGTGATGCTTTACTACGCCTGTTTCACCCTCTCCGGCACCAGCATTTCCAACACCAACCTGGTGGCGACCAACTACCTTCCCCTGGCTCAAACAGCCCGATGGAACCTCTCCGACGAATCCCAGTTCCGGCCGGACACCCTTACCTTAGACAAGAATCTGCTGCCCGGCCTGGCCGCCGGCCTGGTGGGCGTGCAGCCCCAGGACGAGGGATACATCCTCTTCACCGGGAAATATGGCTACGGTGCCTCCTCCAAAGGCACGATTCCTGCAAGTAGTGCCCTGGTCTATTACTTTTTGATAGAAAATTACAGCAATGAAAACTAGATATATCCTTTTAGCAGCCTTGTGCTCCGTCCTCGTGGGATGTGCCAAGGAAAACACCCCCACTGCCGGAGAAACGGTCCGCCAATACCTGAGCCTGTGGATGGACAAATACCATCCCGGCATAGAACCCAATGCCGAAGGCCTGTACATCCTGCAGGACCAGCCCGGTAAAGGAGACCTCTGGGATGAGACCGTGGGCTACTCGTACGTGGAAGTAACCGTACGCAACCTGAACGGGGTCATCTCCTCCACTTCCGACTCCACCCTGTCCCGACAGCTGGGCACCTATGTCAAAGGCAACTATTACGGCCCGCGCTTCCAGGCCACCGGCGAAGGCAGCAGCTATGCCGGGTTCGACGCCCTCCTGAAGGGAATGCGCGTGGGCGGCAGCCGGAAGGCCGTGGTCCCGGCCTGGATGCTCACCACCAGCCGCTACCAAACCCAGAAAGAATACATAGACGCCTCCTCCGCCGCCAATTCCCTCATTTATGATGTAACCCTGAGGGGGCAGTCGCAGGACGTAGCCGCCACCGAAAAGGACAGCCTGGCCCGCTATGTGGCCCGCAAATACGGAAGCGCAGCTCCGTCCTCCTACAAGAGCGGAGAGGAACCCGACGGCACCTTCTTCTTCATCAGCGACACCACCGAATTTGTGAAAGAAGGAGCCAAGCCCCGCAACAACACCGGCACCGGAACCATCCACTATACCGGCCGCCTGCTCAACGGACAAATCTTTGACACCACCTTGGAGAAACTGGCCAAGGATGCCGGCATTTACAACAGCGGCGGCACCTATGTCCCGGTCTCCATCAATTTCAACTCCTCCTGGAGCAGCATTTCCATGGGCCAGAGCAGTTCCCTGATAGACGGTTTCAAAGGCGGCCTGTCCAAGATGAGATACCAAGGCCAGAAAGCCATCATCATATTCACCTCCGACCAGGGCTATTCCACCACCGGCAGCGGCAACTCCATTCCCGCCTGGTCTCCCCTGGAATTCGAGATAGAAATGGTCAGTGTGACCAACCTGGAAGAATAAAGACATGAGCGGAAACGCAGTTCCCACCGAACTGGGCACCAAACCCATCGGCGCCCTCATCAAGCAATACGCCGTTCCTGGCATCATAGCCATGACGGCGTCTTCGCTGTATAATATGGTGGACAGCATCTACATCGGCCATATTGCCGATGTGGGGTCCCTGTCCATCGCCGGCCTGGCGGTCACGTTCCCGCTCATGAACATTTCCACCGCCTTCGGCACGCTGGTGGGCGTGGGCGCCGCCACCATGATTTCCGTGCTGCTGGGCCAGAAAAACTATACCGCCGCCAGCAAGGTCCTTTGCAACGAGGTCACCCTCAACATCATCACGGGCCTTCTTTTCACCCTGGTCACTCTCCTGTGGATGGATCCCATCCTGCATTTTTTCGGGGCTTCGGACACCACCCTGCCCTTTGCCCGGAGCTATATGACCATCATTGCCATCGGCAATGCCGTCACACACCTTTACTTCGGCCTCAATTCCGTGGTGCGGTCTTCGGGAAATCCCAAACTGGCCATGGGGCTCACGTTGTTCACGGTGATATCCAACGCCATCCTGGACCCTGTCTTCATCTTCGTGCTGGACATGGGCATCCAGGGTGCGGCCATTGCCACCGTCCTGTGCCAGTTCATGTCCCTGTGCTATACGTTAAGGTATTTCCTGGACCAGAACCGTTTCCTCCACATCCCCCGCTCGCTCAGAATCTTCCGGGTGGACTGGAAGGTGGCCAAGGATTCCCTGGCCATAGGCCTGGGACCGTTCCTGATGAACCTGGCCAGCTGCATCGTGGTGCTGTTCATCAATCAGCAGCTGGTCAAATGGGGCGGAGACCTGGCCGTCGGCGCATACGGCATCGTGAACCGCATCACCTTCCTCTTTGCGATGGTAGTGATGGGATTCAACCAGGGCATGCAGCCCATCGCCGGCTACAACTACGGCGCCCGCCAATATGGCCGCGTGCGGGAAGTTTACGTCAAAACGGCCATGTGGGCCACCATCGTCATGGTCTTCGGCTTTATCGTCTCCGAATTCCTGGCCGTTCCCACCGTAAAAATCTTCACCAACGACCCGGTGCTCATAGAAAAAGCGGCCCGGGGCCTTCAAAAGATGAATATCGTGTTCCCCATCGTGGGTTTTCAGATGGTGACCACCAACCTCTTCCAGTGCCTGGGCATGGTGCGGAAGTCCATCTTCCTGTCCCTGTCCCGGCAGCTTCTGTTCCTGCTGCCCTGCATCTACCTCCTGCCGCCCATGATGGAGTCCGAGGTAGGTGTCTGGTACAGTTTCCCCATCTCCGATACCATCTCCGCCATCATCACGGCCATCCTGGCCGCCGGCCTGCTGAAGAAGCTGGCCAGGCTCAAGGACGGGGAAGATCCGTACATCCTGGGAAGCCAGCTATAGATTCTTCATTTCGTTCAGAAAGACAAACATTTTGTTCAGAATGACAAACACCATGCATACGATTATCAACGTGGGCCGGAGCTTCGGCAGCGGCGGAGGATTCGTGGGGCAGGCCATCGGCCGCAAACTGGGCATTCCGGTTTTTGACAACGAACTCATTTCCAAGGCCGCCGAAGAAAGCGGTTACTCCAAGAGCCTCTTCGCCAAAGGAGAGGAAAAGAGCCTGTTCTCCGTTTCCAGCTTCTTCGCCTCCGGGCGCCTGAGCTATATAGACAGCGGCTATGTGAACGACAACGTGCTCTTCAACATCCAGAGCGAGGTAATCCGCAGCATTGCCGAAAAGGGAGACGCCGTCATCATAGGCCGATGTGCCGATTATCTCCTGAGGGACCGTCCCTGCCTGAACGTGTTTGTGGACGGACCGGAGGAATACCGCATCCACCGGCTCATGGAAAACGAGCACCTCCCGGCCGCCGAGGCCGAAAAACTCATGCGCCGCAAAGACCGCACCCGCAAAACGTATTACAACTATTATACTTTCGGTGCCTGGGGAGTGGCCTCCAACTACCACCTGTGCGTGGACAGCTCCATCCTGGGCATTGAGGGAACGGCCGATTTCATCATCGACTTCGGCCGCCGGGCCGGACTTGTCAAGTGAAGCACGCCCATCTCATATACGGGATCCTCTCCCTCCTCATCCTGACGGGGGCGGGTTTCTGGCTGCACATGCGCGGCCAGGGAGAGGAAGCCTCAGCCTTCCCGGAACCGGAAGCGGCATACCCCGTGGACTGGGTGGAAAACTTGAACGAGGCCATAGTGAACGACCTCTCCCACCTTCCTGCCATGGACCAGGTGGTGGACAGTTTCATGACCTTCTGGGGCCTCAAGGGCGTTTCGCTGGCCGTAATGAGGAACGATTCCCTCCTGTATGCACGGGGCTATGGGAAGGCCGATGCCTCCTACCCCATGACTCCCGGCACCACCCTGCGCCTGGCCTCCGTTTCCAAGCTCCTCACCGCCATAGGCATCATGCGCCTTCAGGAACAGGGAAAGGTGTTTCTGGAAACTCCCGTCTTCGGGCCCTTCGGCGTGCTGAACGAATACGACCGTTACATCAAGGACGACAATTACTACCTGATAACGGTGCAGCACCTGCTGCGCCACCAGGGCGGGTTCAGCTCCCGCGGCGGGGACGTCATGTTCTCCACCCTCAAGTTCATGCGGCGCCACGGGCTTTCCGAGCCGCCAACTTCGGACTTCCTGGTGCAGAAGGAAGTGGCCCGGCCCCTGCAGTTTGAACCCGGCACCTCGCAGGAGTATTCCAACTTTGGCTACCTGCTGCTTTCCCTCATCATTGAAAAGGCGTCCGGCATGCCCTACGAGGAATTCATGCAGAAAGAGGTCTTCGAGCCCGCCGGCTGCCACGGGTTCCGGCTGGGGGGAGACTATCTCCAGGACCGCCTGCCCGGGGAAACCCGCTATTATGTCCCTTCCGACGACCAGCCCACCGCCTCTTTTGACGGCAAGTACGCCTCTGTGCAGCGCTGCTACGGCGGCAACTACATTTCCGGCCTGTACGGCGCCGGAGGATGGATTGGGTCGGTGGTGGAACTGGCGCGCCTGGTAGCCGCCATTGACGGCGTGGGACCGGTCCCGGACCTGCTGGACCCTTTCAGCGTCCGGCAGATGACAGTGTGGTACGACGACGAAACCTACGGCCTGGGCTGGCTGGACTGCCGCCCCGAAGGCGAATGGACGCGCACCGGCAGCTTTGCCGGCACATCAGCCCTCATTAAGAAATATGCCGATGGGGAAACCTGGATTTTCGTGACCAACACCTCCACCTGGCGCGGCTCCCGCTTCTCCCGCAACACCGGCGCCCTGTGCTTCAATCTCCGAAGCAGATTTGACGACCAGCTTCCCAAACGGGATCTTTTCCGAAGCAATTAAGAGTCTGCCTGGCATCTACCTCATAATATCCATGCACAAGAAAGTGGCGCATTCCCACAATAATCCTCCATGGAGTTGCAACCAGTAAAAACGCGGAAACCGGTACGGAGATTTGTTTTCAGAAATTATTCTGATTACATTTGCAAAAATGTTATCAGTTATGGAAGCCAGGGCGCAAACTGTCATACGGCTGAAGCCGGAGTTGATGGAACGGGTAAAATACCGTGCCAAGGGCAGGAACATGTCTGTGAACGCCTATGTGGAAAGTGTGCTGGAAGAAGCCACCAAAGCGCCCATTCCCAAACTTCCCAAGGGTTTTAAGACAAGCCCTGTCATTGAGAGATTAAGCGGCATCATTCCGGCACCCACCCAGGAAATGTTGGAATCGGACGAAAGGTTAGCCTATATCCTGAGCAAGTGATGGTTAAAGCTTTCATTGACACCAATGTCCTGCTGGACCTGGTTTTGGAGAACCGGCCGGAAAACCCTATTGCGAATCAGTTGTTTTCCGCTGAAGCGCCGGTTATTTCGAATGCTGTCTTTCTACTCAAAGTATCATAGACGCTAACTATATTGCCGCAAAGTGCGGAATGGCTTTTGAAGTCTTCAAGTCCGTCCTGCAACAGCTCCGCACCTTTACCAAGATCCTGTCCATTGAAGAACTGGACCTGCTATGGGCCATAGAGCATCACAGCGGAGACTTTGAAGACGATGCACAGTACGCCAGCGCATACAACGGAGTATGCGACTACTTCATCACAAGGGACAAGGCCCTGCTGGAACAGAACTCCCCCCTCTGTCCCATGACAGTGATAAGCCCTTCAGACTTTGTGGCAGCCATGGAGTAGGTAGTTAACGGTTTTTTCACTATCTTAGCAAGGTAAATGCTATCGTTATGGCCGACGAAAAGATTATCTTCTCCATGAACGGGGTGGGAAAGGTCCTTCCCCACAACAACAAAGTCATTCTCAAAGACATTTACCTGAGCTTCTTTTGGCATCATCGGCCTCAACGGGTCCGGCAAGTCCACGCTTTTGAAAATCATAGCCGGCGTGGAAAAGTCCTACAAGGGAGAGGTGGTCTGGGCCCCCGGATACACGGTGGGCTATTTGGAGCAGGAGCCCCGGATGGACCCGGAGAAAACCGTGCTGGAGGTGGTGCAGGAGGGTGTTCAGGAAGTCATGGACATCCTGCAGGAGTATAACGACATCTCCCTCAAATTTATGGAGCCGATGGAGGAGGACGAAATGAACCGCCTCATCGAGCGCCAGGGAGAACTTACGGAAAAGATAGACCACGTGAACGGCTGGGAGATAGATTCCAAGCTGGAAAGGGCTATGGATGCCCTGCAATGCCCGCCTTCGGACCAGAAAATCAAAGAGCTTTCCGGCGGTGAGCGCCGCCGCGTGGCCCTGTGCCGCCTGCTTTTGAGCGAGCCGGACGTGCTTCTTCTGGACGAGCCCACCAACCACCTGGACACCGAATCCATCCAGTGGCTGGAAGCCCACCTGCAGCAGTACAAGGGTACGGTGATAGCTGTAACCCACGACCGCTATTTCCTGGACAACGTGGCCGGCTGGATCCTGGAACTGGACCGCGGAGAGGGCATTCCCTGGAAGGGCAACTACTCCTCCTGGCTGGACCAGAAAACCAAGCGCCTGGCCCAGGAAGAGAAGGCCGAGAGCAAGCGCCGCAAAACCCTGGAGCGGGAGTTGGAGTGGGTCCGGATGGCCCCCAAGGCCCGCCAGGCCAAGCAGAAAGCCCGTCTGGGAGCTTATGAGAAACTGGCATCGGCCGATGCCAGACAAAAAGAAGCCAACCTGGAAATCTATATTCCCAACGGCCCGCACCTGGGCAACAAGGTAATCCAGTTCACGGATGTCTCCAAGGCTTATGGGGACAAGCTTTTGTTCGAGCATCTCACCTTCGAACTGCCCCCGGCAGGCATTGTGGGCGTAATCGGCCCCAACGGTGCCGGTAAAACCACGCTCTTCCGCCTCATCATGGGGCTGGAGAAGCCGGACGGCGGCAGCATAGAGATAGGAGAAACCGTCAAGATTTCCTATGTGGACCAGCAGCACCGCTCCATAGACCCGGACAAGACGGTGTACGAAACCATTGCCGGCAACTCCGAATGGGTGCGGATGGGCGGCCGGGACGTGAATGCCCGGGCCTGGGTGTCCCGTTTCAATTTTTCGGGGGCCGACCAGGAAAAGCTGTGCGGCGTGCTCTCCGGAGGTGAACGCAACCGCCTGCACCTGGCCCTCACCCTCAAGGATGAAGGCAACGTGCTCCTGCTGGACGAACCCACCAACGACGTGGACGTGAACACCATCCGCGCCCTGGAAGAGGGTCTGGACGGCTTTGCGGGCTGTGCCGTGGTCGTGAGCCACGACCGCTGGTTCCTGGACCGCGTGGCCACCCACATCCTGGCCTACGAGGGCGAGGGCAAGGTGGTCTTCTTCGAAGGCAACTATCAGGAATACGAGGCCAACCGCAAAATGCGCCTCGGGGCCGATGCCGAGCCCAAGCGCTTCAAGTACAAGAAACTGATGGAGTAATTTAGAGTCTGTTTTGAAATGATTGATATTTTTATTTATAGTTTTTTTTTGTGGAAATTTTTCTTGAAAATTTTTGGCCATAGGGGTTCCTATGGGTGAAAATTTCTGAGGAAAATTTACCAAAAAGAAACATAAAGAATTTATGGAATCATTTCAAAACAGACTCTTATCCTATGGCCGACAAACTCTACCTCATAGACGGGCACTCGCTGGTGTTCAAGATGTACTACGCCTTCCTGCGCAGGCCCATGATCAATTCCCAGGGGGCCGATATGTCCATCCTCTACGGCTTCACCAAGTACCTGCTGGAGATGCTGGAAAGGGACAAGCCCACGCATGTGGCGGTAGCCTTCGATCCGCCGGGCGGCACCTTCCGCAACCAGCTGTATCCGGAGTACAAGGGTACGCGCCCCCCTACCCCGCAGCTGGTGATTGACGCCCTGGAGCCCCTCACGGAGCTGGTGCAGGCCATGAACATCCCCGTCCTGATGGTCCCCGGCTTCGAGGCCGATGACGTGCTGGGAAGCGCCGCCACGCAGTTTGCCTCCGAAAAGCTGGACGTCTATATGGTGACGCCCGACAAGGATTACGGGCAGCTCATCGGCCCGCATTCTTTCCAGCTGAAGCCCGGCAAAAGCGGTTCCGAGGCAGAGCTGGAGGATGCCGCCGCCCTCTGCGAAAAGTGGGGCATCTCCTCCCCTTCCCAGGTCATTGACATGCTGGCTATCTGCGGAGACACGGCCGACAATGTGCCGGGCGTGAAGGGCGTGGGAGAAGTGGGCGCCGCCAAGCTCATTGCCAAGTACGGCAGCCTGGAAAACATTTACGACCATCTTGGGGAACTTACCCCCAAGCAGCAGGCCCTGTTTGAGGAAGCCCGGCCCCACATGGCCCTGTCCAAGACCCTGGTCACCATCAAGACAGACATGGACCTGCCCATTTCGCTGGAAGACATGCGCTACACCGGGCAGTTCCAGCCCCGCCTGGCCCGGCTTTTCGGCCAGTACGAGTTCAACTCCCTTCGGAAATACCTCTCCCAGGGCTCCCCGTACACCATAACCCCCGTTTCCGTGGACGAACCGGCCAAAAACCAGGACTCGTACACCATAACCCCCGTTTCCGTGGACGGGCCGCAGTTGATGGCCGACGCCCGGAAAGCAGGAAAGGTGGGTCTGATGCCAAGCGGGTCGCAAATCATTCTTTCGGCCGAAGGGAACGTGTCACAGATGCCGATGCCGGAGGCCCGGGAGGTGCTGGAGGACGCCTCCATAGCCAAATACGGCGTGGACCTGAAAAAGACGGCCAACACCCTGGCCGGGGAAGGGATCGGCCTTGCGGGCAAGTGGTACGACATAGAGCTTATGCACTATGTGCTCAATCCGGAGCGCAGCCATGAGCTCTCCGCCCTGGCCCAGACCTACCTGGGCGTCTCGCTGGAGGAAGCATCGGCCCCCGCCACCACAGGGTCCCTCTTTGACGAGGTTCCGGAAGAGGACGATTCCCCCCGTTTCAAGGAGGCGGCGGTGCTCATTCCCCTCGGAGACAAGCTCCGGGAAAACTTGCCGGACATCTATGAAAGCATGGAAGAGCCGCTGGCCAAAGTGCTGGCGCAGATGGAGAGGGACGGGGTAAAGGTGGACCTGGCCCGCCTCAAGGAATTTGCAGACGGCCTTCGCAAGGAACTCTTGGAGCGCGAGGCCCGCATCCGGGAAATGGCCGATGAACCTACGCTGAACATTTCCTCCCCCAAACAGGTGGGAGACCTCCTTTTTGACAAGCTGAAACTGGACCCCAAGGCCAAAAAGAGCGGGAACAAGAGCCAGTACACCACGGACGAAGCTACGCTGGTGGCCATAGCGGACCGGCATCCCATCGTGGACGAAATCCTGGAATTCCGCGCCGTGAAAAAGCTGCTGTCCACCTACATAGAGCCCTTCCCGTCCTACATATCCGAGAAAGACGGCCGGGTGCACACCACGTTCAACCAGGCCCTTACGGCCACCGGACGCCTGTCCAGCTCCAATCCCAACCTGCAGAACATCCCGGTGCGTACAGAGCGGGGAAAAGAGATTCGCAAAGCCTTTGTGCCGGGCATTCCGGACGGGCTCATCGTCAGTGCCGACTATTCCCAGATAGAGCTTCGCATCATGGCCCACCTGAGCTGCGACGCCCACCTCACGCAGGCCTTCCGGGACGGGGTGGACGTACACGCCGCCACCGCAGCCAAGATTTTCCGCATCCCCGTGGAAGAAGTGACAAGGGAGCAGCGCGGCATGGCCAAGACGGCCAACTTCGGTATCATGTACGGCATCTCCTCCTTCGGCCTGGCCCAGCGGCTGCACCTTTCCCGCAGCGCCGCCAAAGAACTCATAGACGGTTACTTCGAGGCTTTCCCGGCCATCCGCAGCTTCATTGACGACAGCATTTCCTTCGCCCGGGAAAACGGGTATGTGGAAACTCTCTTCGGCCGCCGCCGCTACCTCCCGGACATCAGCGCCCGCAACGCCACCGTCCGCGCCTTAGCGGAGAGAAACGCCGTGAACGCCCCCATCCAGGGAACATCGGCCGATATCATCAAACTGGCCATGATCCGCGTGGCGGAAAAGCTGGTGGAGAAGGGCCTCAGGAGCCGCATGGTGTTGCAAATCCACGACGAACTGCTGTTCGAGGCCCCCGCCGCAGAGGTGCCGCAGTTGCAGGAGGTGGTGAAAGAGGTCATGGAGAACGTAATTACGCTGACGGTCCCGCTCACGGTGGAATGCAGCAGCGGAAACAACTGGCTGGAAGCCCACTGATTTGTCATTCTGAGCCTACTATTTGTCATTCTGAGC
>CAJOLS010000054.1 GCA_905235535.1 uncultured Bacteroidales bacterium
CGTTCAGATGCTTTTTCATACACGGTCCTCCTTTGTTTCAAGCAGGCGCAGGACATCGGATTTGCGATATAGCACCTTACGCCCGGCCTTGGCGGGTTTCAGGTAATTGTTCTTGGCCCAAAGCCAAAGGGTGGTGTCGCAGACACCGAGGATATCCATAACTTCCTTCTTCTGAAGGAAATCTTCATCCTCCCCGGTTTTCATAGCGGATAATTCGTTGAACTCTTTCGCGGTTTCCCGGATGAGCCTCATCAGTTCTTCCCCGGTTATCTGGACGGTAATCCGGGATGGTTCGCCGTTTTCCAACAGCCTCAATAAATCTTCATACATGGCGTCATTGTTTTATCCACCGGTCTTTATCAGGGCTTTCCGTTCGTCCGGTGCAAAACGAGAAAGCCACCACCCGACCTGGGTAGTGGCGCAAATATAAAGTGGGTTAAATTGCGGGTTGCAACGCGCAAATTGCGCGCAAGCTATTCTGCGGTGATTTGGCTCAGAAAATCGTCCAAAACGTCCCTCATTTTGTCGACCGTTTTCATGGCTTTTCTTTCGAACAGATCTTCTGAAAGCGTGTTGTATGCCATTTGAAATGCCCTCAGATTGATTTTAATTGCATCGGGGAAGGTGGCTTTGGCGGCATTGAAAAAGGCAGTCTGATTGTCCCCCTCGATAAAATTCTTTTCTTGCAGGGCTTCAAAGAGGCAGGCAACGGCTTTTCCGTCATGATAGTCGTTGAGAAATGCTTCGGATTTCTCAATAATGGCGGCCTTGATGCTCTTTTCGCCGGGGATAAGAAGCTTTTCAAGCGGTCGGATGGCCGTTTCTTCTTCCGGCAGAACTGGGTCCGGCCTTGGCGTGAGAATATGTGCGATGGTGCGGACTCCCCAGCAAACCGCCACGTACCCTGTCAGATATATCGCCACCTTTGCCAGACTGACAAGAAAAACATGGAATGGATAATTGATGCCGTCGGTCAGGCTGGCCGAATCGCTGATAAATGTGAACACGAGAATGACGACAGTGGCAAGGATGACGATGGCGGTGATAACACGGTTTGTCCGATTGAGCCTTTCGTCGTCCATTATGATCTCCCCCGAAAGCGGAGAAAATATGTCATACCAATACGTCATTCGTCTTTAGCTTACATGCAAAGATAGCGAAGCTTTTCCGCCTGGCAAAATCCGCAAGGCAAAAGAGTCGGCAAAAGGTGCAGAAACCACACACCAAAATTTGGTGGGGCACGGGTGGGGTGAGAAGAAAACAAATCTCCGTATCAAATTGGAATACAATAAGATACGGAGAAAATTCGTGCCTCGGGCGGGAATCGAACCCGCACGGCCGTTTCGGGCCAAGGGATTTTAAGTCCCTCGTGTCTACCATTCCACCACCAAGGCAAAATGTGGATGCAAAGATAGTAAATAAAATGGAAATATCGTCGCAGGTGGGGGGCCGATGTGTCCCCGGTCCGCATTTTTGAGGCCGACCGGGGACGCAAATGTGCCTTGTGGGCCATATAGTGTCGCAGGTCAGTGCGCTTTTTGCGGACCTGCTACGGAGCCCCAACGGACCTGCGACGGAACCCCAAAGGACCAGGAACGGAGCCCCAACGGACCTGCGACGGAACCCCAAAGGACCAGGAACGGAGCCCCAACGGACCTGCGATGGCCCCCCAAAAAGGGCCAGGAACGGAATCCCAACGGACCTGCGACGGCCCCCCAAAAAGGACCAGGGGCGGCCCCCCAAAGAACCAGGAACGGAATCCCAACGGACCTGCGACGGAGCGCGCTATAGTTTCCCTGCAATACGGGCTACGCGGGAGCTGCCCATCTGGCGCACCAGGGCGTCCCACCAGCGGGTGGGGAGGACGGCGTGCCAGAAAACGATGTTGGAAGCACCCAGGCCGGGGCGATAGCGGGTGCGGGGCCGCCTGGCGGTGGCGGCCTTCACAATGGCACGCGTAACCACGGAAGGGGCCGACAGCACCTGCAGCGAGTAAATCTTGTGCATGGCGGCAGCCTCGTTGGCGCCGGAGAGCTCGTAGGCAGTTCCGGCGGTGCAGGAGGACAGGTGATTGGCCGCAATATGGCCCCATTCCGTAAGGATGGAGCCGGGCTCGATGAGCACCACCTTCACGCCGAAGGGTTTCATCTCTATGCGCAGGGCGTCGCTGAAGGCCTCTACGGCAAACTTGGAGACGTTATACCAGCCGCCGAAGTTGAGGACGGCCTTGCCCGCCACGGAACTGATATTGATGATGCGTCCGCTGCCGCGCTCCCGCATGACGGGAAGCACCAGCTGGCACAGCCGGGCCAGGCCGAACAGATTCACCTCCAGCTGCCTTCTGGCTTCTTCCATGGGAACGGTCTCGATGGGGCCGAAGTAGCCGTAGCCGGCATTGTTCACCAGCACATCTACGGGACCTACAGTGGCCAGGCAGGCCTGCAGGGATTCTTCGGAGGTAACGTCCAGGGCAACGGGAATCACCCCGTCGGCCTTTAACGGTTCCATCCTGGCCACGCGCCGCGCGGCTCCATAAACCTCATGCCCAAGCCGGGCAAGGGCCCGGGCGGTGTCAAAGCCGATTCCGCTGCTGGCACCGGTGACTAAAATCTTCATAATCAGTGAAGTAAAACGCTAAATTTGGAGCGATAACCAGTTTGTTCAACAGGAACGAAATAAGGGGCCTCCGGGACGGATTTCACAGCCCCCAGGGCGCTGGACAGCAAGGATTCGCGAGGGTCTCCCAGCTCGTAGCCGTCGTACGGCACATCCTCTCCGGAAATATCTGCGGGAATACCGTCCGGCATGCTCAGGGTTACTCCGTTGCAATCGGCATAGCGGGAAGTGATGACATAGATGCCCCAGGTGGACAGGGATTGCCGGGCATCGTCGTAGTCTATATTCTTGAGGCCGTTGTCTTTCTCCACGGCGGTGTACCAGTCGGTGGCTTTGATGAAATTGCCGCCGCAGAACTTGCCGCTGGTGGTTCCCCCTACGACGGTTACGTCCATATAAGGTTTGAGCCCGCAGATAAGGGCTTCTGAGGCCGATGCGGAAGAACCGGTTACCAGCACCCACAGATGCCGGATTCCGGGATTCACGTCCAAGGGTTTGACCGTAACCTTTTCCTTGGTTATATTGGAGGTGTAGGTGCACTCCGGCGTAAAGTAGGTTTCGGCCTTTTCTTCGCCGGAGATGATGTCGTTGTAGATGTCCCTGTTGAAGACTTTCTTACCGGAAACCACCTCCGGCGGGGCCATCATGGATGCCAGCGCCATGGAGGTGAAGGCATAGCCGCCGGTATTGTAGCGGAGATCCAGCACCAGTTCCTGGATTCCAACGGCCTTGAGCTGTGCAAAGGCGGTTTCCAGGTCTTTGCAGGCGTCCAGGGTGAAGTTGGAAAAATGGAGGTATCCGTACCGGACGCCGTTGTACTCGATAAGGGAAACAGTGTGGACGGGGTTCTCGTACATTTCTATGGCATCCATGCGCACGGTACGTCCGTCGGCCAGTTCCATCTCCAAGCTGGTCTCTGTATAGAGCTGGTTAAGAATGCGGCCGTAGTTGTCCGGGGTCATGATTTCCCCGTTGACGGTAAGGATGCCGTCGCCCCTTTTCAGACCCGCGTTACAGGCTGGAGAGCCGGCATAGGTAAAGAGTACGACGGCTATGACCCGGGTTTTTTCTTCATCATAATAGTAGGGCTTGTATTCCAGGCCAAAGGTTTTTCCGCTGCCGGTGACCAGGGTCTCGAAAGAAGAAGTGTCGTCGTACAGCCGGGTCCATCTGTCGGCCTTGTAGCGGGTTTTTGTCACCTTTTCTATGGGCTCCTCCTTTATTGTCCAGTCCTGCAGTTCACTGGCTACCTCCGGCTCGTCCTTCCACAGATAGTACGTATTCATGGTGTTGAATGCGAAGGTGTTGGCATAATAGGCGGCGGGGCGCTTGTCATCCATGGAGTCTTTGTGGCAGGCCGATGCCAGCACCACCATCGCCAGCAGGCTAAAAATACTTCTTTTCATTGCGGTAAAGGGCGAGGAAGATAAAGATGAGGATGGTAAAAGCCCACAGGGAAGAGCCACCATAGGAAAGCAGGGGCAGGGGAATGCCGATAACCGGCATCAGCCCCACCGTCATGCCCACGTTGATGAACAGGTGCATAAAGATGCAGGAGGCTACACAGTAGCCGTAAATGCGGGTGAAATTACCCCGGCAACGTTCTGCATCCAGGATGAGCCGGGCGATGAGGAAGGTGTACAGGCCGATGATTACCAGGCAGCCCAGGAACCCCCACTCTTCCCCCACGGTGCAGAAGATAAAGTCCGTGGTCTGCTCCGGCACAAAGCCGAAGGTGGTCTGCGTTCCCTGGAGGAAACCCTTACCCAGCAGGCCTCCGGAGCCTATGGCAATCTTGGACTGGTGCACGTTGTATCCCACGCCGGCCAGGTCTTCCTTCATGCCCAGAAGCACCTCTATGCGGCTTTGCTGGTGCGGCTGCAGCACATTTTCAAAGATATAGTCCGTGGAGAAAACGAGTGCCACGCCCAGAAGGAAAGCGCCTGCCAAAATGGCCACCGTCCGGTTCTTTTCCCGGTAAGCCAGGTAGAGCAGGAAAGGCGTAGCGCCTGCCAAAAGGGCCAACAGGATATAAATGGGCTTGATTTCCGGAAGGAAAGTCCAGAAGTTTTCGGCCGATTCATGCTCCTGCGGCACCCAGATGCGGTGGTTCAAGTAGTCCAGGTGGGCTTCCGCCAGGTTGCTGCCCCATTCCAGGAGTGCGGGCAGGAAAGCCATGCAAAGGATAAAGAGGGCACCTGCCAAAGTACGCCGCCAAGGGTGTCCGCCTGTCCCGGAGAGCGTGGCGATAAGCAACAGGACGGCAATGAGCCCTACTACAGACCAGTAGGAGCCCACCGTAAGGGTAGAGATGAAAAGGGCGATGACCAGGCCGATGAGTCCCAGCCACCAGCCGGAAAAGCCTTCCCGGTACAGCACGAAGATGAATCCCGTGTACACCAGGGCGCTGCCCGTTTCGCTCTCCGCCACAATAATGAGCATGGGGAGGACTATGATGGCGGCCGCCAGCATAAAGTCCTTGAACCGAGACAGGCGGAAATTCTGCTGGCTCAGGACAAAGGACAGAAGCAGGGACGTGGATATCTTGGAAATCTCGGCCGGTTGGAAGCGGATGGGCCCCAGGTCGAACCAGGAGTGTGAACCCTTCACGTCGTTAGAGACGAAAATGACCACGACCAGCAGGAAGGTCACCACTATGTAGAAAGGAATGCTGATTCCCTCCCAGAGGCGGGGCGGCAGCAGGAAAAGGATGAAGGTGGCCAGTCCTAAGGAGGTGAGAATCCAGACGAACTGCTTGCCGGTGCGCGAAGTCCAGTCAAACAGGGACGTGGCTTCCGAGGAGTGCACGGATGCATAGATGTTAAGCCATCCGATGAGCACCAGTGCCAGGTACACACCAATGATGGCCCAGTCGATAGACTGCCGTTTATGCGTATGCTGCTCAATCATGCTTCACCCGGGACATCAGGTTGCTTTCTTTCATCCTTTGCTCCAAGGGCAGGCGTTTCACCTCTCCCTTGAGGTATTTCTCCACTATCAGGGAGGCTATGGGGGCAGCATAGGCGGCGCCGAATCCTCCGTTTTCCACATAGCAGGCCACGGCAATCTTGGGGTTGTCCATGGGGGCGAAGCAGATGAAGACGGAATTGTCGGCCCCCCTGGGATTCTGTGCCGTACCGGTCTTTCCGCAGATATCCAGGGAATCCACATGGGCAATCCAGGCGGTTCCGCCCATGCCGGCGCCGGAGTTCACGGCCCGCCACATGCCTTTGATTACTTTGGGAAAGTGGGTGGTGTCCACCAGAGTGTACTGCTTTTCGTAGAAGCGGCTGTCAAGTTCTACGCCGTCAGAGGCTTTGATAATGTGAGGGATATAATAGTGTCCGCGGTTGGCGATGGTGGCGCAGAAGTTGGCCAGGTGCAAGGGCGTTGCCAGTATTTCGCCCTGGCCGATGGACAGGGAAATAACCGTGGTGGAGTTCCAGCGGCCCTTTCCATAGGAGCGGTTGTAAGTCTTGGAGGTGGGGATGCTGCCGGAAAGCTCTGCCGGGAAGTCGCTGCCCAGTTTGCGGCCGAAGCCAAAACTTTCCACCTTTTCGTGCCAGGCGTCCAGCCCTTCGGCCACGTTGTCGTATTTTCGGTTGTCCAGGATGTTCTTGAGCACGTAGCAGTAGTACGCGTTGCAGCTCATCATAATGCTCTCTTCCATGTTGAGAGGGCTCTTGTGCCCGTGGCAGCCCAATTTGTGCCCGGCGGCATAGGTGAAGCCGTGGCTGCAGGAATACATCATTTCCGGACGGAGCACCCCTTCCTGCAGGCCGATGAGGCCGTTCACCAGCTTGAACACGGAGCCGGGCGGATAGGAGGCCTGCACGGCGCGGTTGTACATGGGTTTGTAGGGGTCGTTGGAAATCTCGTTCCAGTGTTTGCCGATATCGGCCAGCATGGAGACGTCTATGCCCGGCGAGGAAACCAGGGCCAGGATTTCTCCGGTGGCGGGCTCGATGGCCACCAGGGAGCCCACTTTGTTCTGCATGAGTTCCTGTCCGTATTGCTGGAGAGCGGCGTCGATGGTGGTTACAATGTCATGCCCCGGGACGGCTTCCTTGTCTTCGGCGCCGTCCTTGAAGGACTGCTCAATCTGGTTGCGGGAATTGCGGAGGTAGATGTGATAGCCTTTCTCTCCCCGGAGCTCTTTCTCCCGGGCGGCTTCGATGCCGGTCATGCCGGCATAGTCTCCGCTGCGGTATTCTCCCGGATGGCTGTCCAGATATGCCTGGTTTACTTCGGAAACGTATCCCAGCAGGTTTCCGCCGGCGTTGACCGGGTAGTCTCGGATGCTTCGCACCTGCCCGCGGAAGCCGGGAAACTGGTATTTCACCTCGTCAAAACGCATATACGTTTCGGCCGGCAGATTGCGTATCATGGTCACGGCCTGGAAGCCTATGGTGCGGAGGCGGCGGTTGTATTCTGCCAGACGGTTGCGGATGAACTCCGTGTCCACATCCAGCACGGTGGCAAGGGCCAGGGTGTCGAACGCTTTCACCTCGCGGGGGTTCACCAGGATGTCGTAGGCCACCTTGTTACCTACCAGGATAACTCCGTTGCGGTCGTAGATGACGCCGCGGGTGGGGTAGATGGTTTCGTAGATGGTGGCGTTGCGGTCTGCATCTTCCTTGTACCCGTCGTCCAAAATCTGGAGGGTGAAGATTTTACCCAGAAGCAGCAACACCGCCGCACCCAGGCCGATGAGCAGGCGGATATGACGTCCGTCGCTTTTCATTTACGGGGATCCGGTGCTAAGACTCCCAGCGTGAGCAGGGACAGCAGGAAACTGGCAACCAGCGAGGCCCCCAGCCGCAGGCCGTTGAACCAGAGAGGACGGGTTCCGGCGCCGTCGGCCAGGATGTAAATGACCAGGAAGATAAGCAGCGAAAGGAGCAGGGCCACGGCCACTTTCCCGAACCCGCAGCGCCCTATGGAGAAATCTTCCTTGCGGGCAAAGAGTTCCGGGCCGAAGATGAGGCCGATGATGCCCTTGCGGGCATAGGCTACCGGGATGAGGGCAAGGGCGTTGAGGCCCAGGACCCCTTCCGACAGGAAGTCTATCACCAGGCCGGAGAGGCCGGCGACGAGCATGGCGCCTGCCGTGTCCATGCGGATGGGGATGCACAGGACCATGACAGGAAGGAGGGTAAGGAAGATGTAGGGCGTCACATGGAAATAGTTGCTGAGCAGCAACTGGGCCATCAGCAGGAAAATGTACGCTATCCAAAAACCTCTTTTCATTCCCGGAATCTTTCTATTTCGTCAAACGAATCGTTGTGTACCACGGTAACGTAGCGCACGGAACTGAAATCCTGGAACAGGGTTACCGTTATCTCGTTGGTGGCGCCGTTGATGACCCGGGAGCCACCGGCTACGCCCAGCGGAATGTCCGGGGGGAACAGGAGGGAGTGGCCGCTGGTGTACACGGTGTCTCCCGGCTGGTAGTGGTACTGGAGGGGAATTTCCTTGAGCACGGCCCCGTTGGAGTGGATGCCGTCCCAGACCAGGATGCCGCTTCCTCCTTCCAGTCCCAGGCGGGCGCTGATGGAGATGTCGTGGTTCTGGAGGGACAGGGCAAAGGCGTGGTGTTCACTGACGGCGTCTATGATGCCCACAACGCCGTAGGGCGTGACAACCCCGGATTTCTCCTGGAGGCCGTCTTCATAGCCCCGGTTCAGGATGAGGTAGTTATGCTGCTTGTTGCGGCTTATCTTCACCACTTCGGCCGGGGTGAGGGTGTATCCAGGATACCGGTCTGTCTGGGTGGTGTCTATGTGCGCCTGGCGAAGGCGGTGCTGCGCCAAGGCCAGCTGCTGCTGCAACTGGCTGTTCTCCCGGGCCAGGTTTTTATTCTCGGCCGACAGGGAGAAATAGTGCCTTACACTTTCCGAGGCGCCCCAGACGGTGCCCATGAAGGCATGGCTCCCGCGTGCCACCCAGATGCGCTGCAAATCGGCGCTGTTGGTGACCAAATGCAATATGGCGACCTCCAGGATTATGAAGATCACCAGGTTGATCATTCTTTGCAGGATACCCCGCCCCCTCATGGCTTAACGGATGAGGAAAGAATAATTGTCTGTGTTCTTAAGGGCGATGCAGGTGCCGCGGGCTACGGCGCGAAGCGGGTCTTCTGCCACGTAGAACGGGATGTTCACCTTTTCGGAGAGGCGCTTGTCCAAACCGCGGAGCAGGGCGCCGCCGCCGCTGAGGAAAATGCCGTTTTCCACGATGTCGGAATACAGCTCCGGAGGAGTCTGTTCCAGTACGGCCTGGATGGAGGCCTCCAGACGGGCGATGGACTTGTCCAGACAGTGGGCTATCTCCTGGTAGGGGATGAGGGCTTCTACCGGGTGGCCGGTCATCAGGTTGGGACCGCGCACCAGGAACGGTTCGGGTTCTTCGTCCAGCTGGGAGATGACGGAACCTACGGCAATCTTGATTTTTTCGGCCGTGGTTTCACCCACCTTGATCACGTGCTGTTGACGGAGGTAGTTCTGGATATCGGCCGTGAATACGTCACCGGCTACGCGGATGGATTCCTGCTGGACGATACCGCCCAGGGAGATGACGGCAATCTCGGTGGTACCGCCACCGATATCTACCACCATGTTGCCCTTGGGGGCTTCCACGTCCAGGCCTATACCCAGCGCGGCGGCCATGGGCTCGTAGATGAGATAGACGTCGCGGCCTCCGGCGTGCTCCGAAGAGTCACGGACGGCACGGATTTCCACCTCCGTGGAGCCGGAAGGAATGCCCACCACCAGCTTGAGGTTGGGGGCGAAGAGGCTGCGATGGTTGGCGTTCACCTGCTTGATGAAGCCGCGGATCATCATCTCGGCCGCGTTGAAGTCTGCTATGACACCATCCCTCAGCGGACGCACGGTCTTGATGCCGGGGTTGGTTTTTTCGTGCATCAGTTTGGCCTTCTGTCCCAGAGCGATGCACTTCCCTGTCTGGTTGTCGATGGCCACGATGGACGGCTCGTCAAGAGCTATCTGGTCGTTCCTGAAGATGACGGTATTGGCGGTTCCCAGGTCTATGGCCAATTCTTGATTGAGGAATCCCATATCTGTAATATTCTGTTTCGAGCAATTAGACCTCAAAAATACGAAAAAATTCTTATATTCGCATAAAGAATTTTGCGATGGAAAGAAAAAAGTTTCTGATAGTTACGGCCGGAGGAATGGGAACCCGGATGGGAGGCTCCGTTCCCAAGCAGTTTCTCGAATTGGACGGGAAGCCCATCCTGCGCCTCACCATCGAACGTTTCCTGCATGCAGAACCGGATTTACAAGTAATTACCGTGCTTCCTCAGGCGCATGTCTCCACCTGGCGGCAGTATTGTATCAAGGCCGATTTCACCATCCCGCAGCGCCTGGTCAAAGGCGGCTTTACCCGCTTCCACTCTGTCCAGAATGCTTTGGCCTTCGTTCCGGACGGGGCCCTCGTAGCCGTCCACGACGGCGTGCGTCCGCTCCTTTCCATCGGCCGCATCCGGGAACTTTTCACCCGGGCGCAGGGCGTCCCCGCCCTCATTCCCGTGATGCCGGTCACAGACACCCTGAAAGTTTTGGAAAAGAAGGCCGACGGCTCCCTTTCGGCCACAGGAGAGCCCATGGACCGCAGCCGCATCTTCGGCGCCCAAACCCCGCAAATCTTTTACAGTGAGCTCCTTAAACAGGCCTATGGCCAGGGGTTTGACACCCTGTTCACGGACGACGCTTCCGTGGCGGAAAGATACGGGATACCGCTCACCTTCACGGAAGGAGAACGGCTCAATATCAAAATCACGACGCCGGAGGATCTTGTCCTTGCTAAGGCAATTATGGAGATGCCCGATCAAGGTCGGGCATGA
>CAJOLS010000055.1 GCA_905235535.1 uncultured Bacteroidales bacterium
CTAATTTAGGTGAAATTTCTGACAATCGCAAGCCCTTATAAGGGTTTCTTTATCAAGGGCTTGCTAATTTTTACGAAAAAATTCTGCGGAATTTAGGGGAAAATTTACCAAAAAGAAACATAAAGAATTTATTGAATCATTTCAAAACAGACTCTAAACATCCATGACTACGCTGGAAAAAGCCGTTTTCAACCGCACCGAACGCCTGGTTGGGGCCGATGGCATGACCCGGCTCCAGGAAGCGTCCGTCATCATCTTCGGCCTGGGAGGCGTGGGCGGCTGGTGTGCCGAAGCCCTGGTTCGCAGCGGCATACGCCGCATCACCTTGGTGGACTCCGACTGCGTCTGCATCACCAACGGCAACCGCCAGGTGATGGCCACCACCAAAACCATAGGCAAAGTAAAGGTGGAAGTGCTGCGGGAAAGGCTCCTGGAAATCAATCCCAAGGCCGATATCCAGGCCGTCCAGGCCATCTACTCGTCCGAAACGGCCGACAGCTTCCAGCTGGAGCAATACGACTATATCCTGGACTGCATAGATTCGCTCAAAGACAAGATGGACATGCTGCTGAGGGCATCGGCCCTGCCGGGAACCCTTTTCAGCGCCATGGGCGCCGCCCTCAAGATAGACCCCACCGGCATAAAGGTGGCTCCTTTTGCCGATGTCCGGGGCTGTCCGCTGGCCGCCGCCATCCGGAAGAAAATGCGCCGGGAAAAGAAATGGCCCGCCAAGAGCTTCCTCTGCGTCTATGACGAGGAAGTGCTGGAAAACAAGGGCAACCAGACGGCCTGCGGAACCGAGCACTGCATGTGCCCCAAGAAAACCGAGGGAGACCCTTCCCTGGCCGGGCACGAATGGTGTACCTCCAAGGCTGTCATCAACGGAACCCTGGCCCACATTACCGGTATTTTCGGATTCACCCTGGCCGGGCTGGTCATCCAGCACATTCTGGGCACACGCCCTTGAGCAGACAGCTCCTGGTTTCCACCTCATATCCTTCCGGCGCCTGGACCGGCGGGACCGGCGTGTCTTCCAGGCAGAAGGTGCGGTGGCACTTGGTGCAGAAGAAATGCACGTGGAGGTCGTCATCTTGGTCGTGGTGATGGCTGTGGCAAAGTTCGTAGCGAACGCCTTCGCCGGCATCTTCCAGAACGTGCACCAGATGGGCTTCCCGGAAAGCCGCCAGCGTGCGGAAAATGGCGCTTTTGTCTATGGTTTCCAGTTTCGCCTCCAGCTCCATGAGGGAAAGCGGGCGCCCAGCATCGGCCAGGGCCCTGGCCACCAGGATGCGGTTGGCGGTTACTTTTACGCCGTGTTCTTCCAGCAGATGTTCCATTACAGCAGTTCCTCCAACAGGTTCTTACAATGTCCGGGCAGAATGATTTGGTGGTTGCCGATGGGGTTGGTGAGGACGTAGCGGGCATCCTCCGGCTGCAGCTGCTTGAAGATGCCATCGGCCCCGCCGGTGCGCACATAGATGAGGTCCAGGATGGTATATACGACTATCATCTTTTTTGATTTGTTTTTCGTTTCTTCCGCAGGGAGCGTGCCGGGCGCACGTGACCGGAGGAAAAACGGAAAATTCACCGAAAAGAAACAAAAAAGGGAAAGCTCCTTATATCGCACCGCTACAACCTCCTACCCTTGCTACGTTCCCGTCCTGGGGGAGTTCAGAGGGAGCTGGTCGTATAAGACTTTCCCCCTGCAAAGGTATAAAAAACTTTTGAATTACTAAGAGTCTGTTTTGAAATGATTGATATTTTTATTTAATAGTTTATTTTTGTGGAAATTTTTCTTGGAAATTTTTGGCCATAGGGGTTCCTATGGGTGAAAATTTTTGAGGAAAATTTACCAAAAAGAAACATAAAATCATTTCAAAACAGACTCTAAACAAATCAGTCAAAACAGGCCGCCGGCTACGGGTGTTCATGGACGGGGGAAAATGGGCGCGTGCCCGGAATGCAGGAAAGAATAGTTAAAAAAATTTGATTATCCAGAGCAAAAGCACTACCTTTGCCCAAACAAGAAACACAATGGAAAAAAGCATCATAACTCCTTGCCACGGCATCTGCGGGTTCGATGGTTTTTCCGTTTTTGCTATTATCAGTACTATTCAGGCAGCCATTATGGTTGTCTTTTTTTTATCCATATGGTAGAGTTACCCGCTTTCTGTGACATCCATGTCCACTTCCGTGAGCCGGGCCAGACCTGGAAGGAAACCATCCGAACCGGATCCCAGGCCGCAGCCAGGGGCGGCTACACGCTGGTGTGCACCATGCCCAACCTGGACCCTGTACCGGACAGTCCGGAACATCTGGCCGTGGAGCAGGCCGCCATTGACAGGGACGCCGTCATCACCGTCCTCCCCTACGGCTCCATCACCAAGGAGCGGAAAGGCAGGGAGCTGGTAGATTTCCACTCCCTCAAGGGCAGTTGCGTGGCTTTCTCGGACGACGGCAGCGGCGTCCAGAGCGAAGAGATGATGCACAAAGCCATGGAAGCCGCAGCAAGGGAAGGAGTGATCCTGGCCGCCCACTGCGAAGACAACACCCTCCTGCACGGCGGTTATATCCACGACGGCCGATACTGCCGGGAGCACGGCCACAAGGGCATTTGCTCCGAAAGCGAATGGGGCCAGATCAAAAGGGACCTGGAACTGTGCGAGAAAACCGGCTGCCGCTACCACGTGTGCCACATTTCCACCAGGGAAAGCGTGGAACTGATTCGTCAGGCCAAGGCCCGCGGGGTAAAAGTCACCTGCGAAACAGCCCCCCACTACCTGGTCCTGAGCGAGGACGACCTTCGGGAAGAAGGCCGCTTCAAGATGAATCCCCCGCTTCGCAGCGCCCGGGACCGCGAAGCCCTCATCGAGGGCCTTTTAGACGGCACCATCGACGCCATCGCCACAGACCACGCCCCCCATTCGGCCGAAGAGAAATCCCGCGGCCTGCAGGGCAGCGCCATGGGCATCGTGGGCCTGGAGACCGCGTTCCCCGTGCTCTATACCAAGCTGGTAAAAACCGGCCGGGTGCCCTTGGGAAGGCTGGTAGAGGCCCTTTCGGAAGCCCCCCGCCGCATTTTCGGCCTGCCCCAGGCCCCGCAGGACCGCGTCGTCGTGGACCTGGAGCACCCCTTTATCATAGACAGTACCCGTTTTGCCTCCATGGGCCATGCCACGCCCTTTGACGGATGGGAGGTTTACGGCCGGGTGCTGGAAACGCGCAAAAACGGATTAACAGTATATAAAGATGATCAGACCTTCTAAAAAACTGGTCCTGGAAACCGGACAGGAATTCTACGGAGAAGGCTTCGGGGCCAACGTGCCCCGCGTCTCGGAAGTGGTTTTCAACACCTCCGTGGTAGGCTATCAGGAGATAATCTCCGACCCTTCCTATGCAGACCAGATTGTTGTGATGACGTATCCCCTTATGGGCAATTATGGCATTACGGACGAGGACTACGAGTCCCGCAGTTCGTACCTGGGCGGCCTGGTGGTGCGCGAATGCTGCGACACCCCCAGCAACTTCCGCTTCACCAAAACCCTGGAAGAAGAACTGGAAGAGCGCGGCATCCCCTGCCTGAGCGGCATTGACACCCGTATGCTCACCAAAATCATCCGGGAAACAGGACGGCCCATGGGAGCCATCGTAGATGCCGATATGCCCAAGGAAGAGGCCCTGGAGCTTATCGCCTCCACGCCCCGTCCCACAGACCAGCTGAAGCGGGTGAGCTGCCGCAAGCGCTGGGTTACGCGCACCCCCCAGCACCGCTTCCACGTGGTGGCGGTGGACTGCGGCATCAAGACCGGCATCCTGCGCTGCCTGCAGGAGCGCGGCTGCAACGTCACCATCGTCCCCTTCAATACCACTCCGGAAGCCATCCTGGCCTTCCATCCGGACGGAGTGCTGTTCTCCAACGGCCCCGTTCCCGGCGTGGAAGCCCCGGAGGTAAGCGCCCTGTTCGGCGCCCTGAAGGGCCAGGTCCCCATCCTGGGCATAGGCCTGGGAATGGAGGTCATCGGCCTGGAATATGGCGCCAGGATGAAGCCTATGGGCTGCGGCATCCACGGAGACCATCCGGTGCGGGACTGCGCCACGGGCCGCATCCACATTGCCGTCCTCAACCAGACCTTCTGCTTTGAATCGGTGGAAGGGACGGCCCTTACACCCACGCACGTCTTGGTGCCGGAAGGCTACGTGGCCGGTTTTGAAAACCGGGCCGACAAGGTCTTCGGCGTCCAGTTCAACCTGGAAAGCGCCCCCGGACCGCAGGACCTTGTTTCCCTTTTTGACCAATTCATTAAGATGATGGAGGACCAGCACAATGCCTAGAAGAACGGATATCAAGAAAGTAATGGTAATAGGCTCCGGCCCCATTGTGATTGGCCAGGCCGCAGAGTTTGACTATGCCGGCACCCAGGCCTGCCTGGCCCTCAAGGAAGAGGGCTATCAGGTAATCCTGGTCAATTCCAACCCGGCCACCATCATGACGGACCCCCATATTGCCGACAAAGTGTACATGGAGCCCCTCACCCTGGAATATGTGGCCAAGATTATCCGCTATGAGCGTCCGGACGCCCTGGTGCCCGGCCTGGGCGGCCAGACCGGCCTGAACCTGGCCGTACAGCTGGCCAAAAAAGGCGTCCTGGAAGAATGCGGCGTGGAAATCCTGGGGACCTCCTTCCAGGACATCGAGAAGGCCGAAGACCGCGAACTGTTCAAGGAACTGTGCCTGAGCATTGACGAGCCGGTGATTCCTTCCGAGATTTGCTACAGCATTGAGGAAGGCATGGCCGCGGCCGAGAAAATCGGCTACCCCGTTATCCTGCGCCCCGCCTTCACGCTGGGCGGCACGGGCGGCGGCTTCGTAAACGGCCCGGAAGAGATGGAAGAGCTCATGCGAAACGCCCTCTACCTCTCCCCTGTCCACGAGGTGCTGGTGGAAAAGAGCATCAAGGGCTACAAGGAAATCGAGTTTGAGGTGATGCGGGACGCCAACGACACCGCCATCGCCATCTGCTCCATGGAAAACATAGACCCCGTGGGCGTACATACCGGAGACTCCATGGTGGTGGCCCCGGCCCTCACCCTCACGGACAAGGAGTACCAGATGCTCCGCGACAGCGCCCTGCGCCTCATCCGCGCCCTGCACATTGCCGGCGGCTGCAACGTCCAGTTCGCCCTGGACCCTCTGTCCTTCAAGTACTATATCATCGAGGTGAACCCCCGTGTGTCCCGTTCATCGGCCCTGGCGTCCAAGGCCAGCGGCTTCCCCATTGCCCGCGTCACCGCCAAAATTGCCGTGGGGCTCACCCTGGACGAGATTGCGGTAGCCGGTTCCCCCGCCTGCTGCGAGCCCGCCATCGACTACGTGGTGGCCAAGGTGGCCCGCTTCCCCTTCGACAAGTTCAGCGAGGCTTCCAACGAACTGGGCACCCAGATGAAGGCCACCGGCGAAGTGATGTCCATCGGCCGCACCCTGGAGGAAAGCATCCTCAAAGCCATGCGTTCGCTGGAAAGCGGCTGCTGCCACATCCACAAGAAAAAATTCGACGACTGGACGGAAGAGCAGCTTTTGGAATACATTTCCACCCCCACCGACGACCGCATCCACGCCATCGCCCAGCTGCTGCGCCTGAGGATAGACCTCTCCCGCATCTACGACCGCACCAAGATAGACATGCTCTTTTTGGAGAAGATTTACAATATCGTGCGCATGGAGCGCCTGGTCAAGGCCGCTCCCGGAGATGTGAAAGTGCTCCTGGAGGCCAAGAGAATGGGCTTCGGAGACCAGTTCATCGGAGAGCTCTGGGGCCGGACGGAGGCCGATGTCATCCGCCTGCGCTTTGCCAACGGGATTGTGCCCGTATATAAGATGATAGACTCCTGCGCCGGAGAGCACGACACCTATGTCCCCTACTTCTACTCCACCTACGAGAAGGAGAACGAGAGCCTTCCCAGCCAGCGCAAAAAGATCCTGGTGCTGGGCAGCGGCCCCATCCGCATAGGCCAGGGCGTAGAATTCGACTATTCCACGGTCCATGCCATCTGGGCCATCCGCGAGGCCGGTTACGAGGCCATCATCATCAACAACAACCCCGAGACGGTTTCCACGGACTACACCATCTCCGACAAGCTCTATTTCGAGCCCCTCACCACCGAGGACGTGATGAACGTGATTCGCCTGGAGCAGCCGGAGGGCGTGATCGTAACCCTGGGCGGCCAGACGGCCATCAACCTGGCCGGCAAGCTGGAAGAATTTGACGTTCCGCTCATCGGCACCGGCCTGCAGGCCATCGACAATGCCGAAGACCGCAAACTCTTCGAGGCCATCATGCGCCGCACCGGCATCCGCCAGCCCAAGGCCCACGCCGTCACCAGCGTGGAGGAAGGCCTGCAAGCCGCGCACGACATCGGTTACCCTGTGCTGGTGCGTCCCAGCTTTGTGCTGGGCGGCCGCGCCATGATGATAGTGGGCAACGACGACACCCTTCGCCACTACCTGCAGAACGCCGTGGAAATCAACGAGAAATCCCCCGTGCTGGTGGACAAATACATCCAGGGAAAGGAAACCGAGGTAGATGCCATCTGCGACGGCAAGGATGTCTTCATCCCGGCCATCATGGAGCACGTGGAGCGCACCGGCATCCACTCCGGAGACAGCATCAGCGTATATCCTTCCTTCAGCCTCAGCGAAAAGGTGAAGAAGGAAATCATCGAAGACACGGTAAAACTGGGCCGGGAAATTGGCATCGTGGGCCTTTTCAACATCCAGTTCATAGTAGATGCCGATGACAACGTGTACGTAATTGAGGTGAACCCCCGCAGCTCCCGCACGGTGCCCTTCATCTCCAAGAGCACGGGCATCCCCATGGCCAAAATGGCCACCCGCGTGATGCTGGGCCATTCCCTGAAAGAACAGGGCGTCACGGATGTCTATTTCCCGGAGCGCAAGCGCTTCTTCGTAAAGACGCCGGCCTTCTCCTTCGGCAAAATCAAGGGCATAGACACTTACCTTTCCCCGGAAATGAAGTCCACCGGTGAAGCCATAGGCTACGACCAGTCCCTGAACAGGGCCCTGTACAAGTCCCTCCAGGCTTCCGGCATGGACATCAAGACCTACGGAACCATCTTCGCCACCATTGCCGACAAGGACAAGGAAGAGGCCCTGCCCCTGATCCGCCGCTTCTACAACCTGGGCTTCAACATCGAGGCCACCAAGGGAACGGCCGAATTCCTGAAGGAGCACGGCATCCGCACCAAGACCCTGAGGAAACTGCGCGAAGGCAGCGACGAAATTTACCAGGCCCTGCGCAAGGGTCACGTGAAATACGTCATCAACACCATAGACCTCAACCAGAAATCCAGCCACCTGGACGGTTACGGCATCCGCCGCTGCGCGGTAGAGAACAACGTGACCATCTTCACCGCCCTGGAAACTGTCCGCGTGCTCTTGGACGTGCTGGAAGAGATTTCCATGGGCATTTCCACCATAGACGAGGAGTATAAATAAATAATGCAAAAGAAGGTCTATACAATTGCAGGGAACCGCCTGGTAGCGGCCGATACCTACGAGCTACGGCTCAAGGGGGAAGGCCCTGCAGGCGGAGAATTCATCCACCTGGAGATTCCCGGCTACTTCCTGCGCCGGCCTTTCTCCGTGTGCGACACCTTCAAAGGCGGACTCAGCATCCTGTACAAGGTGGTGGGAGAAGGCACCCGCGTGCTGTCCACGCTGCCCGAAGGCACCCCCGTGAACATACTCGCCGGCCTGGGGAAAGGCTTTTCGGCCTCTTCCTGCCAAGAAAATGCCCTGCTGGTGGGAGGAGGACTGGGAGCCGCCCCGCTGTACCTCCTGGCCAAGGAACTGAAAGCACAGGAAAAGCACGTGAGTGTGGTGATAGGGTTCAACAAGGCCGATGAAATAGTCCTGCAAAAAGAGTTCGAGGCCCTCTGCGACCATGTGACCATCACCACCCTGGACGGTTCCGTGGGCATCAAGGGCTTCGTGACCGACGTCCTCAAGGCCACGCTCCTGAACTATGACTATTTCTACACCTGCGGCCCCATGATTATGATGAAGGGAGTCTGCAGTATGCTGTCGGGCCACGGCGAAGCTTCTTTAGAAGAGCGGATGGGCTGCGGCGCGGGCTTCTGCTACGGCTGCACCATCCAGACCACCCAGGGCCCGCGCCGTGTGTGCAAGGACGGCCCCGTATTCAAAAAGGAGGAGATAGTATGGTAAAGGACCTTTCGGTAACACTGGGCGGCCTGCGCCTGAAAAACCCCGTCATCCCCGCCAGCGGCACCTTCGGCTTTGGCCTGGAACTGGCCGGGGATATGGACCTCAACGTCCTGGGCGGCATTTCCCTGAAGGGGACCACCCGGGAGGCCCGTTTTGGCAATCCCACCCCCCGTATAGCAGACTGCACCGGCGGCATGATCAATTCCGTGGGCCTGCAGAATCCCGGCATCGACGCGCTGGTAAGCGAGAAAGTGCCGGCGCTGAGGAAAGTCTATGGCGGTGCCGTCATTGCCAATATCAGCGGCTTCTCGGTGGAGGAATACCGGGAATGCTGCGCCAAGGCCGATGCTTGCGAGGGCATAGACCTCATTGAAGTGAATGTCTCCTGCCCCAACGTACACGGCGGCGGCCTGGCCTTCGGCACATCGGCCCGGGCGGCGGCGGAAGTCACCGCCGCGGTAAAGTCCGTCTGCCACAAGCCCGTTTTCATCAAGCTGAGCCCCAACGTGACGGATATCGTGGAAATTGCCCGCGCCTGCGAGGACGCCGGGGCCGACGGCCTCACGCTGGTAAACACCTTCCTGGGCATGCGAATAGACATAGCCCGCCGCAAACCTATCCTGGCCAATACGATGGGCGGATTCTCCGGCCCGGCCATCTTCCCCATCGCCCTCCGCATGGTGTACCAGGTGGCCCGCGCCTGCCACATTCCCGTCATGGGCTGCGGCGGAGTGGCGTCGGCCCGGGACGTGATTGAGATGATGATGGCCGGCGCCACGGCCGTCCAGGTGGGGGCCCAGAACATCCGGGACCCTTTTGCCTGCCCGCAAATCATTGCCCAGCTGCCCTCTGTTATGGAAGAACTTCACATAGACTCTTTGAAAGATATCAAAGCCTGTATATGAACCGAGACGTTATCATAGCCTGTGACTTCCCCAACCGGGAAACCACCCTGGCCTTCCTGGACCGCTTCCAGGGCGGCCGCAAACCTTTTGTCAAAATTGGCATGGAGCTGTTCTACGGCGCCGGGCCGGAGATTGTGCGGGAAATCAAGGCCCGCGGCCACCGGATTTTCCTGGACCTCAAACTCCACGACATCCCCAACACGGTGAAAAAAGCCATGCAGGTGCTTTCCGCCCTGGATGTGGATATGGTGAACGTACACGCCGCCGGCACCGTGGCCATGATGAAGGCCGCCGTGGAAGGCCTCACCCGGGCCGACGGAACCCGTCCGCTCCTGATTGCCGTCACCCAGCTCACCTCCACCAGCGAAGAAGCGCTCCATGGGGAGCTTCTCATCGGCCCTTCCATGAACGAGACCATTGAAAAATACGCCTCCAACGCCCGGGAAGCCGGATTGGACGGCGTGGTCTGTTCTCCCTTGGAGGCCGGTCTGGTGAAGGCCGCCTGCGGGAAGGATTTCCTCACCGTCACCCCCGGCATCCGCTTTGCCGACGCCGCGGCCGATGACCAGGTGCGCATCACCACCCCCGCCCGCGCCCGGGAAATTGGCTCGGACTATATTGTGGTGGGCCGCCCCATCACCGCCGCCCCGGACCCCGTGGCCGCCTATGAACGTTGTCTGAAAGAATTCGTTTGATATGGAACAGCAAATTGCCAAAGCACTCCTTTCCATCGGCGCCGTTTTCCTGCGCCCGGAGCAGCCCTTCACCTGGGCCAGCGGCATCAAAAGCCCCATCTACTGCGACAACCGCCTCACCCTTTCCGCCCCCCGTGTGCGGGAGCAGATAGAGGCCGGCCTGGCCGCATTGGTAAAACAGTATTATCCTCAGTGTGAGATGCTTATGGGAACATCCACAGCAGGCATCGCCCACGCTGCCATCACGGCCACCCTGCTGGATCTTCCCATGGGTTACGTGCGGGGAGAGGCCAAGAGCCACGGCCGCACCAACCGCATCGAGGGCAAGCTGGAGCCCGGCACCAAGGTGGTGGTGGTGGAAGACCTCATCTCCACCGGAGGAAGCGCCATCGAATGCGTGGAGGCCCTCCGCGAAGCCGGGGCCGATGTCGTAGGCATCGTGAGCATTTTCACCTATGGCATGAAAAAGGGCCTGGAGCGTCTGGCGTCGGCCCATACGGAAAACCATTCCCTGTGCAACCTGGACGTGCTGGTGGAAGTGGCCGCCGGGGAAGGCCGGATTGCCCCCGAGTGGAAAAGCCGCATCCTCGCTTTCCGCGACAACCCCTCAGACGAAAGTTGGATAAAAGAATAAATAGTTCATTTATGAAGCACCTTATTGACCCGATGGACCTCTCCAAGCAGGAGACCGACGAGATTATTTCCCTGGCACAGGACATCATCGCCCACCCCGAGCGCTACCAGGGCAGCATGTCCCACCGCAAGCTGGCCACGCTCTTCTACGAGCCCAGCACCCGCACGCGGCTCAGTTTTACATCGGCCATGATGGAGCTGGGCGGCAACGTCCTGGGCTTCTCGGACGCCAAAAACGCTTCCGTGAGCAAGGGCGAAACCGTGCAGGACACCGTGCGCGTAGTGGGCTGCTTTGCCGATGTCATTGCCATGCGCCACTACATCGAGGGCGCCCAGCTGTATGCCACGGAGGTATCCCGCGTGCCCATCATCAATGCCGGCGACGGCTCCCACAGCCACCCCACCCAGACGCTGACAGATCTCCTTACCATCAAGCGGGAGCTGGGCCACATCGACGGCATCACCATCGGCTTCTGCGGAGACCTTAAATTCGGCCGCACCGTACACTCCCTCATCAAGGCCCTGAGCCAGTACAAAAACATCAACGTGGTTCTGATTGCCCCGGACGAGCTCAAGCTCCCGGACTACATCAAGCACGATGTCTGCGACCGCCTGGGCATCCGCTACAAGGAGGTGAAGACCATGGAGGAAGTGATGCCGGAGCTGGACGTACTGTACATGACCCGCGTGCAGAAGGAGCGTTTCCTGGACGAGGACGAGTTTGACCGCGTGAAGGACAGTTTCGTGCTGGACGCCGCCCGCATGGCCCTGGCCAAGGAAAAGATGGCCGTGCTGCACCCGCTTCCGCGCGTGAACGAGATTCTCACCGAGGTGGACAGCGACCCCCGCGCCGCCTATTTCCGCCAGGTGGAGAATGGTAAATTTGTCCGTGAGGCCCTCATCGTGAAACTCATGGAGTGGAAAAACGACCCCGAGCACGGCATGCCGGAGACGGACGAACCCGTTTACGACCCGGAACTGCGCTGCAGCAACAGCAAGTGCATCTGCAACAACGAGCATGCGCCGTACAAGTTCCGCCGCACTCCCGGCGGCACCCTGCGCTGCTGGTACTGCGACTCCAAAATCAAATAACGGAGATTTTCAAACTGTCGAAGATAAAGGGAAGGAGATCGTCCACGCAGGCGAACTTCCGGATTCGCTTGGAGCCCACCAGGATAATCTTCAGGGGGCTCTTTTGCTTTTTCTGGTATTCGGCCATCACCTGGCGGCAGGCGCCGCAGGGAGAGGCGGGGCTTTCGCACAGGACCCCGTGGTCCCACCCGGCTATCGCCAGCGTGTCAAAGGGGACATCCGGGTAATTGGCCCCGGCCCAGAACATGGCAGTCCTTTCTGCACAGAGGCCGGAAGGATAGGCCACATTTTCCTGATTGGCTCCCCTGACCACCACGCCGTTGGCCAGCAGCAGCGCCGCCCCCACCTGAAAGTGGGAATAAGGGGAATAAGAGCCCTCCCGGGCCTCCAGGGCGGCCTTGACCAGTTCCTGGTCCCGGACGCTCATTTCCTCGGGAAAGGAGAACTCCTGGTAGGTGATGTTCAACTGCTTTTCTGCCATTTCCATTCTCTTTAGCCTGTATTATTCATAGAAAAGTAAAGGGGTCTCTGTAACCGTTTGGTAATCAGAGAAATATGTGTTATATTTGTAAAGCGAAAAAAAGTAGCACAA
>CAJOLS010000056.1 GCA_905235535.1 uncultured Bacteroidales bacterium
TTCACCCATAGGAACCCCTATGGCCAAAAATTTCCAAGAAAAATTTCCACAAAAATAAACTATAAATAAAAATATCAATCATTTCAAAACAGACTCTAATACTTTTTGAACCTGTTGCATTTTGGAACAAGTTGCGTCACTTTAATAGCATTGAAACGGTATATTAGATCACAATATCCTCCATTCGGCAGGAAAGGTCCTGTCATAAGCGCATTACCGTTTGTGCTCCGGCGTTGCCCAGTGATTGCTTGCCCTGTTCGTACAAAACGTAAGAATCAAAGAGGGCGCGTCAGATAACCTCGATATCTCCCGCCGGAATCCAGCCCTGGCGGCCGTCTCCCAGCTCGATGTTGGTGTAGGAGCCCACGTTGTCCAGGATTTTGACGCGGGTGCCTTCGTGCAGGATGAAAAGGTCCTTGGCGCTTTCGGCCGAGGGGGAACTCTTCACGCTGGACACGGGCCGCATCACAATGGCGCGGTCCTGTGCGAGGGCCTCCTGGCGCTGCCACTGGGCAAAGTCCCAGCCCAGGAAAGCGAGGACAAGGCAGGCGATGCCCACGAAAAAGCCCGCGCGGCGACGTCCCGCCGTGCTGCCCAGCAGGAACAGCAGGGCCATGGCAATGGCAGCGGCCAGGAACACCAGGCACAGCACGGCCCAGGTATTGGACGGCAGCAGGTAGCACAGGGCGTGGCCCCACTGCTCGAAGAAAATCTCCGGAACCTCGTCGATGCGGTCCTGGGTAAGGCTGCGGGCATAGTCCAGGTTGTGGCGGATATCGGCATCGGAAGGGTCCAGCTTGATGGCCCGCTCGTACCAGAGGATGGACCGGGCCATCTCTCCCGTCTTGAAATACGCATTGCCCAGGTTGTAGTACAGTTCCTTGGACACAAGGCCGGCGCTGCGGATTTCCTCCCAGTCTTTCAGGGCCGATGCAAAATCTCCTTCCGTATAGGCGGCCACGCCGGCTTTCCAAAGGGAATCGGGGTAGGATTCGGCCGCACGGGCCTGGCTCAGAGGCAGGGCCAGCAGGAGCAAAATGGCCAGTACAGGAGCCTTGGAGGCGGGTTTTTTCATAGAAGAATCAATGGCGGTAATGGTGGAGACGGCTTTTTCGTAGTGGGCGTTCATGGCCTCGTGGCCGCTGTCGGGAGAGTAACGGGCATATTCGCAGGCATCCAGCAGCTCCGTAAAGTCCTTGGCCGTAGCCTCGGGGACGCCTCCTGCTGTGAGCGAAGCCTCGATATTCTCCTTGTTCTGGTCGGCCATGTCCATGGCCAGTTTGTCTCCCACAAAGCCGATGAGCGAGCGGTGCAGCTCCTCGTAGAAGGCCGTGTAGAGGTTCTTGTCCAGGAAGTCTTTGGCCTGGGCCAGCCGTCTGAGGGCCTGACGGGTGGCCTTGCGGTTGCGGGTACCGGCCACATCGGCCCTTCTTGCCGCCACCTTGCGGAAGCCCAGCCAGATGCCGGCACCCAGGGCCAGGAGCAGCAGGATGCACACAAACCAGCCGGTGGAATAGACGAAGAAGCCTTCCCCGTCTCCGAGAGAGGTCTTGGTGCGGATGAAGCGGATGTCCTCTCCCAGGTTTTTCACGCCCTTGCGGTCCACTACCAGGGTGGAGCCCTGGTCCTGCGCAATAGAGGTGGCGGAGGCGGAGCGGGCTACAGACAGCGGCATCACGGCCGTTGTGGCGGTATGGTATTTCCGCTGCTTGACATCGTAGAAACTGTACTGCACGGGACCAATCTCAAACTGTCCCGGGCTGCGCGGAATAAAGGGATATTCGAAGGTCTTGGAACCGGAAGTGCCGCTCTTGTCCGTGTTGACGGTGGTTTTTACGTCGTACACCTCGAAGTCCGGCGGGAAGTTCACCTTGGGGGCCTCCAGCAGGGCCACGTTGCCCTTTCCGGAGACAGTGACCAGCAGGGAGGCCGCATCATGCGTCTTGAGGGAATCCTTGCTCAGATGCGCCTGCACCTGGAATTCTCCCACGCCTCCGCCGAAAGACGCCGGGGCGCCGGAGGGAAGGGCCGATACGTGGATGGTGGCCGCCTTGGTGGAAACCCGCTGGCGGGTGGTTACGTAGTCGCTTCCGAAGAAGTCGTCGAAGATGGAGCCGGTGGAGCGGCGCTGCTGTACGTTCACCAGACACACAATCTCGGCCGGGTCCACATTCTGGTCTCCGGCCTTCTGCGGGATAATGACCCAGCGACGCAGCACTGCGCTGTTGTACATGGTTCCGTTCACCTGTTCCCGCTGGAATTCAATGTTGGCGGGAGATTCCACCTCCTGGCTCCAGAAGCCGTTGAAAGAGGGGAAACGCGCGTTTTCAAAGCCCACCAGGTTGGCCCGGTGGTAAATCTTGAGGGTGGCGGATATGGGTTCTCCCACCACCACGGAGGTGCGGCTCAGGTTAAGGCGCATGAAGATATCGGCATTGCCCGCCGCAGCGGTCTGGGCCGATGACTGGCTGCCGCCACCACCCTGCGGGGCGCTTTGGGAAGAGCTGCCGCCGCCGGAGGAGGATCCGTCGTCCACTACCTGGATGGTCACGGCCTTGGAGCGGATTTCATCTCCCTTGACCTTGGCCACCGCCGGCCGGATGGTGAGGCTGCCTGTCTTGCGGGCCTGCAGGATGTAGGTGTAGGACGTCTGGGAAGACCGGGTGGTTTTTCCGTTAATCATCTGGACACTGCGGGAAGTGCCTTTCTGGGGGCCCCACACCACGGTAACGTCGTCTCCGGCGTCCCACTCGAAGTCCGAGGGGGCTTGTTCTCCCTCCACGACGAACACCAGGTTGAAACGCTCGGAAAGCTCTACGATATTGTGAACTTCAACGCGGATATCGGATTGGGCCCATACGGCAAGGCTGCCCATGAGGCCTGTGAGGATGGCAAAGAGTCTTTTCATACGCTACCAATTCTTTTCCTTCTGACGGGATTTGAGGGCCGCGGCCTTCTTCTCGTCCACTTTTTCCTGGGTATGCTTTTCCTTTTCCTGGATGGCCTGCAGCATCTGCTGGGCCTGCTGGGGACTTATCTGCGGCTGCTGCTGGGGTTGCGGTTGCTGCTGCTGATTGTCCTGCTTGTTATCCTGGTTCTGGTTCTGGTTCTGGTCTTTGTTCTGGTCCTGATTCTGATCCTGGTTTTGATCTTGATTCTGATCTTGGTCCTGATTTTGGTTCTGATTTTGGTCCTGGTTCTGCTGCTGCTCCTGCAGTTTGTTGCGGGCATACAGGTAGTTCTCCTTGGCCTGGAGGTCTTCGGGATGGCGGCGCAGGCACTCCTTGAACATGTTCACGGCCGTCTGCCAGTCTTCCTTGGCCACGGCCACGTCTCCGCGGTTGAAATAATAATCGGCCGCAAACGCTTCCTCCGAAGCGGTAAGCTGCACGGCATCCAACTGCTTGGCAGCTTCATCGTAATTCTCCTGCCGGTACAGATTACCCGCCAGGTTGTAGTACGCAGCCACCAGGGAGGTGTCCTGCATGATGGCCTTGCGGTAGCTGATATCGGCCTTGGCGTATTCCTTTTTCCTGAACTCCCGGTTGCCGCGGCGAAGGTCCGCTTTCTGGGCGAAGGCGCTTGAACAACTGAGGATCAGGATGGTTATGCAAACAAGCTTTCTCATACTTCAAACAGTCTGCGGCGGGGTTTGCGCTCGCCAATGAGCATTTCTATGACCAGCAGCAGGAGGGCGATGCCGAAAAAGTACATATACTGCTCGTCGAATTCTTCAAAGACCACGCTGCCAAACTCCTCGTCCTCCATTTTGCGGATGTCTTCGATGATGGGGTTCAGGCCGAATTCCTCGCCTCCGGCGTGGATGTAGGCCCCGTTTCCGGCCTTGGCAACCGCGCGGAGCGTCTCCTCGTCCAGGCGGGTGACCACAATCTCCCCGTCCTTGTCCCGCATGAGGCCTCCGTCCACGGGTATGGGCTGCCCTTCGGCCGATCCCACGCCTATGGTATATACCTTGATGCCCAGTTCGGCCGCCTGGCGGGCCGCCGCCACAGGGTCGTCCTCGTGGTTTTCTCCGTCGGAGATGACCACAATGACGCGACTCTTTTCACTCTGGGCGCTGAAACTCTTGATACTCAGGTTAATAGCGTCTCCGATGGCGGTTCCCTGGATGGGAATGGAACCGGTGTCTATGCTGGAGAGGAACATCTTGGCGCTTACGTAGTCCGTGGTTACAGGAAGCTGTACGAAGGAAGTTCCGGCAAAGATGACCAGGCCGATGCGGTCTTCCTGCAGTTTGTCCGTGAGGCGGGAGATGGACAGTTTGGCCCGCTCCAGCCGGTTGGGGGAATAGTCCTGGGCCAGCATGGAGTTGGAGACGTCCAGGGCCACGATAATCTCTGCCCCGCGGCTGGTATGTTCGGCCAGTTTGGCTCCGGAACGGGGCCGCGCCAGGCCAATCACAAAAAACGCAAAGGCAAGGCACCAGAAGGCTATCCTCACCCATCCCTTGGAACGGGAACGGGAAGGCATGAGGGCCTCTGTGAGGGCCGGGTCCCCGAAGGCTTTCACCCGGCGGCCGCGAAGGTAACGCAGCACTCCATATCCCAGCAGAACCACCGGGATCAGAAGGAGCAGGGACAGGTACTTGGCGTCGGCAAACATCAACATCACGGCATCCTCCTCAAAAATGCGCCCAGCAGCAGTTCCAACAGCAGGCAGGCCAGGGCCGCCAGCGCGTAATCCTTAAACAAATCCTTATATACCGGGAAAGAGTCCACCGTGGTACGGGTCTTTTCCATCTGGCCGATTTCGGCATAAATCTCGCTGAGCTTGGTGTTGTCCGTGGCGCGGAAATAGCGCCCTCCCGTGCCTTCGGCAATGTTTTTGAGGAGGGGCTCGTCAATCTCTACGGGCAGGTTGCGGAGTTCGATACCCCAGGGCGTCTGCACCGGGTAGGGGGCCGTTCCGTTGGCCCCTACGCCAATGGTGTACACGCGGATGCCGTAGGTTTTGGCAATCTCGGTGGCCATGCCCGGGTCAATCTCTCCCATGTTGTTCACACCGTCGGTGAGAAGAATCACCACGCGGCTCTTGGCGTCGGAGTCCTTCAGGCGGGCCACGGCGGTGGCCAGGCCGTTGCCTATGGCCGTACCGTCCTCGATGAGGTCTGTCTGCACGTCCTTCATGAGGTTGATGAGGGTGGCGCGGTCTGTGGTGAGGGGGCACTGGGTATAACTTTCCCCGGCAAAGACCACGATTCCCATGCGGTCGCCGGGCCGCTGGGCAATGAATTCGATGGCTATGTTCTTGGCGGCGCTCAGGCGGTCCGGGTCAAAGTCCCGGGCCAGCATGGAAGTACTCACGTCCATGGCAAAGACAATGTCAATGCCTTCCGTGTCAATCTTTTCTACCTGGGTAGAAGAACGGGGACGGGCGATGGCCACAATAAGGAGGCAGAGGGCTGCGATGCGGAGGACAAAGGGAATGTGCCTCGCCAGTTCCATCACCGAGCGGCCTCCGGCGGTCCAGGCCTCCAGCTTGGATACGCGAAGGTGCGGCCTGCGGTCCCGTAGTTCTATATAAAGGTATCTCCCCACCAGAAGCACCGGGATGGCCAGCAGCCAGAGGAGTTCGGGATATTCGAAATACATTACTTTTCCTCCTCTTGTTTGGATGCCCGGTCGTAGCCGGGCATGACGTTGTCATTGCCGGCTTGCCTTTCGTCATTGCCGGCTTGACCGGCAATCTCCTGCTCATACGTGGCGGTGACAAAATGCACGGCCTGGGGCAGGACGGTGGCGTTTTCCTCGTCTGTAGCAGTGAACTTGGCGAACTTGACGAAATCGGCCCTTTCGAAAAGGGTTTTCATCTCTGCGTACAGGTCTTCAGGGATTTCGCTGCCCTTGAGGTCTTCGAAAATCTCGGCCGTAGTCATCTCCATGGCGCCCACGCCGTAGCGGGACACAATGTATTCCCGCAAGGCGTCCGTGACGCCGGAATAGAAGGTTTTCTGGTTTTCCGGCGTCCAGAACTTGTCCGAGCGGTATTTGTCCAGTTTGCGAAGGGCACGGATGTGGGCCGGTTCGGCCTTTTCCTCTTCCTGCCGGGCTTTCTGCCGATGGCGGATCCAGTAAACCAGCAAAACCAGCAGGCCGATGACGGCCAGCGCCCCCAGCGCCCAGGGGAAGATTTCCCGGAAGGTGTAGGGGAACTTCACCTGGTCCTTGATATCGTGGGCCTGGAAAGTTTCCATGTCGATGGGCAGTTCCTTCACCTCTATCGGCTCTTCGGGAGCATGGAACACAAGGGTGTCTCCGGCCACCAGCGCGGGAATGTCCGGCAGCTGGTAAGTGCCGCCGTCAAAGGCCGTGAGGATGAGGGAAGCCTTGATATTGTAGCGGGCGGGCACTTCCTTTTTCCTGCTCACCCGAGTGGAATCCAACTGCCAGCCGCCCAGCACTTCTAAAGGGCTGTCTTTGTCCGGTTTCAGTTCCGGAAGGGCCACCAGGGTGCCCTCGCTTATGTTTTCCAGGGTAATCCCATAGCGGAACTGGTCTGCAATGAGCACCGAATCCCGCTTCTGCAAGGGCTCCAGGAAAGTCTGGCCGGCGTCTTTGCGCTGGCCTTGGGCACCTAAGGGGAGTGCCGCTGCCAGAAGAGCCGGTATGATCAGTCTCAGTTTCATCTTCTGTGGAATAAGGAAAGCAGGCCGCGCACGTAGTCTTCGTCCGTGGCAATGTCCACGTGGTCCACCTGGTAGCGCAGCATGAGGCGGTCTGCCGCCAGGGTGCTGCTGCGGAACCACTGCGCATAGGCGTTCCGCACGGAGGCCGATGCGGTATTGATCCAGCGGGAGGCGCCGCTCTCGGCGTCTTTGGCGTTCACCAGGCCCACGTTGGGAAGGCTCTTTTCGCGGGGGTCCGAGACGCGGATGACGGATACGTCGTGCCGGTTCACCGCCACTTTGAGGGCGTCTTCGTAGCGCGGGGTGCCATCGGCCTGTACGTCCAGCATGTCGCTCAGGACGAAGGCCGTGCATTTTTTCTTGATGGCGTTGGTAAGGTAGCGGAGGGCTTCCCCTATGTCCGTTCCGCCTGCCGTGGGCTCGTATTCCAGGATTTCCCGCACAATGTGCAGGAAGTGGGTGCGGCCCTTTGCCGGCGGGATGAACTTCTCCACGTGGTCGCTGAACAGGATGCAGCCTACCTTGTCGTTGTTGAGGATGGCGCTGAAAGAGAGCGTGGCGGCAATTTCCGCAATCTGTTCCCGTTTGGTCTTGACGGCCGTTCCAAACAATCCGGAACGGGAGATATCCACCAGCAGCACCACGGTGAGTTCGCGCTCTTCCTCGAACACCTTCACGTAGGGTGCGCTCATGCGGGCCGTCACGTTCCAGTCCATGTTGCGGACGTCGTCCCCCCACTGGTATTCCCGTACCTCGCTGAAGGCCATGCCCCGGCCCTTGAACGCGGAGTGGTATTCTCCGGCAAAGACCTGGTGGCTCAGCGCCTTGGTGCGGATTTCAATTTTCCGGACCTTCTTTATTAATTCTTCAGGTGTCATTCTGAGCGAAGCGAAGAATCTGCCTACGGAACAATGACCGCGTTGATTATTTTCTCGATGATTTGTTCGGGGGTGACATTTTCCGCCTCGGCTTCATAAGTGAGGCCGATACGGTGGCGCAGCACTTCGTTGCACACGGCACGCACATCCTCGGGAATCACGTAGCCGCGGCGCTTGATGAAGGCATAGGCCTTGGCGGCCATCGAGAGGGAGATGCTGGCACGCGGGGAAGCACCGTAGGAGATGAAATTCTCCAGCTCCTTGAGGCCGTATTCCCCGGGGGTACGGGTGGCGTACACGATGTCCACAATGTACCGCTCAATCTTTTCGTCCATATACACGTCCCTCACCACCTGACGGGCGCGGACAATGTCTTCGGGCTTGATCACGGCCTGGGCCTTGGGGAACTCTCCGGTATTGTTCATGCGGATAATCTGGCGCTCCTCTTCCTTCTTGGGATAGGAGACCACCACCTTGAGCATGAAACGGTCCACCTGGGCCTCCGGCAGGGGATAGGTACCCTCCTGCTCGATGGGGTTCTGGGTGGCCATTACCAGGAACGGCTCCGGCAATTTGTAAGTATTGTCGCCGATGGTAACCTGATGCTCCTGCATGGCTTCCAGCAAGGCACTCTGCACTTTGGCCGGCGAACGGTTGATTTCATCGGCCAGTATGAAGTTGGCGAAGATGGGGCCCTTGTGCACCTCGAAACTTTCCTTCTTCTGGGAATAGACCAGGGTACCCACCACGTCGGCCGGGAGGAGGTCCGGGGTGAACTGGATGCGGCTGAACTTGGCATCTACAGCCTGGGACAAGGTATTGATGGCCAGGGTTTTGGCCAGGCCTGGGACACCTTCCAGCAGAATGTGGCCGCCGCTCAGCAGGCCGATGAGGAGGTTGTCCACCAGGTGCTTCTGTCCCACAATCACTTTCCCCATTTCCAGGGTGAGGAGGTCTACGAAGGAGCTCTCTTTCTGGATTCGCTCGTTTAATTCACGGATGTTTACGGATTCCATATATTTTACTACTTTTGCATATGCGTTATTTCCTCTGCCTCTCTTACGACGGTTCGGCCTTCTGCGGCTGGCAAATCCAGCCTTCCGCGCCTTCTGTGCAGCAGTGCCTGGAAAGTACCCTTTCCCGCCTGCTGGGACGCCCCGTCGCCGTTACGGGAGCCGGCCGTACAGACACTGCCGTGAATGCTGCAGGCTACGTGGCTCACTTTGACTGGGACGGAATTCTGCCCTTTGAAGCATCCGACTTTACCTACAAATTAAATGCCATGTTGCCCCGTGAAGTGGTGGTTCATTCGGTGTCAGAGGTGGCCGATGATTTGCATGCCCGCTTCAGCGCACGCCGCAGGGAATATACCTACTTCATCCATCGGCAGAAAGACCCTTTCCTGCGAGCCTTTTCCTGGCAGTGCGGCTACCCCAATCTGGACTTCGATGCCATGAACAAAGCCTGTCGGTATCTGCTGGGAACCCACGATTTCTCCTGCTTCGAGAAAACCGGAACAGACAACAAAACCTCCATCTGCACCGTTTACGAAGCCTTTTGGAAGCCCTATACCCCTACGCATATCCAGATAATGGGCGAAGGGGCGGAGGAGGGTATTGTGTCGCAAACCCATGGCCGCCCTCTGCCAGTAGGGAGGGGCCGGAGCGAAGCGGAGGCGGTTTGCGATACAATATCCTCCGCATACCATCCGTACTGGTATTTCCGCATTGCGGCAGACCGTTTCCTGCGGAACATGGTCCGGGCCACGGTGGGCACCCTCATCGAGGTGGGCCGCGGCAAGCATTCGCCCGAATGGGTGGCAGAACTCATCGGGAGAGGCACCCGCGGCGACGCCGGCGAGTCCGTCCCCGGCCATGCCCTTTTCTTGAATCAAGTAGAATACTGATAATCAGGAAATTACGGCCAAAGGGGTGCACTTCCAGGTGCACCCCTTGATTGGCAAGTCGTTGAGTATAAGACGATTAGCGGATACCCCAAAGGGTGACGCCTATGGAGACGGAGACGTTGAGGGAGTGTTTGGTGCCCTTCTGGGGAATCTCCAGGGCGCAGTCGCAGGCATCTACCACGGCCTGCTGAACACCCTCCACTTCGTTGCCGAAGACCAGGGCATAGCGGGCCGAGGGCTCCCGCCGGAAGGCATCCAGTTTTACGGAATGTATCGTCTGCTCCACCGCTATCACCTTGTAGCCATCGGCCTGGAGGCGCTTTACCAGCGAAACCACGTCGGAGACATGCTCGAAAGGAACCACTTCCTCGGCCCCCAATGCCACTTTTCTCAGCTCCGGGGACGGCGGCACGGGGCAGATACCTCCCAGATACACCTTGTCCACCCCGAAAGCATCGGCCGTGCGGAAGGCGCTGCCCACGTTGTGGGCGCTTCGGATGTTGTCCAGTACCAGCACCACGCCGCTTTCGGGACGGGAGTTACGGTATTCATCGGCCGATATGCGGCCCAGTTCAATGTTCAGCAGTTTTCGGTCTTTCATTTAGAGTCTGTTTTGAAATGATTCAATAAATTCTTTATGTTTCTTTTTGGTAAATTTTCCTCAAAAATTTTCACCCATAGGAACCCCTATGGCCAAA
>CAJOLS010000057.1 GCA_905235535.1 uncultured Bacteroidales bacterium
CTTTGAAAGGACGTTCAAGACAGAAAAAGTTAAACACAAAAATTGATAGGAGATTTAAACCATGTTACCCGTTAGAAGAAACAACCAAGTTTGGGTTCCGGACCTGTTCAACGATTTCTTTGACAACAGCTGGATGGAACGTCCCAAGGCCACCTGCCCGGCCATCAACGTATTGGAAACCCCCGAGCAGTACCAGTTGGAACTGGCCGCTCCCGGAATGACCAAGGCCGATTTTGACATCCACCTGGATGAGGAAGGAGACCTGGTAATCAAGATGGAGAAGAAGCAGGATGCAAACGAGCAGAAGAAAGGCCACTATGTGCGCCGCGAGTTCTCCTACACCAAGTTCCAGCAGACCATGCTGCTGCCCGAGGACACGGACCGCGAGGCCATCAGCGCCAAGGTGGAGAACGGCGTGCTGGTAGTGAACATGCCCAAGGTGAAGAAAGTGGAAATGGAAAAGGCCAAAAAGCAGATTGCCATTGAGTAATCAGGGCCTGCTGTAGCCCCTGAGCACAACGGGGCCCAGCAAACCGGACGGCAAGAGCCTGTCTCCCGCTTCGTAGAAACGACGGACGCGAGTGACAGGCTCTGCGTTTTTCTGCCTGTCCCCAATCATCCGGTTCACCCACAGGTTGGTCACATATACCTCCAATTTGTTCTCCCCCTTCTTCAGGTAAGGAAGGATATCGGCCGATACATAGGGCGTGCGCCACAGAACACCCGCCGGATGCCCGTTGACCACCACTTCGGCCATTACATTCACCGTTCCCAGGTCTATCCGGGCCTCTTCCAGGCCTTCCAGACTCTCGACCTGGAAAGTGGTGGTGTAATGCGCCGTGCCGGAAAAGTATTTGACCACAGGGTCGCTGTTGGATGTCCAGTCGTTGAGCACGGAGAAGGTTTCCAGGGCACGCTCCCCTCCTTTCTGCACAAATTCCACGTCCCAGTACCGGTCCAGGGGCCGGGTCCACTTCTCTGCACCCCGCTTCCTGGCGGCAGGCACGCCCAGCGGCTTGTTAGAGAGCACATAGAACAGGGCGTCTCCAGGGGCCAGGGAAACCTGCAGGCCCGTATAGCCGCTGCCGGCATCGGAACAATCCAAGGCCACAGCCTCTCCCGTTTCGGGATTCAGCAGGGCGGCATAGCGGGCGGCGGTGCGGAATTGCACGGTGCCTTCCTGCTTCTTCCCGGTAAAGTTGCGCAGCCAGTAAATATCGGCCTGGCCGGGGATTTGCCGGTGCACAAACTGGATGCCTTCCAGAAGGGTTTCGTGCCCGCGGGAGTTCCTGGGGACAGGGGCGCCGTCTCCGAACAGGCGGGTGGGGCAGCTCCCTTCCGGGAAGATGACGTCGGGGTCTATGGTCACTCCGTCCTTCTCATCCACCACTTTCACCCCGGCCCGGCGGAATTCCTCTATCCGGCTTTTCAACTCTTCCGAAATCACCTGTGCACTGCGTCCTATCATAAGCACGGAATAGCGCTGGCCGCTTTCGGTTACGAGGCTGCCGTCCTCCACCCGGACACGGTGGAGCAGAACGTCCCCACTGGCATAATCGAAATTGCAGCCGGAAGGGATGAGCGGCATAAAGCGGAAGGCTTCCCCGCCATAGACCGCCGTCACGTTGGTGTCCTCCCCGTAAAACAGGAGGATATCGGCCACATTCCGTCCCATCTGAAGCATCTGGCAACTGCGGGCCAGGTAGTCTGTCCACACCTTGGCATAGGGGGCCCAGGTCTCGTTGCGGTGGAACCACTGGCCGTATTTGAACAGGCCCAGGCCGGGCAGGTAATCGTCCGAGGGCTGGGAGGCCGAATCGTGGATGATGAAGCGGTTGAGGCCGCTGGCAAGGGCCATATCGGCCACCGGCTTGATGTTGCCGGGGTAATAGGTATATGCCTTCTTCTCCTCCCCGGAAACGGTGAAGGATTCCGCGGCGGCGATGTTCTGTCCGTATATATGGGCCACCGAAGCGCTTTCGCGGATGTCCGTGATGGAAGACGGAATCATGGACCCGGCAGGGCTGTCCGTCATCCAGATGGCCGACATGGGGACGGTGGCGGCACGTTTGGCGTCCATTCCGTCTCCCACGAAGGCCCGGCCGGTCTCGTGTCCTTCGATATAGGTTCCCTTCATTCCGTATTCCCGGATGATATCCCCGATGCGGGCGTAGTTTTCCGTAAAGAGTTCTCCGAGGGTCCTGCGCCAGTCAAAGAGAAAACGCTCGCTCATGGCGGCATCCCCTATGATTTCTCCGGCCAGAACGGGCATCCAGGGAATGAGGTCGTAGCCGCGGCGCTTCAAGAATTCTTCCGGCAGGGAGGGGGTCCAGGTTTCGGACTTGGCCTCAAAACTGTCCACCAGAAGGTGCGTGATACCCCTCGGGCCCAGAAGGCCGCCGGCAGCCTCTTTGTACATGTCCAGATAGGTGTGGAAATAGCGGTTCCAGGCCTCCTTGTCCAGTTTGTCCACTTCCAGGCCGGTGGCATTGGGAGAGGCCGGATGGTTCATCTTGCCGGTAAGGGATGCCCCGAAACGGTAGATTCTCCACTTCCCTTCCGGGAGGCGGCAGGTGAGCCTTCCGGAAGGGGTCATCCGTCCCGTGAGCACCACCACTTCATCGGCCCTTATGCAATTTTCGTTCTCAATCTGCTCCGTGGGATAGCGGTCGAAATCGTACGGGAAGCAGTAGCCCGCCTTTTCCTCAAACATTTCTATCTTGCGCACTCCGTTAAGCTGGAGGTCCGAGATTCTGCCACCCGTCACCCGGAAATACCGGGCCCGGGTGGGCGGGATGTTCATGGTCACATATTCGAAGGGAGACTTGCGCACCCGGCACACGGTCTTCCACTTTTTCCCGTCCCCGCTGCACTGGAGCTCGGAATCCGTATAGACTTCACCGTCCCTGGGCCGGAATCCTCCCGGGACTCCCTTGGCCGTGAAGGACTTGATGAGGCGGGGCCTCGGGAAACTCACCGTAAGGGCATCGGCGGAGCAGACGACATCGGCCCCTTCCATCCCCGTATCCCCTTCCGGCAGTTTGACGGCCACCACGGCCACGTCGTAGCCATAATCTTCCACCTTAAGGCCGTGTTCCGGAGTATGGGGGAGGTCCCTGTACTGACCCGTGATCTTTCGAAGTTCCGGAAGCACCAGGTCCACGTCTCCTCCCTGGATATCCACCGTCTGCCATTCCAGCTTTTTCATGGCATCCTCGGGCTTCACCCACGGGCCTCCCGTGCTGCTCCAGCCCGGGGCGCTGGCCACCGTAGCCTCCATTCCCAGGGAATCGGCCAGGGCTATGGCGTAACGATACGCTTCTTTCCATGAATCCGACAGGTAGGGCCTTTTGAAAGAAGCGGCCTTGGGCATATTCACCCCACCGGCATCGAACTGATGAAAGCCCGCAATGCCCACGCTGTCCATCCACAGGAGGTCTTTCCGGATGCCTTCCAGGCTCACTTCCCCGTCCATCCAATGCCACCATACATAAGGCCTGGCGGCGCGGGAGGGGGTCTGGAAAGACTGAATCAGGCTGTCCGGTGCGGCGGGAGGGCTGCCGGCGGCAAGCAAAAGGGAGAGAAGAAGGGACGCAATCACAACCTATTCCGTATCTGTTTTGGGCAGGCGAAGCGGCAAAGCGCCCGGCAGCAACTTCAGATGGAACCGGGAGCCAGTGAGTTGTTCTCCGTCCAGGTAGATGTCAATCAGGTCTTTGCTCACAATCTGCACTTCGCGGGCATGGCGGAAAAGCACTCTATTTCTTCCCACACGACTGCCGATGTGCGTGCCGGCCTTGTAGTGCGGAATGAGCATCAGAAGCCGCAGGAGGCTCATGGAGCGGAAGTAACACACATCCATAAGCCCGTCGTCCAGCCTGGCATCCGGGGCGCAGTTGAATTCACCGCCCACGCGGTGTCCGTTGGCAAAGGTGCACAGCACCATATGACCGCGCGCAATGCGTTCCCCGTCCACCATTACCTTGATGCGGTTGTACCGGCTGGTAAGGATGGCATTGACAACCCCTCGCGTATAGGCCTGATGGGCCGATTGCCCCTTGGCCACCAGCTCATTGGCGCGGGAGGCCACCTTGGAGTTAAAGCCGATGTTGCACACATTGAGGCAATAGCTGTCGTTCACCTGAATGATGTCAATGGGGGCTACGGTACCCTCCAGCATTGCCTTTACGCTGCGGAAATCGCGGCCGGGAAAATTGATAATCACATCCTCCGTGGAGCCGGCAAAATAAAGGATGGCCATGGTCTTGTTCTCGCACTGCCGGGCCGCCTCTTCACCGGACTGGGCAAAGCCCACCAGGCCGGAGGCCACTCCGTTGATGATACCGTTGCCGCCGCAGGCCACAAAACACACCTCCTCCTCCGGATGCAGGTCGCAGTAAAGACGCACGTAGCGGGTGGCATCGCCCTCTCCCAGGGTGGTGTAAACCTCGTACGGGTGGGGATTCTCCTTCAGCTGGTCGTAGAATTCCTGGTACTGGGAAGCCTTGTCGGGCCTTCCGTTTATGATGTAGATGTATTTCATACTTTCAAGCTCATTAACGTAATGTCATCGCTCTGGTAGTGCCCCGTGGTGAAAGTTTTCACAGACCGGTAAATCTGTTCCACAACGGATTTCTCGTCCATATCGGCCTCCAAATGCCCCACCTCTTCCATGAGCCTGTCTTCTCCGTACAGCTCCAGCCTTACATTCTCCGCCTCCGTCACACCGTCCGTGTAGGACACAATCCGGGTACCCGGCGCAAGGTCCACATGCTCGTCCTCGTAAGGGAATCTTTCCATGAGACCGGCGGCCAGGTTGCTCTTGACCGGGAGGAAATAGGGCTTTCCGCCGGGCGGGACAACAATGGGCGGATTATGGCCGGCATTGCAGTAGTCCATCCGGAGCGTCTTCAGATTGATGCGTCCCATGAACAGGGTTACAAACATATCGTTGCTGTTGGTATCGGCCACGCTGTTGCTGATACGGCTCACAGATTCGTGCATCGGCAGGTCCAGGGTGGCCACAAAGCGGAGCATGGCACGGGTGATGGACATCACCAGCGAGGCCGGGACGCCCTTCCCGCTCACATCTCCCACGGCAAAGTGGAGCACATCGCCCCTGATAACGAAATCGTAAAGGTCTCCGCCCACCTCCTTGGCCGGGTTCAGCAGGGCATGAAGCTGCGGCGGGAAATCCGTGCTAAGCATACCCATCTGGATGGTTCGGGCCACATTGAGCTCCGACTCCATACGCTCGTTGTCGCTCTTGGTGCTCTTGAGCTGGCCTATATAATCCGAAATGGAATTCTGCATATAGACGAAACTGTCCCTCAGGCGCAGCATTTCGTCCTTGCTGGAAATATCCGGCAGTTTGGCCTTGAAATTGCCCTTGGCCATATTGAGGGCCGATACAGACAGCTCCGTAATGGGGCGCGTCATCCTTCGGATCTCCCGGTTGCACACGAAATACAGGATAAGCAGGCCCACGATGCCCACCAACAGCAAGATGAGGGCTATCTCCAGCCGAGCCACTTTGGCAGACTCATTGGCAAGGATATATTGGGACACAAGGCCGATAATAATATAAGAGGCCAGGGAGACCACGGACACTATGCCGATAATCCTCCAACTGAGCCTGCTTGAAAAAGATCTGTTATTCACTTGCTAGGGTTTAATGTTATTTTAGAGTCTGTTTTCGTGGAAATAGCCACCGTCCGAGACGATGAACGAGAAGGGGACATGGTAACTCTGGCACACGGCCTTCATTACATCTACGTACACACCGGCTGCGTTGCGTAAGGGATGCCCTTCCAGATAATCAGCTCATCTGTCTTTTTGACCACGAAGGTGCCGTTATTACATTTTACGGCCGGGGACCTGTCTATCAGTTTGTGACTATTATCCATTTTTGTACTAATCCTGCAAAAATACGAAGAATTTTTTATATATTTGATGCATTCCAACAAGAATTTATCTTATGCCGGAGTCATTCAAGCTGTCGAAACGTTATTCCTTCCAATCTATCTGGAGGATAACCTTCCCCATCCTGGTTGCCCTGGTGATGGAAGAACTGCTGGGAATGACGGATACGGCCTTCCTGGGCCGCGTGGGAGAGATTGAGCTGGGAGCATCGGCCATTGCAGGCGTGTACTTCAATATCCTGTATATGCTGGGCTTCGGCTTTTCCATTGGAGTACAGATTATTATCGGCCGAAGAAACGGAGAAGCCTACGAAACCGGGAAAGGTTTCGAATCCATAGGACGCGTTTTCTGGCAGGGGGGCTGGTTTCTGGCGGCCCTTTCCATAATGACTGCGGTCCTCTCCTTCTTCCTGTCCCCTCCTCTTCTCCACGCCATCCTGAAATCGGAGAACATCTATAACGCGTCCGTCATCTACGTGAACTGGCGCGTCCCGGGGCTCTTCTTCGCCTTTATGACCGCGCTGTTCCGCGCCTTCTACGTGGGAACGTGGGAAACGTCCTGCCTCACGTGGAACTCCATTGTGTTGGTAGCCAGCAATGTCCTTCTGGACTGGGTGCTCATTTTCGGCCACTGGGGCGCTCCGGAGATGGGCATTCAGGGCGCCGCACTGGCCTCCACCATCGCGGAAGGCATTTCCATGGTCTTTTTCATTATCTGGACCGCCTTTACGGCCGAAAAGAAATACGGCCTCCAGAATCCCGTCAAACCCGTATGGAAGGAACTTAAACACATATTCTCCACCGCCTCCTGGGTCATGCTGGAGTATGTGCTCAATGTCTCCGTGTGGCTTCTTTTCTTCCTGTTTATCGAGCATCTGGGAGAAGAGCCGCTGGCCATCGCCAATATCGTCCGAAGCGTTTCCGAGGTACCGTTTGTGTTCTCGGCCGCCTTTGCCTCCACGGCGGCAACGCTGGTGAGCAACATCATCGGAGAAGGCCATCCCGAGGGCGTAATTCCCATCATCAAACGGGTGGTTCTCCTTTGCGCCATAACCATGCTGCCCCTTCTGGCTTTCTTTGCCCTGGCCCCGCACTTTATCATCGGCCTGTTCACCGATATCCCTTCCCTTATCCAGGGCTCCGTCCCCACGCTGTGGGTGATGTGTGCGGCCACCGTCGTAACGCTGCCTTGGAACGTATATCTGCAATCCGTGGCCGGAACGGGAAACACCCGCGTATGCCTGCGGATGGACGTGGTGGCCCTCTGCATCTACGCCGTTTACTGCACCGTCATCATCGGCATGCTGCAATCCAGCATCGCCGTCTGCTGGACGGCCGACGGCGTTTATTCCCTTTGCATCTGGATCCAGTGCCTTATCTACATCCACGGGAAAAAGTGGGGCAAAAAAGCCATCTGAGCGCTTTAGAGTATCAGTTTCACCCGGAAGCCCCTCTCGGTGGGCTCTTCCACCACCTGCCGGCATTGTGATGCCAGCTGGTTTCGCTGCTCTTCACTCAGGGGCGTCGCTTCCATCTTCTCCACCATGAAGTCCAGGGCCGTGATGCCGGACTGTTCGCTGTGCGTGATACGGACGGTAAGGGGACGGTACGCAGCCATGATGTCTCCAATCATCTTCTCCGTCAGCTGGCGGATTGTGTCATGCTTCTCCATAATGCCATACTTGTAGCAGAAGGCATTGATGGAAGACCGCATGCCCAGGATGTCAAAATCTGGCCCGTCCACCTCGAACACTTCCTTGCGGATGCGCTGGATGAAGGCCTTGGTGGCACTGTGAACGGGATTTTCGAAGATCTGCTGCGGAGTGCCGTCCTCGTGGATCACTCCGTCGTACATGAAGAGAATGCGGGTGCTCACATCGTACGCAAACTTCATTTCGTGGGTGACGATGAGCATGGTCATGCCTTCATCGGCCAGTTGGCGGATAACGCTGAGGACCTCTCCCACCATCGTAGGATCCAGGGCCGATGTAGGCTCGTCGAAGAGGATGACCTCGGGCTTCATGGCCAGGGCGCGAGCGATGGCCACGCGCTGCTTCTGCCCGCCGGAGAGGCTGGAGGGATAGACATCGGCCTTTTCGGCCAGCCCCACTTTCCTCAGGAGCGCCAATCCTTCCTCACGTGCCTGCTGAGGGTTTTCGTGGAGCAGCTGACAGGGGGCGAGGGTGATATTCTCCAGCACGGTCTTATGGGCGAAGAGATTGAAATTCTGGAACACCATGCCCATTTTCCGGCGCATCTGGTGCACGGGATAGCGTCTGGACAGGATATTTCTGCCTTTCACGTAAATTTTTCCGCCGCTGGGGCGCTCCAGCAGGTTCAGGCAGCGGAGCAGAGTACTTTTGCCCGTGCCGGAGGGGCCGATGATGGAGATAACCTCTCCGCGATGGATATCGGCATTGATATCCTTGAGTACGTGAAGGTTGTCATAGCTCTTTTTCATGTGGGAGAAGCGGATGACGGGTGCTCCTTCCGGCTGGGAGGCAGTCTCAAAACGGGCCGCCTGCTTTTCAAGGGCTTTCCGCCGCAGGGATAAGCCGATTCCCAGGAGTCCGCAACTGCCGCAGAGGATAAGGAGGAGAATGAAGTTCCACGGTTTCCGGCTTCCACCGTCCCCTTCAGAGGGTTGGGAAGGATCTGTAATAATTCCCAGTTCCCCCTTCCGGGTAATCAGGATCATTTCCGAAGACATATAACCGTCAGAGAAGAGAACCTGTTTCTTCCGCTCGTCGGTGATGCTGATATAGCCCATGGCCAGATTGGCCTTGCCCGTCTGGATGGCCGGAATCTGCGCAGCAAAGTCCATTATGAGGTATTCCAGCTTCCAGCCCCTCCGGTTGGCCCATTCCGTGAGCAGGTCCGGTTCCAGTCCCGACGGCATTCCGTAACTGATGAAACTGAGCGGAGGCATAGACGGGAAAGCCGCCACGCGGATGGTGCGTCCGTTGCCGCGAGGCTGGGGAACGGCCAGCGAGGAGGGATCATCGGCCTGGGTCCATCGGTTCACCATCTCCTGATAGGTTCCGTCGCTGCGGATTTCGGAGAGAAAACGGTTGAAATCCTGCTGCAACAGAGTGTCTTCCAAAGGGAAGCAGGCGCCTACCGGAATGGCCGGCAGGCCGGCGCTGACGGAATCCAGCCTGGCGGCGAGATCTTTGTTGAAGACAAGGGTGATGCTTTCGCTGCCCGCTATGTCAACCTTTCCATTCTCCAGGGCTGCTATGACGTCTGCGTTGGTGGCCATCCGCTGGATGTTGGCCCCCGGAGCCATATCCGTAACGGCGATATCCTGGATGCTGCCGATGACTACGCCTACGTCCTTCCCTTCCAAAGCCCGGAAAACGGCGGGGACATCGGCCACTTCGGCCTTCCCTGCAGAGGTGAAAAGCGCAGGGACATAGCATACCGTTGCGCCGATCAACAGGCCCGCAGACGCCACCAGGGCCTTCATATACTGCTTTTCAACCAGCGACTTCAGCAACCGGCCGATGAGCCAGGCCATAAAGAAATAAATAATGGCTGTCACGATGATGGGGAAGAAGGCATCGAAGGTGCGTGAGCGGATGAGGTCCGACGCGCGGGTCATATCGGCCACGGCAATGTAGCCCACGATACTGGTTCCTTTCAGGAGGCTCACCACTTCGCCCTCATAGACGGGCATCACGGACTTGACAACCTGCGGGAACACAATCCGGATGAAGGTTTGCCGGGGCGTATAACCCAGCGCCAGGCCGGCCTCTGTCTGCCCCCGGTCTATCCCCTGGATGGAAGAACGCAGCATTTCGCCGATATAGGCCGCCGTATTCATGCCGAAGGTGACAATGGCCACCACGATGCCCGAGGCTTCCAAGGGAGCCATGATCACATAGTACATGAGCATCAGGACCACCAGGACAGGCGTGCCCCGCATAATGTCAATATACACTTTGGCCACTTTCTGCAGCCAGGGACGGCGGCTCATGCGCATCCAGCAGATTACGCCTCCCAGGAGGGTGCCCAGGACAACGGCGCCCACCGTGATGAGGATGGTCACCTGCAGACCGTCCAGAATCATCCTGTACCGGTCCTCTGCTATGAAGTTGTTGTAGAAACTGTCAAACATCTCGGGAAAAAACTTCGTTAAAATCGCACTAATATACGAAAAAA
>CAJOLS010000058.1 GCA_905235535.1 uncultured Bacteroidales bacterium
CATGAAGATGCGGGAGTAGAAAGCGTAGATGAAGGTATCGTCCGTGGTCCAGTTGCCCCAGTGGAAATTCTTGATGGTCTGGTCGTTCCAGCCGCAGACGCTCTCGTCAGTGGTGAGCTCGCTGTGGTTGTACAGGCCGCGGAGGTACTGGGAGGCGCCGCCGTCCAGTCCGGAGATGGACGGGTCGCCGTTGGCTCCGTAATAGCCGGAGGTGGCGAAACCGAGATACACGCCGGAGAGGAACTGTTCGAAGGCGGCCTCGTTCACGAGGGCCTTGTCGGCGGTATTGGCATTGGGATCGATAGGCGTCACGTTCAGATCGCCCACGCAGGAGGTGAGGGCGGCAGAGGCCGCCAGGACTCCGAGAATATATTTCATTGATTTCATATTCCTGCCCTGTTTTTAGAAATTAATCTTGATGCCGCCGACGAAGGTTCTCGGGCGCGGATAGACCGTGCCGTCGATACCGCCGTAAATCTCAGGGTCGATGCCGGTGTACTTCGTCAGAGTGCAGATGTTCTGCACGGTAGCGAAGATGTTGAGAGAGAACGGTCTGTCGGAAGTGACGTTGAAGAGTTTCGGGAAAGTGTAGCCCAAGGTGAAGTTGTCCAGCTTGAGGAACGAACCGTCCTGCAGATAGTAGTCGGACAGATACTGGGCCTGGGAGAACATTGACCGGGTGGCGGTGCTGACGCGGTTGCTCACGAACTGGTTGGTCCACAGGTCGGCAAGCATCTCCGTGTCGGACGCGACGTTGTTGTACACCCAGTTGCCGATGCTGGCGTGGCCGGAAAGGGCGGCCGTCCAGTTCTTGTAGTGGAAGCTGGTGTTGAAGCCGAAGGTGAAGTCCGGATCGGCATGGCGGGTCAGGTACTTGTCGTCGGCGTTAATCTGGCCGTCGTTGTTGCGGTCCACATAGACACCGCTGATGGGACGGCCTTCGGTGTCATATACCTGCTGGTAGAGGTTGAAGGTGCGCATCGGATAGCCCACCTGGAACATCTGGACGTTGTTGCCGGTACCGCCGGAGATGCCGCCGGTCTCAACGCCCGTGGCATCGTCGTCGGAGGTAATCCGGTTGCGGTTGTAGGCCACGTTGAAACCAACGTTCCAGCCCATGTCGCGGGTCTCGATGAGGATGGCGTTGACATTGAGCTCAGCGCCAAGGTTCGTCATCGACCCGATGTTGGTGTTCAGGTAGTTGGTCAGGTTGGAAAGGGCCGGAACCGGGATGAAGTTGAGAATGTCGCGCGTGTCGCGCTTGTACACATCCAGGCTGGTGGTCAGCCGGTCGTTCCAGAAGCCCAGGTCCAGACCCACGTTGTAGGTGGTCGTGGTCTCCCAGCGGAGGTCGGCGGAGTAGCCGAGTGCAGCAATGGGGTTGGTGTACCCGGAAGGGGTGGTGAAATAGTACGATCCCAGCTGGGTGGTCAGGAACTGCGCGAAGGTGTCGTAATAGCCGCCCACTTCCTGCTGGCCGGTCTCACCCCAGGAGAGGCGCAGCTTCATCGTGGAAAGCTTGTCGGCGCTGCTCATGAAGTTTTCCTTGAGGATGTTCCATCCGAATGCCACGGAGGGGAACACGCCCCACTTGTGGTTCTGGAAACGGGAAGTACCGTCGGCACGCACCGTGACGGTGAGCAGGTACTTGTCGGCAAAGCCGTAATTGGCACGGCCGAAGAAGGAAATCAGGTAGAGCTCTCCCTTGCCGACAGAGTTGCCGAGAACGGCCTTGTCGGAGATTCGGTAGGAGTTGCTGTTGCTCTCGCTGTAGAAATGCTGCCAGGAATAACCCGCCATCAGATCCACATTGTGCAGCCCGGCAAAAGTCTTGTTATAGTCGGCATAGAACTCCAGGGTGGTGTTGCGGCGCATATAGTCATAATCCGTGTGCTGGCCGCCGCCGGACTGGTTGGTGTTGTGATAGGAAGCCTCGGAGCCCATGGCGAGCTCGGTGATGCCCTGGGACTTGGCCCAGTCGAGGCCGAGGTTGAGGTTGAGGCGGAGATCCTCCAAGCCGTGAATCTTGTAGTCGAACTGGGCGTTTCCGATGAAACGCCTGGCATCGGCGGTATCCTCCTTGGCCTCAAGCAGGCCGACGGGGTTCATCGTGGCCATCGTATTGACATTGCCGGAAGCGTCGTACCAGGTGGTGAAGCCGTTCAGGCCGTTGGGGTCGTGCACCGGTTTGGTGGGATCATAGTGGTTGGCAGCGCCGATGGCGTCCTGGTTGGCATACCAGTTCCTTGAGAATGTACCCTTACCATTGAGGTTTACGGTCAGATGATTGTCGAAGAAGCTGGGCGAGAGGTTCAGCGAAGCCGTCGCGCGGTTCATCTTCGAACCCTTCAGGGTACCTTCCTGGGTGGTGTAGCCGCCGGAGACACGGTACGGCAGGAAGCCGAAGCGTCCGTTGAGGCTGATGTTGCCGTCATAAGTAGGGGCGACCTGGTAAATCTCCCGCTGCCAGTCGGTGTTGGAAAGGACGCCGTTGACGCCGAGATGCTGCTCCGCGGCGGAGTTCGCGCCGTAGAAGTCACGGACGAGTTTTACGATGCCGTCGGCGTCAAGCAGGTCGTTGTACTTTGCAATCGTGTTGGCCGAAGCGGTGAAGTCGATGGCGACCTTTGGCAGCATCGTGGAGGTCTTGGAGCCCTTCTTGGTCGTAATCACGATGACACCGTTGGAGGCACGGGAACCGTAGATGGCGGTGGCGGAAGCGTCCTTGAGGACGGTGAAACTCTCGATGTCCTCGGGATTGATGGAGGACAGCGGATCGGACATGCCGGCGATGCCGTCATTGGAGACCGGCAGGCCGTCGATGACGATGAGCGGGTCGTTGGAGGCATTGATGGAGGAGCCGCCGCGGATGCGGATGGTAGCGCCGGAACCCGGCATACCCGATCCGGCGGTCACGACGACGCCGGCGGACTTGCCGCGAAGCAGGTCGGCGGGCGAGGTGACAACGCCTTTGTTAATCTCATCGGCCTTCACCGTGGATACGGAACCGGTGAGATCGCTCTTTTTGACGGTTCCGTAACCGATTACCACCACGTCGTCGAGGAATTCGGTATCCTCGGAGAGGGTGACGGTGGCCGGAACATCCTTGGCCGTAAAGGTTTGGGTGGCGTAGCCGATGCAGGAGATTTCCATCACCGCATCGGGGCCGGAAACGGTGAGAGTGTAGTCGCCGTCAAGGCCGGTGGACGTTCCGTTGGACGTTCCCTTTTCCATGACCGTGGCTCCGATAACCGGACCCAAGGCATCTACCACCACACCTTTAACCTGGTATCCGGCGCCTTGCGCGAATACGGTAACGCAGGCTGCAAGCAGGACTGCGATAGAGGTTAAAATCCTTTTCATTTAGTGTGTAGTTAATTGTTGATTATTATTTGGTTTTGATGAATCTCACGCTTAGCGCTCCCAGTATCAGGAATACGCCGGCCGCCAGCATCATGGCCGGCTGGCCGCCTCCCACCAGGCTGAGGACCGCGCCGCCGGTGGCCGCCGCCACAATCTGGGGCAGGCAGATGGTGCAGTTGAAAAGGCCCAGGTAGCTGCCCATATACGGGCTGCCCTCCAGTGCGTTGGTAAGGAGGGTGAAGGGCAGGGCCAGCATGGCGGCCCAGGAAAAGCCGATGAGGAAGTAGCTCACAAACAGCAGGTACTGGTTGTGGATGAAAAATACCGAAGCAAAGCCCGCGGCGCCCACAAGCAGGGACAGCACATAGGAGAACTTGAGGCTTTTGAAGCGCGGCAGGACGGCGGCCCACACCAGGGAGCCCACGGCCTGCACGGCGAACAGGACGCCCACCCAGTTGCCGGCGGTCTGGTATGCCTCGGAGCTGGTGTCGAAGGTGTGCCACACATTGTCGGCGATGGCGCCGTTGGTGTACGTCCACATATACAGGAAGGCGGCCCAGCAGAAGAACTGCACCAGTCCCACTGTCCAGAAGGTGCCGGGGGCGTCCAACAACAGGTGGAAGAGGCCCTTGTCGGCCTTGGCTTCCTGCTTCTGCAGGTCTATGCCATGGAATTCGGCATACTCCTTGGGGGGCATCTCCTTCACGCGGAGGAAGGTGTACAGCACGCAGAGGATGAGGATGGCGGCACCCACATAGAAACTGTAGATGACGCTGTCCGGCACAACACCCTTGGGCGCCGTATTGGCAATGCCTGTCCAAGTGAAGAGGATGGGGAAAACATAGCCCATCAGGGAGCCGGCGTTGCAAAGGAAACTCTGGATGCTGTAGGCCTCTGTCTTCTGCTTTTCATTCACCATGTCTCCCACCATCATCTTGAAGGGCTGCATGGCAATGTTGATGGAGGTATCCAGGAAAATGAGGGAGAACAGGCCGAACCACATGGCCATGTTCAGGCCCAGGAACATGCGGGCGCCGAAGTTCAGGGACCCGGCGTTGGGCAGCAGCAGCATCACCAGTACGGCGATGACGGCGCCCACCAGCAGATAGGGCTTACGCCTGCCCATCCTGGTCCAGGTGCGGTCCGAATACTTGCCGATAAGCGGCTGTACAATCATTCCCATCAGCGGGGGAAGGATCCAGAAGAAGGAGAGCTGGTGCGGATCGGCCCCCAGCGTAGCGAAGATACGGCTGATATTGGCGCTTTGCAGGGCATAGGCAATTTGCACGCCGAAAAAACCGAAACTCAAATCCACCAGCTGGCGGAAGGTTAAATCACGTTTTGGTGACATGGTCGATAGTTTTAGTGCCTATTTGGCAATGCGAAGGTAAAAAACAAATTATAACATATGGGTATAAAGAAAACCTCTTCCGGCTGAATGGACATTTTTTGCCGATGAATGGAAATATTCCTTATCTTTGCCTGTATGAAGATGAAGGAAACCGGCTGGATTATCCATGGCTTCGCGCTGCTGCACGTAGCCGTGAACGTGCTGTGTACGTACGCCGGCATTCCGGACACCCTGTTCCTCACGGCCCTCACCATGACGCTGGCCGTTATCATCTGCTACCGGGAAAACCTTACGGTGGAAATCACCGTCATGGCGCTTATCCTGGTAAACACCCTGGGCTTCATCCTGGGAAATATCGGCGCCCAGGCGCTGCCCGGCCATTGGAAGCCCGCCTGGCAGCACGCCATTGCCACCTTCTCCGTCACGGAAGTCCTGGGCTGGGGCCTCTATGCCTTTGCCCACCGCTTCTCTCCCTTCGGCCAGGCCGGCTACGAACGGGAGCAAAGCTGGTACGAACACGCTGGCTGGCTGGTGACGGCCATCGCCATCGTCTTCGGCATCCGCCTGTTTATTGACACCCACTATACGGGGAACGTGCTCCTGGAAGACTCCGGCGCCATGATCGTGCTGGTGCTCACCACCCTGCTGTCCCTGCTTTTCATGGTCAACTTCGCCCTGCAGATGCAGCGGGAAGTGTCGGCCCAGCGCACCCGGCGCCATGAGGCGGAGTTCCGATATATGACGCTCAAGCACCAGGTGAACCCCCATTTCCTGTTCAACAGCCTCAACGTGCTGGATTCCATTGTTCACGAAGGTACGCCGGAAGAAGCCAGCGACTACATCCGGAAAATGGCCACGCTGTACCGCTACCTCGTAAGGCAGGAGGGCAAGAGGCTGGTTCCCATCCCGGAAGAGGTGGAATTTGCCCGCACATACCGGCAGCTCATGCAAATCCGCTTTCCCGAGGGGTTGGAAATAATAGACCACGCAGACCCTCTGCCGACCGACGGCTGGATTGTGCCCTGTACCCTGCAGCTGCTGGTAGAGAATGCCGTCAAGCACAATGCGGTATCGGCCTCCCGTCCCCTGGTGATTACCGCCACCTGCGACGGGCAGTCCATTACCGTGAGCAACAACCTCATTCCCAAGGTGACGCCCGTCAGCAACACCGGCATCGGCCTCCAATACATACGCAACCAGTACCGGGACATTGCCGGAAAAGAGATAACTGTACTGGAAACGGCTGATTCTTTTTCGGTTACCATTCCCATTATTAAGGAATCCGAAGATTTTTTCGTACCTTTGCCCCGAAAGAAAGACCACAAATGAAAGCACTCATCATAGAAGACGAATCAAGGGCCCGGGAACACATGACCCACCTTCTCACCAGGAATTTTCCCCAGGTAGAAGTGGTGGGGGCCCTGGGTTCCGTAACCGAATCGGTCCAATGGCTCTCCTCGCACAAGGCCCCCGACGTCATTTTCATGGACGTGGAACTGAGCGACGGCACCAGCTTTGACATCTTCACCCAGATTGTGATTCCCTCCCCCGTGGTCATGACCACCGCTTACGACCAGTACGCCGTGCAGGCCTTCGAAATCAATGCGGTGGATTACCTTCTCAAGCCCATCGGCCTGGCAGAACTGCAGCGCGCCATTTCCCGCGTGGAATCCGGCCAGGCGGTGAAGCCCTCCACGGAAACCGTGCGCAAACTGCTGGACCAGGTGCGAAAGGAAAAGTTTCTCATCCGCATGAACAACCGCATTGTGCCGGTGCGCACCTCCGACATCGCCTATTTCTATTCCGAGGCCAAGAATTCCTTCATCGTCACCACCTCCGGCGCCTCGTACGTGATGGACGAATCCCTGGACGCCATCGCAGAAAGCGTGGACCCTTCGGCCTTTTTCCGCATTTCCCGCAGTTGCATCATTTCCGAGGGCGTCATAGACTCCGTTTCGCGCCTGATGGGAGGCCGGTTGCAGATAACCCTCCGCCGCGGATACCCGGAGCTCACGGATTTCACCGTCTCCCGCGCCCGCGTGGAAGATTTCCTCGCCTGGCTGGAGAAATAATTCAGGCAAATACCAAGAACTATGAATCTCAAAGCTGCCGTTCAATCCATGCGCCTGCGTACGCTGCCGCTTTCCGTGGCGGGCGTGCTGCTGGGCATCCTCCTGGCCGTGGCCGATTGGAAAGTGGACCCCTGGGCCGCCGTCCTTATCGTGCTCACCACCATCTGCTTACAGATTCTCTCCAACCTCTCCAACGAGCTGGGGGACGTGCTTCGCGGCACGGATACCGCCGAAAGGCAGGGGCCTCAGTACGGCCTGAACGGCGGAGAGATGACGGTGGCCGAAATGAAAAAGCTCATCGGCCTGTTCGTGGTACTGTGCATGATTAGCGGGGCCGCCATGACCTGGCGGGCTTTCGGTACGCTGCTGGACATGACAGCCATCCTGGTCCTGCTGCTGGGTGCCGCCGCCATCGCGGGTGCCATGAAATACACCCTGGGGCACAATCCCTACGGCTACCGGGCCAAGGGAGACTACTATGTCTTCCTGTTCTTCGGGCTGGTGGCGGTAATGGGAGCCTATTTCGTTTGCACCAAGGGCCTGGGCCTGCACTGGAAACTGCTTCTGCCGGCCGCAGGCGTGGGTTTTTTCAGTGTCGGGGTGCTCAATGTGAACAACATCCGGGATATGAAGACGGATGCGGCCAACCGCGTTACCGTGGCCATCAAGCTGGGTGCGCACAAGTCCCGCATCTACCAGACGGTGCTCATCGGCCTGGGATGGGCCTGCATGGCCGCTTATTGCCTTTTGTGCTGGCCCTCCTGGTGGCACTGGATGTGGGTGGTTACCCTGCCGCTGTACCTCATTCACCTCAGGGGCATCTGGACCCGCGAAGACCGCGCCCTGGACCCCATGCTGCCACTGCTGGTGATGTCCACCTTCGCCCTGTGCCTACTGATGGGCGTGGGCTTCTGCTTTTATCTGTTCTGAGCCTCTCCTGCAAGGGGAAACATGGCGTCCACGTCCTTCAGCGGGAGTTTGGTCAGCCTTGCCAGCTGCTTGTTGGAGGTTACGTTTTACCCGACTTTTCTACAGAAAAAATCAGGTTCTCGTACACTTGGAAGGCAGTTTTTGTGTACGGGAAACGGATGGGAGGGAAACGGGGACACCGGAGGGCCGGAATAGTGGGAGTGCATTGCCGTTTTGGCAAAATACGTTATCTTTGTAAGTTATGAAGAATATCCGCAATTTCTGTATCATTGCCCATATTGACCACGGAAAATCCACCCTGGCCGACCGCTTGCTGGAGCTCACGCGCACGCTGAGCGACCGGGAGATGGAAAACCAGGTGCTGGACGACATGGACCTGGAACGCGAAAAGGGAATCACCATCAAGAGCCACGCCATCCAGATGGATTACGTAAGGGATGGGGTAACCTACCGGCTCAACCTTATTGACACGCCCGGCCACGTGGACTTTTCCTACGAAGTATCCCGTTCCATCGCTTCCTGCGAAGGGGCCCTGCTGGTGGTGGATGCCTCCCAGGGCATCCAGGCCCAGACCATTTCCAACCTGTACCAGGCCATAGACCACTCTCTGGAGATTATCCCCGTGCTCAATAAGATTGACATGGACAGCGCCCAGCCGGAAGTGGTGACGGACCAGGTGTGCGACCTGTTGGGCTGCCAGCCCGAAGATGTGCTGAGGGTGAGCGCCCGCACCGGAGAAGGCGTGCAGGCCGTGCTGGATGCCATCGTGGACAAGGTGCCCGCCCCCAAGGGAGACCCGCAGCAGCCCCTGCAGGCCCTCATTTTTGATTCCGTCTTCAACCAGTTCCGAGGCATCATCGCCTATTTCAAGGTGGTGAACGGCAGCCTCAAAACCGGAGACAAGGTGAAATTCTTTTCCACCGGCAACGAGTACGAGGCCGAAGAAGTGGGCAACCTGAAACTCAAACTGAACCCCACTGGCGAGGTAAAAGCCGGAGACGTGGGATATATCATAACCGGCATCAAGTCCGCCGTGGAAGTGAAAGTGGGAGACACCATCACCCACGTGGAAGAACCCTGCAAAGAGGCCATCGCCGGTTTTGAGGAAGTTAAGCCGATGGTTTTCGCCGGCCTGTATCCGGTGGACGCCTCCAAGTTCGAGGAACTGCGGGCCACCCTGGAGAAGTTCCAGCTGAACGACGCCTCCTTCACCTACGAGCCCGAGAGCTCGCTGGCCCTGGGCTTCGGTTTCCGCTGCGGCTTCCTGGGCCTGCTGCACCTGGAAATTGTGCAGGAGCGCCTGTTCCGGGAATTCAACATGGATGTGATTACCACCGTGCCCAACGTGTCCTATAAGGTATATACCACCAAGGGAGATGTGGTGGACGTGCACAACCCCTCCGGCCTGCCGCCGGCATCCGTGGTGGACCACATCGAAGAGCCCTACATACGCGCCCAAATCATTACCAAGAGCGATTTCTACGGCCCCATCATGAAACTGTGCATGGACAAGAGGGGCACGCTCATCGGCCAGCATTACATTACCACAGACCGCGTGGAGCTCAACTACGACCTGCCGCTGTCAGAGGTTGTGTTTGACTTCTACGACAAGCTCAAGTCCATCTCCAAGGGCTATGCCTCCTTCGACTACCACGTGACGGACTTCCGCCCGGCGCGGCTGGTGAAGCTGGACATCCTCCTCAACGGAGACCCGGCCGATGCCCTGAGCACCCTTATCCACGAGGACCACGCCTACGATTTCGGCCGAAAGATTTGTCTCAAGCTCAAGGACCTCATCCCCCGCCAGCAGTTTGACATTGCCGTGCAGGCGGCCATAGGCGCCAAAATCATTGCCCGGGAAACGGTGCGCCAGGTGCGCAAGGACGTGACGGCCAAGTGCTACGGCGGTGACGTCACCCGTAAGCGCAAGCTGCTGGAAAAGCAGAAGGAAGGCAAGAAACGCATGCGCCAGATTGGTACGGTGCAGGTGCCCCAGAGCGCCTTCATGGCCGTTCTCAAGTTAGACTAATACACCCCTATGCAATATGAAAAGAGTCTTTATCGCCCTCTTCGCTGCGGCCCTGACGGCCGCCTGCACCCTCCAGGAAGCCGAAACCGGCATCTACACCCTCAGCAATGCCGACGGCATGCAGGTAAGTATCACCAACTTCGGCGGACGCATTGTGTCCATCGTGCTCCCGGACAAGGACGGACAGCCCCGCGACGTGGTCCTGGGCTTTGACAAGTTGGAAGAATACTTCCCGGAAAACAACCTGACGGACTTCGGGGCCTCCATCGGCCGGTATGCCAACCGCATCAACCAGGGCAAAATAACCTTGGACGGCGTAGAATACCAATTGCCCCAAAACAACTTCGGCCATTGCCTGCATGGTGGCCCTACCGGCTGGCAATACCAGATTTATAAGGTAGTGGAGGCCGATGCCCGGCACATCAAGCTCCTTCGCGAATCCCCGGACGGAGACAACAACTTCCCCGGAAACGTAAAGGCCTATGTCACCTACACCCTCACCGAAGACAATGCCATAGACATTGCCTACGAGGCCACGACGGACGCCCCCACGGTAATCAACATGACCAACCACTCCTATTTCAACCTGTCCGGAGACCCTGCCGGCCACCTCATTACGGACGATATCCTCCGGATTAACGCCGCCAACTTCACCCCGGTGGACAGCACCTTTATGACCAGCGGGGAAATCTGTCCCGTAGCCGGTACTCCGTTCGACTTTACCACGCCCAAGCCCATCGGCCAGGATATCAATGCCGACTGTGACCAAATCCGCAACGGCAACGGCTTCGACCACAACTGGTGCCTGGATACCGGAGGAGATATCAAACAGGTAGCCTGCGAGCTTTACTGCCCCCTTACCGGAATAGACCTAAAAGTATATACGGACGAGCCCGGCATCCAGGTTTACAGCGGCAACTTCCTGGACGGGACCGTGACGGGCAAAAAGGGAATCGTTTACCGGCAGCGCAGCGCCATCTGCCTGGAAACCCAGCACTACCCGGATTCCCCCAACAAGCCCCAGTGGCCTTCCGTGGTGCTGCGTCCGGGAGAAACCTACACCAGCCACTGCATCTTCGCCTTCAGCGTAAAATAGCCTGGATGCATACGAATTAGGATTATCGGCATAAAATGGTTAAATTTGTAAGAGTCTGTTTTGAAATGATTGATATTTTTATTTATAGTTTATTTTTGTGGAAATTTTTCTTGAAAATTTTTGGCCATAGGGGGTTCCTATGGGTGAAATTTACCAAAAAGAAACATAAAGAATTTATTGAATCATTTCAAAACAGACTCTAAATCTGACATTATAAGAATCTATGGCTAAAACTAACGCAGAACTCCAACAGATTGCCACCCAGGTGCGAAGGGACATCCTCCGCATGGTGTGTCTGGCAAAGTCTGGCCATCCGGGCGGCTCCATGTCCTCCACGGATGTCCTAACAACCCTCTATTTCAATGAGATGAAGCACAATCCTGCCACCTGGACCCGTGACGGAAAGGGACAGGACATGTTCATCCTGAGCGCCGGACACATGACCCCGGTCTATTATTCCATCCTGGCCCGCACCGGCTATTTCCCGGTGAGCGAACTGGCCACTTTCCGCCAAATGGGCACCCGCCTGCAAGGCCACCCCTCCGTCCGCAAGAACCTGCCGGGCGTCTTCCAAGCCTCCGGTTCCCTGGGACAGGGCCTGAGCGCCGCCACCGGCCTGGCTCTGGGCAAGAAACTGGACAAGGAGGACAATTTCGTATTCTGCCTCTGCGGAGACGGTGAAAGCGAGGAAGGCCAGATTTGGGAGGCCGGCATGTTTGCCGTGTTCCACAAGCTGGACAACCTCATTGCCATGACGGACTGGAACGGCAAGCAGATTGACGGTCCCGTGGAAGAAGTGGCCGGCATCGGAGACCTGGCCGCCAAATGGGAAGCCTGGGGCTGGAACGTAATTGTGGCCGATGCCCACGACTTCGACTCCATCACCAAGGCCTTCGAACTGGCCAAGGCCGGCAAGGGCAGCGGTAAACCCGCTATGATCCTGTTCAAGAGCGAAATGGGCCATGGAGTGGATTTCATGGCCGGCACCCATAAATTCCACGGTTCCGTTCCCAAGCCCGAGCAGCTGGAAGATGCCCTCAAACAGTTAGGTGAAACCCCGCTGGGGGATTTTTAATCCCCTGTCATTCTGAGCGACGCGAAGAATCTAAAAAAAAGACTATTTATGAAAAAATATACAGACACAGGTAAGAAAGATACCCGCAGCGGTTTTGGCGTTGGCCTCCTGAAAGCCGGACAGGCCGACAAGCGGGTAGTAGCCCTGACGGCAGACCTCAAGGGTTCCCTCAAGATGGACGCTTTTGCCGCCGAATTCCCGGAACGTTTCTTCCAGTGCGGCATTGCCGAAGCCAACATGGTGGGCGCCGCCGCCGGCCTGGCCATCACCGGAAAGATTCCCTTCATCGGCTCCTTCGCCGAATTTGTCACCGGCCGCGTGTACGACCAAATCCGCCAGGAACTCTCCTACGGCAACACCAACGTGAAGATTGCCTCTTCCCACGCCGGCATCACCCTGGGTGAAGACGGCGCCACGCACCAGACCATGGAGGACATCGCCCTCATGCGCGCCCTGCCCGGAATGGTGGTCCTGAACCCCTGCGATTTCAACCAGACCGTGCAGGCCACCCTGGCCGCCGCCAAATACGAAGGCCCCGTGTACCTTCGTTTCGGCCGCCCCAGCGTGCCCAACTTCACGGATGAGAACCAGCCCTTCGAAATTGGCAAGGCCATTGTGATGAACGAAGGCAAGGACGTCACCCTCATCGCCACCGGCCACACCGTATGGGAGGCCCTGCAGGCCACCGAGGCCCTGGAGGCCGGAGGCATCAGCGCCGAGGTCATTGACATCGCCACCATCAAGCCCCTGGACGAAGAAGCCATCGTGGCATCGGCCACCAAGACCGGCTGCGTGGTTGTGGCCGAGGAGCACAACGCCTTCGGAGGCCTGGGAGAGGCCGTAGCCGGAGTGCTGGCCGCCAAGAAGCCTACCCCCGTGGAATTCGTGAACGGAGGAGACCGTTTCGGCCAGTCTGGCACACCAGCAGCGCTCATGGCCGCGTATGGCCTGGACGCCCCGCACATTGCCGAGGCCGCCAAGAAGGCCATCGCCCGCAAATAAAAACTATCCTTCAGATTTTATACTCGCACGCCAAGCTATCCACGCAAAGGATAGCTTGACTGCGTTCATGGGCATCCAATACCTGGCCGCAATGGGGCTGGCAAAGACAGTGGTGCCATAATAGATAAAGCCAAACAGGAAGATAAGAAGGAGACAGAGCCCCGTTTCCTTGGAAAGAGGCGTTTTCTTTACCATCAGAAGCACCAGGGAGGCAAGCAGGATGAGCCAGGTTAAAAGCTCCAGATAGGGCATTACCAGCCCAAGGAACTTGCCATACCCCTCATTCCGTGCGTGAAGCCCGTCTTTGGGAGCATCCGTGAACCACTGGGTTATCTCTTTCTTGCCCGCCGGGATATTCACATAAGCGCCCATAACCTCCAGATATCCGGGAAAGAAGGCCTGAACAGTGTTGGGAACCAGATAATAACGGATGAACTTCCAGGGATGGTGGGTAATGAGCCAGACCCCGTAGTCTTTAAAGAGCCCGGAACCCAGCGCTATCCACGCATCATAATAGAAATTGTCCTTATGGCGCTCCAGGTAAAAATTCGTATAGTCTTTGAGCGGGGAATCCGGATCCCACATGAAGGAAGCCGTAACCTTTTTCCCGTCATGGGTGTACTCCAGAATCTTGGGCATATGGACCACACACATGATGTGCAGCATCTGCATATCGTCGGTGGGAGGTTTTTGCAGTAACTCGTCCTTCTCCATGTGAGGCATAATGTGAAGGGCATTGTTGGCCAGCTGCCATCCGTCAAAACCCGTTGAAAACTGCCGATGATTGGTGATCTTCTGCATTTCGGAACTCATTCCGGCATGGAAAAGCAGGAATACTGCCACCGTTGCCACAATGGGAGCTATGCGCTGAAACACAGTTCCCTTCAAGGCAAAGACCGGCACGAAAACCAGCGGGAAAAACATGGCCGAATAACGGGTATGCATGGCGGCGAAAAGCGCCAGGGCATAAATGCATAAGGCCACCCAGGACCTTTCCTGGACCCATACGACAACCATGGCCAACAGGACAAAACACAGGCTGCAGAAAAGGCTGTCCGACAACAGGGTATTGAGCATGTAGATTGCCGCAGGGCTAAAGCAGACCAAGGCCTCAAAAATGAAAAAATGGACCTGTCTGCGCGGGGGCCAGTATTTTTTTACCGCCATTAGGAGCATCCCTATGGACAGGCCATAGCAAACGGCCTGGGACACCGCCACCGAGTAGATGCTGTGCGACAGCTTATAAAGAATCTGAAGGTAATAGGAATAGCCAAAAGGCCGATAGGCCACAAACTCATCCTTGAAAGCACAGGCAAGGTAGCCGAAGGAATCGGAGGTGGTGTTGGGATAAGGATAGGACAGCCGCACCAGGAAAAGACCCAGGAAGGTTGTCAGCAGGATGACGGCCCAGTCGGCCCACTGACTCTTTCCCAACAGAAAACGGAAGTAGGATTTATTTGCTTTCATGGTAGGATTCTTCGGTATTGACACTCCACACGTTCTCTTTGGAAGAAATGCCGGAAGCGATGTTCCTGACCGCTTCCATGGCCGTGAGCATGGAATGGTCCATATTGTTATAGCGGTGCTGCCCGTTTCGGCCGATGCAGAAAAGGTTGGGGAAACCATCCAGGAACACCCTCACCTCATCCAGCCGGGAATAGGTGCCAAAATAGGCCGGATAGGCCTTCCTGATTTTGGCACAGGTGGTGTCCAGGACATCTCCCTTCTCCACCACCCCTATCTTGACCAGCTCATCCACAGCCATCTGTAAGAATGCTTCCCGGTCCATATTCCACAGGACGTCTCCCTCGTCGCAAAAATACTCCATTCCCACAAAAACGGTATCCTTGTAATCAGCCACCATGTAGGGAGACCAGTTGTTGAAGATTTGCAGGCGTCCCACCTTCACCCCGCGCTCCTGGACATAAATCCAGGTATCCGGCACCCGGTTGTCCCAGGTACGTGCGGGCGTGGTATTGCGGATTTTGAGCTTGCGGGCAAGGATGCCGGCGGTGATGAAATCCCTGTACGGGAGGCCATCGGCCACCTGCTTCACAGATTCCGGGACTTCACATCCCCGGAGGCCGGAGACAAGTTCCTTCAACGGCATACTGGATAAGAAGTAGTCGCCTTCCATCCGGCGGGTTTGCCCTTCGCTCCGGACTTCTACTCCGCTTATGCGCCCGTTCTCCGTCCATACTCCGGTAACCTTGGTATTCATGAGGATTTCCCCTCCCCTGCGGCGGATTTCATCGGCCACCGTCTCCCACAGCTGTCCGGGGCCGTATTTGGGATAGATGAACTGTTCTATGAGCGAGGTTTCCACCTTCTTCTGGTCCAATTCCCCGGAGCGGAAAGGGCGGGTGAAGACATCCTTCAAAACGGAAAGGATGGAGAGCCCTTTCACCCGCTGGGAGCCCCAGTCGGCCCCAATCTTACTGGGGTGCACACCCCATACTTTTTCCGTGTAATCCTCGAAGAACATTTCGTACAGGGGCCTGCCGAAACGATTGATATAAAAGTTCTCCAGGGAGGTTTCCGGCAGTTTGTGCACCAGGGAGGCCATGTAGCCGAAGCCTGCGCGGAGGGTGTTTTTGAGGCCCATCCCCGCAAACGTGCTCCACTTGATGGAAATGGGATAATCGAAAAAGGTCTGGAGGAAAAAGATACGGGATACACGTTCCCGCACCAGCATCACGCGGTCTTCCTTTTCAGGGTCTGGTCCTCCGTCCAGCAGGGGTTTTTCCTTTTCCAGGAGGATGTCGTCCATGGCCGGGGCGCCCTGCATGGGCATCATCTCCTTCCACCACCGCATCACCTCCTCATTCTTGGAGAAGAAGCGGTGTCCTCCTATATCCATCCGGTTGCCTTTGTAGCGCACCGTCTGCGAGATGCCGCCGACAACGTCCGTCTCTTCCAGGATAACGGGATGGATGTCTGTTTGCCGGAGCAGTTCCCAGGCAGCGGTGAGGCCGGCAGGGCCGGCACCGGCAATGATGGCAGTTTTCATGGGTCAGGATTTAAAAAGCAGGAACCGCCTGGCCAGGAAGTTCCAGAAGAAAACAATGACGGTGGAGATGATTTTCCCCAGCATATAATGGATGCCGACAAGGTCTTGGCATACGTACAGGATAAGTTCGTTGAGAAGCAGCCCCGCGAGGCCGATGATAAGGAAGGCGCCAAATTCAGCCCACTGGCTCTTGAGGCGGCTTTCCCCGAAGACGAAGCGCGTGCTTAACACATAATTGCACGCAAGCCCAAGCAAAAAGGCAATCCCGGCCGATACCAGATAGTGCACCTGGAACACCTCCGTAAGGAGCCCGAGCGTTCCATAATCCACCACGAAGGCTATTCCGCCCACGATTCCGTAGCGGAACAACTGGCCCTGCAGGGTGCCCCGGTTCATTATTTTCCGGACAAAAGAACGCATAAGTTTACAAAGATAACAAAAAAATGGCACGGGTTGTGCAGAAGGGAGTGCCTGTATGGATTCTCTGGAGCAAACATTCAACCGCATCGTCAAAGAGTACAGCGAACGGCTGTACTGGCACGTTCGCCGCATGGTGAACAGCCACGAGGATGCCGATGACCTGCTCCAGGAAATCTTCCTCAAGATTTGGACGGCGCTTCCCACCTTCCGGGGGGAGGCGCAGCTTTATACCTGGGTGTGGCGCATTGCCACCAACGAAACCCTGAACCATCTTAGGAAGGAGCGCGTGCGCGCGATGCTGAGGGTGCAGTCCATAGATGCCGAAATGGAGCACCGCATCCAGGCCGATCCTTTCTTCAACGGCACCGAGGCCCAGCGGGAGCTCATGAAAGGCCTTGCGAAACTGCCGGAAAAGCAGCGCCAGGTTTTCGTAATGCGCTGGTGGGACGAGCTTAGCTACGAGGAAATATCGGCCATTACCGGCACCAGCGTGGGAGCCCTCAAAGCCTCCTATCATATTGCACAGGAAAAATTAAAATTAAACCTTTCCAACCTGGACGTGTCAAAGTAAACAGTTATGACCAAAAGAAACGACATATCGGTCCCCCGGGACTACTTCCAGAACCTGGAGCAGAGATTGAGCCGCATCCCCCATGAGGAGGTGCGTCCCACCACCCTGCAAAAGGTATCACCCTGGCTGGCGTATGCTGCCAGCCTGGCCATCCTGGCAAGTGTGGGGGAATTCGTCTTCCGGAAGGCGGCAGCTCCCGTCCAGGAAGACGACAGCCGGGACTACATCTCCTACCTGTCCCGTTCCCTGGATCCGGACGGGATGGTGGAGCTGCAGGAGAATGAAGAACTCACGGAAGAAGATATTGTCAACTATCTGATGGCCGAAAACAGTATTTCCCTTGAATTAATTGCAGAAGCGAACTATGAAGAAGATAATTAGTGTATTGGCGGTCCTGGCCCTTGCCGGCGGCATGGCCGTTGCCCAGGACAGGCAGGAAAAGAAGAATGGTAACGACTGGCGCGAAAAAGTGCGTGCCGAACAGGTGGCTTTCATCACCTCCGAACTGGATTTGAGCGAAAGCGAGGCCCAGGCCTTCTGGCCCGTGTACAACGAGGTGCAGAAACAGCGTCGGGAAGCCTTCCGCGCAACTGAAGAGGCGTACGAGAACCTCCAGAAAGGCGTGGATGAGAAAGAAGTGTCCCAGCTTTTGGACAAGTACATAGAAGCCAAGAAGGCCGGAGAAAAGATTGAGGCCGATGCGGTGGCCCGCTACAAGAAGGTTCTTCCGGTGAACAAGGTGGCCAAGCTCCTTCTGGCCGAAGAAAAATTCCGCCAGAAGCAGATAAACCGCCTGAGCCAGGGACGCGGCCCCGGACAGGGAGGCCGTCCCGGAAATGGAAGGCCTTCCCGTGGAGGAAACCGTCAGCCTCAGGAGAACGAGCCGTCCACCATATAGCAGCTCCTGTCACAGAGTTGGGCCAGACCCGCGTCATGCGTAACGATGACGATGGTCTGGCCTAATTGTTTGCGAAGGTGGAAAAACAGCTGGTGAATCTCCTCCTTGGTGCGGCTGTCCAGGTTGCCGGTGGGTTCGTCGGCAAAAAGGATGGCAGGACTGTTGGCTAAGGCGCGGGCAATGGCCACACGCTGCTGCTCTCCGCCGGACAGCTGGGAGGATTTGTGCGAAAAACGGGCTTCCAGGCCAACGAGGGCCAATAACTCCTGGGCTCTCTCGCGGGCCTGCTTGTTCCCGGTTCCGCCGATGAGCGAAGGAATCATCACGTTTTCCACCGCCGTAAATTCCGGCAGCAGGTGATGGGCCTGGAAAACGAAACCTATGCGTCGGTTGCGGAAATCGGCCAAAGGGTGCGCCCCCAGCGAGAGCACATCCGTCCCGTCTATGGAGAGGCTGCCCCCGTCCGGCGTAAGAAGGGTTCCCAGGATTTGCAGCAGGGTGGATTTTCCGGCCCCGGAGGCGCCCATAATGGCCACCACCTCTCCCGGTTCAACAGAAAAATCTACGCCTTTGAGGACTTTCAGCGTGCCGAAAGATTTTTGGATATTCTTGGCATCAATAATCATTTTCACTACCTTTGCTACTGGCTACAAAGGTAGAAACAATCTTGCAAAAGCGCAACCTTGCCTCCCTGCTCCTGCTGTTTCTGTGCTGGCTTCTGCCGGCGCAGGAAGAACTGTGGAATCCAGTAGAAGGGAACTCCCTCTGGATAACCAAGTCCGGGAAGGAGTATTTGGACCGCTTGCTCCTGGATATTGACGGCGCACGAAACACCATTGAGATGGAGTATTACTGGTTCGATGCAGACAATGCCGGCAATCTTGTCCGGGATGCCATCGTCCGCAAGGCAAGGGAAGGCGTCCAAATCCGCATTCTGGTGGACAACCTTACCACACCCGGCTCGCCGGAGTTTTTCTTTGAGAGAATGCGGAAGGCGGGAGCGAAGGTACAATATGTTCACAACCTTGAAAAAATGTGCCCGGGACAGGCTGTCGCCAGCTTCATCGGGTTCCGGGACCACCGGAAAATTGTGGTGGTGGACGGCCGCATAGCCTACACCGGTGGCATCAATTTCAACAACCAGACCATCTATGTCTGGAAAGATACACAGGTAAGGATAGAAGGCCCCGCCGCCGCCCAGCTGCGGGCTTTGTTCCAGCAAAGCTGGAGCAAGCTCACGGGAGAGGCCGTCTCTCCGGACATCCAGGTGGAACCGGTGGGAAATGCAGTGGTGCAGGCCATAGGCAAGGAAAGCCGTGACAGTACACTCACGCGGCTGTATGTGCAGAAACTGAATGAAGCCAAAGAGTATTTTTACTTGCAGACGCCCTACTTCGGCCCGCCGCACCAGGTGCTGCAGGCCCTCAAAGACGCCGCCGCCCGGGGGGTGGATGTCCGTCTGCTGTTTCCGGAAAAAAGCGACTGGGGCTTCATGAATTCTCTCACGCACGACTATGTTCCGGAACTGGTCGCCTCCGGCATCCGGGTTTTCATGTATAGCGGCACATACGACCACTCCAAAATTTTCGTCATGGACGACTGCCTGGCCAGCTGCGGTACGGTGAACATGGACGGCCGCAGTTTCTGTATCAACTGGGAGGACACCCTCCTGTTCTACGACAGGGAAAGCGTCCTTGCGATGAAGGAGGCCTTCCTGAGCATA
>CAJOLS010000059.1 GCA_905235535.1 uncultured Bacteroidales bacterium
ATTCCCACGCAGCTGGAAAACGCCCATACCCACAGGGGCATCCACCATATGATAGGCGTGGAGGAGGGCAGTTTTCTGGCCGATATCTTCGGGACGGATTCCCTGCGGGTGAATTCGCGCCATCACCAGGCCGTGAAGGGCCTGGCTCCCGGGCTAACCCCGGCCGCTTATTCGGATGACGGCCTGGTGGAAGCCTATGAGAACGGGCAGGTGTGGGCCGTCCAGTTCCATCCCGAATCCCTGGTGCAGGAAGATGACACGTGGCTGCCGCTGTTTGAAGCGTTTATAAACCGGATTAAGGAATAGCCCATGGCGTCGGATCAGTTCAAAGGGCACCTGGCCGTTGCCATTGCCTATACCATCTTCGGCCTCAATGTGGTGCTTTGCAAAGACATCGCCAATTCTCAGGCGGTTTCTCCCTTTGTTCTTTTCACCTTCCGGGCGCTGGGCGCATCGGCCCTTTTCTGGCTGGTTTCCCTGTTCTTGCCCGAAGAAAAAGTTCAAAAAGGAGACTTGTGGCGCATTGCCCTGGCCTCTTTCCTGGGGCTTTTCCTCACGCAGGTGGCTTTTCTGGTGGGCATTACCATGGCAACGCCCATCGATTCCGGTATCCTGGGCACCCTGGGACCGGTGTTCACCATGTTCTTTGCCTATTTCTTTGTGAAGGAGCCCATCACCGGACAGAAGGCTGCTGGTGTGGGCGTGGCCCTGGCGGGTGTGATTTTCCTGATTATCAACTCTGTGCAGGGGGAAGGCGCTTCCTCCACTACACCCATGGGCGTGGTGCTGCTCCTTGTCAACAGCCTCACGTTTTCCCTGTACCTGGGCATTTTCCGGCCGCTCATCTCCAAATACAGCGTGGTCACCTTCATGAAGTGGGCCTTCCTCTTTTCCCTGCTCATGTCCCTTCCTTTATCGGCCCGGGAAATGTTCACGATGGATTACACCGCCATTCCCGTGGCGGTGCGCTGGGAGATTGGATACCTTATCTTATTTGCCACATGCGTGGCCTATTACCTGATTCCCTATGGACAGAAGTACATCCGGCCCACGCTGGTGAGCATGTACAATTACCTTTCTCCCGTGATATCGGCCGTGGTGAGCATCTGGCTGGGCATGGACCAGCTTACCTGGCAGAAAGTGCTGGCCGCAGCGGCCATCGTGGGCGGTGTCATCCTGGTAAGCCTCAGCCGCGCTGCTCAGAACTGAATTGGAATGTGACAGTCCTGCGGCAGAACTTCCTAAACGGTGAGAATACGGCCGGGAAGGCTTGTAAAATCAAATAATTATCCCTATATTTGCGCGCTTTTTTCCGGGTGCGCACTTTTACGTCCCGGCAAAAGCTCAAGAAATAATGTTAAACTACTAGTTTTTTCAATCAAAATTATGTCTGAAGAAATTAAAAAACTCAATGCCTCTGTGGCACCCGAAGAATTTGACTGGGATGCCTTTGAGAATGAGGGCGTAGAGGCTGGTTCCAAGGAAGAAACCCTGGCCAAGTACGAACAAACCCTCTCCAAGGTCACCGAAAACGAGGTGGTGGAAGGTGTGGTCACCTTCATCAACAAGCGTGAGGTGGTCGTGAACATCGGCGCCAAGAGCGAAGGTGTTATCTCTGCCCCCGAGTTCCGTTACAATCCGGACCTCAAGGTGGGTGACAAAGTGGAAGTGCTCGTAGAGAGCGCCGAGGACCGCAAGGGTCAGCTCGTCATCTCCCACAAGAAAGCCCGCCAGCTCAAATCCTGGGATATGGTTAACGCCGCTTACGAAAGCGGTGAGGTGGTGAAAGGTTATGTCAAGACCCGCACCAAGGGCGGTATGATCGTGGACGTGTTCGGTATCGAGGCTTTCCTCCCCGGCTCCCAGATTGACATCCGTCCCATCAAGGATTACGATGTGTTCGTGGACACCACCATGGACTTCAAGATTGTCAAGATCAACCAGGAATTCCGCAACGTGGTTGTCTCCCACAAGGCTCTCCTGGAGGCCGAGCAGGAGCAGAAGCGTTCCGAGCTCATCTCCAAGCTGGAGAAGGGCCAGGTGCTGGAAGGCGTGGTCAAGAACATCACCAACTACGGCGTGTTCGTGGACCTCGGCGGTGTGGACGGTCTCATCCACATCACAGACCTCAGCTGGGGCCGCATCTCCCATCCCGAGGAGGTTGTCGCCCTTGACCAGAAGATCAACGTGGTGGTCCTGGACTTCAACGAGCAGCAGAAGCGCATCGCCCTGGGCCTCAAGCAGCTCACCGCTCACCCTTGGGAGGCCCTCTCCGCAGACCTCAAGGTGGGTGACACCGTGAAGGGCAAGGTGGTTGCCGTGGCCGATTACGGCGCCTTCGTAGAGGTGGAACCCGGCGTGGAAGGTCTGGTACACGTGAGCGAAATGAGCTGGAGCCCCCGTCTGCACAGCGCTCAGGAGTTCCTGAAGATGGGAGACGAGGTGGAGGCCGTCATCCTCACCCTGGACCGCGAGGCCCGCAAGATGTCCCTGGGCATCAAGCAGCTCACCGCCAATCCTTGGGAGAGCATCCGCGAGAAGTATCCCGTGGGTTCCCAGCACAAGGCCACCGTCCGCAACATCACCAACTTCGGTGTGTTCGCAGAACTGGAGGACGGCGTAGAAGGTCTCATCCACATCTCCGACCTCTCCTGGAACAAGATCAAGCATCCTGCCGAGATGGTTCAGAGCGGCGACGTCATCGACGTAGTCATCCTGGACTTCGACGAGAACAGCCACAAGCTGTCCCTGGGTCACAAGCAGCTCACCCCCAACCCTTGGGACGAGCTGGAGGCCAAATATCCCGTCGGTACCGTTGTGGACGCTACCGTGAGCGTGATCGGTGACAAGAACACCACCCTCACCCTGGCCGACGGCACCGAGGTTAGCGCCTTCAACCGCGAACTCACCAAGGAAGACGGCAAGAACGCCCTGGTAGGCGAAACCCTCCCCGTGAAGGTGATCGACCTCCGTCGCAGCACCCGCACCATCCGTGTTTCCCACGTCCGCACCTATTCCGAGGCCAAGGCAGCCCGCGAAACCGCCGAGGTTGAGACCGCCAAGAAGGCCATCAAGAAGGTTCAGACCAGCGTGGAGAAGACCACCCTCGGTGATATCTCCGCCCTCGCTGCCCTGAAGGACAAGATGGAAAAGGGTGAGTAATACTCCCAATACTTTTAAGGTCACCTTACTGGGCACGGCGTCGGCCATGCCCGTAAGGGGCCGGAATCAAAGCGCCCAGGCACTGCAAGTGCACGGGCGCTTGTTCCTTATAGACTGTGGGGAAGGCGTCCAGTACAGTATGGTGGAGCATCGCATCCCCATGATGAAACTGGACTCCCTCTTTATATCCCACATCCACGGAGACCACGTGTTCGGTTTCTTCGGCCTCCTGAGCACCCTGGGGATGAAAGGACGGCAGACGCCGCTGAATATCTTTGCGCCCCCGGCCTTCGGCCCCATGCTCAAATTCTTCCTCAGTTATTACGGGGATGGCGTGGGCTTCGAAATCCGTTTTACGCCCCTGAAGATGAAGGAGCCCGAGACCGTGCTGGAGACCAGGAGCATCCGCGTGCAGGCCTTTCCGCTGAACCACGGAATAGAAACCTTCGGCTTCCGCTTCGAGGAGAAGGAACCTCCCTTCAACGTACACAAGGAGGCCATCGGGCAGTTCGGCCTCACCCTTACGGAAATCGGCACCCTCAAGAGGGGAGAGGATGTCCACAGGGCCGATGGCAGCGTGATTCCAGCCTCCGAGGCCGCCTACAAGCCCTTCGTGCCCCGGAGCTATGCCTATTGCTCCGACACCGCGCCCTTCCCCGAAGAAGCCCTCTGGCTCAAGGGAACTACGGTTCTCTACCACGAGACCACCTACCTCCAGGAACTTCAGGAGCAGGGCGCCCTCCGGCACCATTCCACCACCCTCCAGGCCGCCACTGTTGCCCGCGATGCCGGGGTGCAGAAACTCCTTATCGGCCACTATTCTTCAAGGAATGCGGAAATGGCTGACTATCAGGCCGAATGCCGCACCCTCTTCCCCGAAACTTACGCCACTTCGGACGGGGAATCCTACGATATTTAAATCTTTTTTGTAAATTAGCGCTGTGAAGAGAATATTTCCGGCGCTACTGATTCTGATGCTGGGCCTTACATGCCTGGCAGCGGCCGGTGACACCCCCCAGGAACGATATGTTAAGATGTATGCCGATATGGCGGTGCGGGAAATGCTCCGCAGCGGCGTACCGGCCAGTATTACCCTGGCCCAGGGCATGCTGGAATCCGGAAGCGGCCAGTCCAGGCTGGCCACCAAGGGCAACAACCATTTTGGCATCAAGTGCCACAAGGGCTGGGAAGGGAAAACCATGAGGGTGGACGACGACGCCCCCAACGAGTGTTTCCGTGTGTACAAGAGCGTGGAGGACAGCTACAAAGACCATTCGGACTTCCTCCGCTACCGGGACCGTTACAAGTTCCTCTTCGACCTGGAAAGGACAGACTACAAGGGCTGGGCATACGGCCTCAAGAAGGCGGGTTATGCCACAGACCCCGGGTATCCCGCCAAGCTCATCAAGTACATAGAAGAGTACAACCTGTCCCGTTTCGACGTGCTGGACAAGGCCGTGGAAACGGCGGTGCCCCTGCCGCCGCACCGGATAGAGGCGCCTGTGCTGGCCATGGCCGATGAGGAATTCCATTTCCCGCTCACCCGGGAACTCTATTCCATCAACGGCGTTCCCTTCGTATATGCCCTGGAAGGGGAAACGTACAAATCCATCGCCAAGTATTACCATCTGTTCCACAAGGAGATTCTCCGTTTCAACGACCTCAGGCGGGACCAGGCCCTCCTCCCCGGTACGGTGGTGTATCTGTCCTATAAGAAAAACCATACCCAGGCCGGCCTGGACAAATATATCGTAGAAGAAGACGGGGAAGACTTCCATGCCATCTGCCAGCGTTTTGCCGTGAAGGAGAAGTCCGTCCTCAAGATGAACGGTCTCAAGAAAGCCCCCGTGCTCCGGGAAGGAGACGAACTCAAACTCCGTTAGTGACATGAAAAAGTTCTGGATAGCCCTTTGCCTTGTTGTGATGGCCGTGGTCCTGGTGTGCGGAGGCCTGTACGCCTACGCCTATTATTACGACCACAAGGTGCCCAATTTCACCGGCGAGACGGACCTCTATGTATATCCCGGCATGGAGCCGGATGCCTTGTGCGAGAGCATCCTGGCCGATGGGAAGGTGAAGAAGCCTTCCAGCCTGAGGCGTGTTTTCAAGGAGGTGGAAAGCCTCAAGCCGGGCCACTACCGCATAGATTCCACTTGCTCCAGCATCTACGTTTCCCGCATGCTGCACCTGGGCTGGCAGACGCCGGTCACCCTCACCCTGTCCGGCTCTATCCGCACCCCCGGTGTCCTGGCCCGCAAGATTGGAGCCCAGATGATGGCCGATTCGGCCTCCGTGGCCCGCTTTGCCGCCTGTGCAGATTCCATCGGCACGGATCCGGCCCTGCTTTTCACCAAAATTATCCCGGATTCCTACCAGATGCTCTGGACCACGCCGGTGAAGGATATCTTTGCCCGCCTTTTCAAGGAACGCGATGCCTGGTGGACGGCGGAGCGCGTGACGGCGGCATCGGCCCAGGGCCTTACGCCCGAAGAAGTTTCCACCCTGGCCTCCATCGTGGACGGGGAAACCAAATATGTTCCGGAGCAGCCCGCCATTGCCTGCGTGTACCTGAACCGCCTGCGCACGGGCATGAAGCTCCAGGCAGACCCTACCGTTGCCTACTGCTTTGACTATGAGCCCCGCCGCATCCTGCGCTGGATGCTCCTGACGGACTCCCCGTACAATACCTATATGAATTACGGCCTGCCCCCGGGCCCCATCTCCTGCCCGCCCAAGAGCTGTCTGGAGGCGGTTTTGCATCCCGACAGGCACAACTACCTCTATTTCTGCGCAGACCCTTCCTTCAACGGGAGCCACCGTTTTGCAGAATCTTATACGGAACATTTGGTTAACGCCCGCGCTTTCCAGAAGGCCCTCACCGAAAGGCAGCGCGCCAACACCCATTGATATGACCGGCACCCCCCTCATAGACAAGGCCCGCGCAGCAGCGGAAGTTGCCTTGAAAGACTACACCCGGCACGACGGGACGCCCTTTATCGGCCACCCGGATGCCGTGGCGCAGATTGTAGCCGACGAAATTGGCCTGCCGGAGGAGTGCATTGCCGCCGTGTATCTGCACGAAGCCAGCCGCATGGCCGGTATGGAAGTGAAGGAGGCCGAATGGGGGGAAGCCATCTGCACGCTGGTGGAAGGCCTGAACAAGATTTCCACCATCAAGCCCAAGGACACGCGCCTGGAGGCGGAGAACTACAAGAAACTCATCATCCAGTATTCCAGGGACCCCCGTGTTACGGTGCTCAAGCTGGCAGACCGCCTGGAGGTGATGCGCAGCCTCAGGATATTCCCCAAGGCGGGCCGGGACCAGAAGATTCTGGAAACCCTGCTGCTGTATATTCCGCTGGCCCATCAGCTGGGCCTGTACAATATGAAGCGGGAAATGGAGGATATCTACCTCAATTATTCCGAGCCCGAGAAATTCCGCCTCATTACCAATAAATTGAAGGCCGGGGAAAAGGACAGGGAAAAGCTGATGGCAGAATTCATAGAGCCGCTGGGACGCAAGCTCTCGGAGGCTGGCATCCAGTACAAGCTGAAGATGCGCACCAAGGCCGCGTACTCCATCTGGCAGAAGATGGTGAAGCAGAATGTGCCGTTCGAGGGCGTGTACGACGTCTTTGCCATCCGCTTCATCATAGACTGCGACGGGGAAGACCACAAGCTGGAAAAAGACCTCTGCTGGCAGGTGTATTCCTTTGTGACGGAAGAATATGAGGCCGATACCAAACGCCTGCGGGACTGGGTTACCAATCCCAAGCCCAACGGGTATGAAAGCCTGCACATTACGGTCAAGAACCGTGACGGGGCTTATGTGGAGGTGCAAATCCGCACCAAGCGCATGGATGATGTGGCGGAAAACGGCTTTGCCAGCCACTGGGCGTACAAGGGCATCAAGCGGGAAGAGACGCTGTCCCGCTGGCTAACCTCCGTGCGCTATGCCCTGGAGCATCCCGACGAAAACACCGAAGACTTGCCGCAGCCTCCCTCCAAGGAAATCTTTGTCTTTACGCCCACCGGGGAACTGCGTATTCTCCAGGCGGGTTCCACGGTGCTGGACTTTGCGTTTGGCATCCATACCAACATAGGTTCCCACTGCGTGGGGGCCAAGGTGAACGGCAAGGCGGTGAGCATCCGCGAGAAGCTCAACACAGGAGACGTGGTGGAAATCCTCACCTCCAAGAACCAGCGTCCCAACCAGGACTGGATGGGCTGGGTGGTGAGCCCCAAGGCCCGTTCCAAGGTGAAACAGGCCCTGCAGATGCTGGAGCAGAACCGGGCGGTGGACGGAAGGGAACTGCTGGAGCGCCGCCTCAAGAACTGGAAACTGGAATTCCCGGACGACATGTGCTCGGAGTTCCGCAAGAAGAACAACTATCCCTCCCTCATCGGCTTCTATGCGGCCATCGGGGACGGAACCCTGGATGTGAATGTGGTGAAGGACTACATCCTGGGCGAGGCCCAGCGTCACGCGGCTTCCGTAGAGGCGGCGGAGGCGGTGCAGGCCCAGGCCAAGGCAGCCCGTCACTTTGAGTCCAAGGACGATATCTTGGTGCTCAACGCCAAGAATGTGAAGGGTTTGGACTACAAGATGTCCAAGTGCTGCAACCCCGTTTTCGGAGACGATGTCTTTGGTTTTGTCACCCGCACGGACGGCATCAAAATTCACCGCATCACCTGCCCCAACGCTGCCCGCCTGCTGGAAATGTTCCCCTACCGCATCCAGAAGGTGCGCTGGGCCGATACCCCCTCTACCAGCAGCTTCCAGGTGTCCATCAAGGTGTTGGCCGATGAAGAAAGCGCCAGCGGCCGCATCCTGGAGGTGATTGGCCAGTTCAAGGCCAGCATCCGCTCCTTCACCGTCACGGACAACCCCCGCAACGGTACCTGGGAGGTCACCATGAAAATATCCGTCCCCTCCAACCTGGAGCTGGACAAAGTGCTTTCGCAGCTCCGCACCGCCAAGCACGTGGTGAAGGTGGTGCGGCAATAGTAACTACGCCTTCCACACCTTCAGGTCAAAAAAATTTCTCTTGCAGGATATTCGAAATGAAGGTCCTATGGGATTGTACATCAATGTGGGAAACGTCGGGTTACGACAGCGCCTGAATGGCTTCTTCCGACAAACCAGTGCATATTGCGATGGTTTCAGGCGCCACTTTGTTCTGAAGCATCCTCCTGGCTATTTCATTCCGCTCCTTTTTTGCACCATCTTTAAGTCCGTCTTCATAGTAGGCACCACCTATGTCCAGTCTTTCTTCTTCTGTAATCATATTGCGGATATATTGGATTCTCTCTGCATCCGGAAGGTCGTTCATCTGAGCCGCTTTTGCAATGGCGGCATATCGGGTTCCCATGTCTTCCGGCTTACCAGCAAAGGTACGCATATTTTTGAGAATGTAAAACCAGCTCTCTACGGGCCCCAACCCCTCCAGGCTTGTTTTGTGCAGCCGGGGTAATTCGCAGAAGATAATGGAAAGCAGGTTCTCATAGGGTTCCCCGGATGTTTGTTCCCGTATGGCATAGCGATAGACAAGTTGGTCTGTTTCGTGCTCCAGGGAGAAATCCATAAAACAGATTACATAGACTGGTTTCAAGAGGGAATATGCCTGTTTGGGCTTGAGTTGGCTATGCGCCATGGAGGCTCCATAATAAAACATGCGCTTTTGGAAAGACTGTTTCTTCTTTTGCTGCATCTCGCAGATAAACTCCCGGCCATCCACGGTCCTGCACAGGACATCCATGATGATGTTCTTGTCATCGGGCCGAAAACGGTCCACCTCGTTGGGAAGCAGTTCAACGGAGTCAATTTCCTCGGGGATGAAATCGTTGAGGAGCATAAGGAGAATCTCCTTGTTCTGAAGAATGTGCTTGAAAACCCAGTCGGACAGGAGGTCCATGTAGGGCTTTTCAAGGATACGTGTCACGATGTTGATTTTCTCTTGTTCGGAGTTGAACGGCACCATCAAACATAGACCACTCGCCTTTTAAAAGCAAGAATCGTAAAAAAGAAAGTGTTGTTTCACATGCTTTTTGTCGTTTCTGATGAAAAGTCGGTGAAAAAGAAATACTTTTTCTTATCTTTGTAATTATCAAGGGCTACTCGCCGTGTCGCATGTCCCTTGCGTTACATACGATGAAAGTGTACGAAAGGCGGATTTTGATGGTCTCGCGCACCAGGAGGGGCGTTTTGGTGTACGAAAGGGGGTATTCTACTCCTTCCAGACCTTGAGGTACTATTACAGGGCTACAATCAGTTGCTTCCCATATCTTGGGGTGCAGTTGGCCGGAAAGTGGGATTTTCCAGCTCTTGCTGTTTTTTGAACCTGGCTTCGGCGGTGGAGTATTTGACATTCAGGTAGTTGCCTTCCCGCGCTATCCATAGTTCAAAAAGCCGGTCATCTATCACATATACTCCCTTGGTCAGTTTTCTTATCAGGGGGCTGTTGTCATCTTGCAGGGCGAGAAGGGACTTTTGCACGCTGGATGCATTGTCCAGATGGAAGTACTTCATGACCTGTGACGATGTGAGGTTATCGGCGATTCCCATAGCCGCAATGCAGAACAGGGTGTTCCGGGTCTGTGCCCTGTCTATCCTGTTCAAAATATCCCGGAAAGAAGCATCCCGGCTGTCCAGGAGGGCATTGACGGCATTTTTGACGGACTCCATGTCAGCTGTCCTACGGACAGGTGTCTGGCTGAATACCTGGTTCATGGTCGCCTGCATAGGGGCCGTTTCTCCGGAAAACAGGAGGTATAAAAAATCCACGGCCTCATCTGTAATGTCTTTGCTGTAA
>CAJOLS010000060.1 GCA_905235535.1 uncultured Bacteroidales bacterium
TTCCGCCTGCTCAAATACCTGGGCTACAAGGTGCGCTATGTACGCAATATCACGGACGTGGGCCATCTGGAGCACGATGCCGATGAGGGCGAAGACAAGATTGCCAAGAAGGCCCGGCTGGAGCAGCTGGAGCCCATGGAGGTGGTGCAGTATTATACGGAACGCTACCACGAGGCCATGCGCCTTCTGAACGTGCAGTCGCCTTCCATCGAGCCCCGCGCATCGGCCCATATCATAGAGCAGATAGAGGCGGTGAAGAAGATTCTGGAGGCCGGCTATGCATACGAGAGCAACGGCTCCATCTATTTCGATGTGCAGAAGTACAACCAGGACCACCACTACGGAGTCCTGAGCGGCCGAAACCTGGACGATACCCTGGAAGGCACCCGCAGCTTAGACGGCCAGGGAGACAAGCGTGCCCCCTACGACTTCGCCCTGTGGAAAAAGGCCGGGCCGGAACACATCATGCGCTGGCCTTCCCCCTGGGGAGACGGCTTCCCCGGCTGGCACCTGGAGTGCTCGGTGATGGGAGAGAAGTACCTGGGAGAGGAGTTTGACATCCACGGCGGCGGCATGGACCTCATGTTCCCGCACCACGAGTGCGAAATTGCCCAGAACGTAGCTTCCCGCCACACCCAGGGCGTACACTACTGGGTACACAACAACATGATAACCATCAACGGGCAGAAGATGGGAAAGAGCCTGGGCAACTTCATCACTCTTCCCCAGCTCTTTGCCGGAGACCATCCCAAGCTGGAGAAGGCCTACAGCCCCATGACCATCCGTTTCTTCATCCTGCAAGCCCACTACCGCAGCACGCTGGACTTCTCCAACGAAGCCCTGCAGGCGGCCGAGAAGGGCCTGGGCCGATTGATGCAGGCCTGGAGGGAGATTGCCGGTCAAGCCGGCAATGACGACGTCATGCCCGGCCACGACACTTCGTCCGTCATGCCCGGCTACGACCGGGCATCTGAAGCCGTCCGGGCCATCATCGATTCCGTGCTGGACGCCCTCTGCGACGACCTCAACACCCCCATCGCCATTGCCCGTCTGTTCGATGCGGTGAAGCTCATCAATGCGGGTGGTCTGTCCCAGGCCGATGCCGCCGCCCTTGGCAAACTCTTTAATGAGGTGGTGGGTGGCGTCCTGGGCCTGAAGGACGAGGAAGCCGGAGCCTCCGGCAAGGCGGAGAAGGCCCTGGAAGGCGTGATGCAGCTGGTGCTGGAAAACCGCAAGAAGGCCCGTGAAGAAAAGAACTGGGCCGAAAGCGACCACATCCGTGACTTGCTGGCTTCCTGCGGCATCACCGTGAAAGACACCAAAGAAGGCGCCACCTGGACATTGGATTAGCCCTTGTCATTCTGAATGAAATGAAGAATCTTAAATTCATCAGTTGGAACGTGAACGGCCTGCGGGCTGTGGCCGGCAAGGGTTTTGCCGATATTTTTACGGAACTGGATGCAGACTTTGTCTGTTTGCAGGAGACCAAACTGCAGGCCGGTCAACTGGACCTGGAGTTTCTGGGGTATGAGTCGTACTGGAACTATGCCGAAAAGAAGGGCTATTCCGGAACGGCCGTCTATACCAGGCACACTCCGCTGAGCGTGAAATATGGAATGGGTATTCCGGGGCACGACCAGGAGGGGAGGGTGATAACCCTGGAATACGAGAAGTTCTTCCTGGTGTGCGTGTATGTCCCCAATTCCCAGGACGGGCTCAAACGCCTGACCTACCGCATGCAGTGGGAAGATGCCTTCCGGGAGTATCTCCGGGCCCTTCCGAAGCCGGTGATTATGTGCGGAGACCTCAATGTGGCGCATGAGGAGATAGACCTTAAAAACCCTTCCACCAACCACTTCAATGCCGGTTTCTCGGACGAGGAACGCGGAAAATTTACAGAGCTGCTGGCTGCCGGGTTTGTGGACAGCTGGCGCTTCCAGCATCCCGGGGAGGCGAAGTACTCCTGGTGGAGTTACCGCATGAATGCCCGCGAGCGGAATGTGGGCTGGCGCATAGACTATTTTGTGGTATCGGAGTCCCTGAAAGACGCCATCGTCTCTACCGAAATCCACAACGAGATATTCGGGAGCGACCACTGCCCCGTAGAACTTGTAACGAACTTTTAGAGAATGATATCCTTCACCTGCGATTACAACGAAGGCGCCCATCCGGCCATCCTGGAGCGCCTGGTTGCCACCAACCTGTGCCAGGAACCCGGCTATGGGGCAGACCGTTTTTCCCAATCGGCCCAAAAGCTTATCCGCGAAGCCGTGGGATGTCCCGATGCCCAGGTTTTCCTGCTCACCGGCGGCACCCAGACCAACTCCACCGTCATTGCCACCATGCTCCGGGACTATCAGGGCGTAGTGGCGGCCACCACCGGCCATATAGCCGTGCACGAAGCTGGCGCCGTGGAATATACCGGCCACAAGGTGCTCACCATCCCCCAGCATCGGGGAAAGATGAAGGCCGATGAGTTAAAGGCTTATCTGGAAGGCTATTATGCCGACGGTTCCCACGAGCACATGGTGTTCCCGGGCCTGGTGTACATTTCCTTCCCCACGGAGTACGGCACCCTCTATTCCAAGAAGGAACTCTCTGATATCCACGCTGTCTGCCATGAATACTCCCTGCCGCTGTTTGTGGACGGAGCCAGGTTGGGCTATGGCTTGATGAGCCCAGCCTGCGACATCACCCTGCAGGACCTGGCCCGTCTGTGCGAGGTGTTCACCATAGGCGGCACCAAGGTGGGCGCCCTCTGTGGCGAAGCCGTGGTTTTCCCTTCCGGAAAGGCTCCGGAGCACTTTTTCACCATGATTAAGCAGCATGGAGCCCTGCTGGCCAAGGGCCGCCTTACCGGTATTCAGTTCGAGACCCTGTTCACGGACGGACTCTATCTGAAGATTGCCGGGGATGCCATAGACCTGGCCATGCAGATGAAGGAAATGTTTGTCAAAAAGGGCTATGAACTGTTCCTGGATTCTCCCACCAACCAGCAGTTCATCATCCTGCCGCCCGAGGCCGCCAAGGCCCTGGAGGGAAAGGTGGCCTACGAAGTGTGGGAGCATCTGGCCGATGGCCGTACGGTGGTTCGTTTTGCCACCAGCTGGGCCACTACGCCGGAGCAGGTGGCCCAGCTATCGGCCCTTCTGCCTTAGCATTCCCCTTTTGGGCCAGGTGGGATTTTATGCTACCCACCAAGCCCACTCAATCCCTAGTACAAGCCGTATAATCCATAAACAATGGGCCAAGTGGTACTCATTAAATCCCACCTGGCCCAAAAACGGTCTGTGCCCGGCTTAGAAAGGCAGGTGGTCGGAAGGTTCGGCGGCCGGGAGAGGGCTATTTCACCAGATTAATGGCGCCGAAAACGCCCAGGGAGGCGGCCAGCATGACGGCGCCTGCCAGAAGCACACCGCCCAGCGCCGCAAGGGTGCTCTTCCTGAAGTCCATGTTCAGGATACTGGCGGCCAGCATGCCTGTCCAGGCGCCGGTGCCGGGGACCGGGATTCCCACGAACAGGAACAGGGCCCAGTAGAGGCCTTTCCCCGCCTTTTCCTCCAGCTTGCGGCCTCCCTTTTCGCCTTTGAGCAGGCACCAGGTAAAGAATCGGCCTATCACTTTTTTATCCTTCCCCCACTCCAGCACCTTGCGGGCAAAAAGAAAAATGAAGGGGACGGGAATCATATTGCCGATGACCGCCACGATGATGGAAGGCACCAGGGGCAGGTCCATTCCCACGGCATAGGGAACGGCGCCACGGATTTCCACCAGCGGCAGCATGGAGATAAGGAGAACCCAGAAATATTTTTTCATCGGTCTGTGTAAGCGGGGGTGTTGGCGGCGATGAGCGCGCGGATTTCTTCCTTGGCTTCCCGCCAGCGGGGAATGTCAATCTTGGTGCCGATTACCTCCACCACCTTGGCGGCAATGATGGAGCCAATCTCTCCACATGCCCTCAGCGGCAGACCCAGGGAATGGGCGTAGAGGAAACCGGCGGCGTAGGTGTCTCCGGCACCGGTGGCATCCACGGGCGTGGCGGGCCAGGGTTCGATAAAATGGTATTCATCCCCGGATTTGACCATGGAGCCGGATTTTCCCACTTTCACCACGGCAATCTTACAGCACCGGGAGAGTTCCTGGATGGCCTCCTGGGGCTCTTTCTTGGTGAAGGCCTTGGCCTCCGTCTCATTGGCGAAAACGATATCTACGTAATTTTCCACCAGATTGTGAAAGAAAGCCAGGTTGGAATCTACCACATTGTAGGAGGCCATGTCTATGGAAATGGTGCAGCCGGCGGCCTTGGCAAGGCGCGCAGCCTTTGATATAAGTTCCTGGTTCTGAACCAGATATCCTTCAATATGGAAATAATCGTATCCTTCGAAGAAAGAGGGCTCCAGGTCTTCGGGGCCCAGCTCCAGGGTGGCGCCCATATAATCGGCAAAAGTCCTCTCCGCGTTGGCTCCGGTAATGAATACCATGCAGCGGCCGCTGGACTTGGTTCCGTAGAGCATCTGGGCCTTTACGCCGTACTGCTCCATGGTGCTCTTGAAGAGGTTGCCCAGGTCGTCATTCCCTATCTTTCCCAGGAATCCGGAAGGCATGCCGAAGATGGCGGTACAGGTGATGGTGTTGGCCGCGCTGCCGCCCGGGACATACTTGACGCCGTAGTTTTTCAGGGCTTCCCAGATGCGGTCTCCGGTTTCCATATCCACGTGCTGCATGCTGCCCAGGGGCAGGTGGAAGGTCTTCAGAAGGGTGTCGTCCGGGAGGACGGCCAGGATGTCGGTGAGGGCATTGCCGATTCCGAGGATGGATTTCATACCAGAAGTTTTTTAACTCACAAAGTTAGCCATTATTTAACAATTTTCCACTACCTTTGCAGGTATGCAGAAGAAAACGAAGAATACTCTCCAGTATCTGTTCTGGGCGGCCGTGGCGGTAGTCCTGGTCTATTTTTGTTTTCGCAGCATAGACTGGGCCCGGTTTATGGAAGCCCTGGAGCACTGCCGGTGGGAATGGGTGCTCCTGTCTGTCGCATTGGGTATTCTGTCTCTCTTTGTCCGCGGTCTCCGCTGGAAGATGCTTCTGGTGCCGATGGATGCCAAAACCTCCGTCCTCACCTGCTTCAATGCCTATAACATCTGCAGTGCGGTGAACCTGTTTCTCCCCCGCGCAGGAGAGCTGGTAAGGCTGGCCTATGTTGTCAAAAACTCCTCCAAAGACGAGGAAGGGAGACGTATTCTGTCGGCCGATAAGGCCCTGGGCTCCATTGTGATAGAACGTGTCTGGGATTTGTTGTTCGTGGGAATGCTCACCGCCTTGGTACTGGTGCTCAAGTGGGAAGATTTCGGAGCTTTCTTCACGGACCATTTCACCTGGGGCGGCAAGGTGATGGGGCTGGCCATCCCGGCGCTGCTCCTGCTTATGGCCCTGCTGGTGGGCATCTGCTGGAGCCTTAGGAACCGGGGCGGGTTCTGGGGCCGTGTCTGGACCTTTGTCCAGGGCATAGGAGAGGGGCTGGGCTCCTTCCGCCGGATGAAAAGAGGCTGGCTTTTCCTGCTTTATACCCTTCTCATCTGGTCCTTGTACTGGTTTATGAGTGCTTGCATCGTGCAGGCTCTCAACCAGATGCCCGTCTTTGGCTCCCTTACGCTGGTGGACGCCCTGTTCATCTCCCTGGTGGGCAGCATCAGCACGATGGTTCCCGTCCCCGGCGGTTTTGGCATCTATCACGGAATGGTAAGCGGCGCCCTGCAGGTACTCTGGAATATCCCCAGGGATGCCTGTATGGCCTATGCCGTCCTCAACCACGAATCCCAAGTCTTCACCCAGGCCGTCTGCGGCTTGGCCTCCTATATCCACGAAAGCTTTTTCCGCAAAACATGAAATTCGCCCTCATCGGCCATCCGGTAGCCGGTTCCCTGAGCCCGCGCCTGTTTTCCGCCGCCTACGGTGGGCGCTATCCCTATGAACTGATAGACCGCGAGTGCTTTGAAGATGCCTGGCAGGTATTTTTGGACCAGTATGACGGCATCAATGTTACCGCGCCCTTCAAGCAGGATGCCTTCGCCAGGGTGGAGCATCTCTCGGAAGGAACACGCCGCACCGGAGCCGTGAACCTGGTAGTGAAAAGGGCCGATGGCCTTTATGCCACCAACACGGACATCGACGGCGTGGCCGGGGCCCTGCGGGAAAGCGGCCACAAGTTCTCCGACGCCTTAGTGGTGGGGACAGGCGGTGCCGCACGGGCTGCCGTCGTGGGTGCGCAGAAGCTTGGTTGCCGCGTCTGGATTACCGGCCGATCGGCCGGAAAAGCAAAGGACATTGCCCGTGCTCTTGATTGCGAAACCGTTCCCTGGGACAGCCTGGAGGCCCTTCGGCCCTCCCTTGTCATTTATACGCTTCCGGGGCGGGTTTCCCCTCCCGAAGGCCTAAATTTTGCAGAGTCCGTGGTGCTGGAGGCCGAGTACCGGATTCCCCGCTTGTCGGCCCTTCCCTGCAAAGCCTATATTCCGGGGCAACGCTGGCTCCTCTGGCAGGCCGCAGCCGGTTATGAGCTTTTTACCGGGGAAAAGCCCGATATGGAAAACCTTATTAATGCAATATAATTATGTCACTGAACAAAGTAATGCTCATCGGTAACGTTGGAAATGACCCCGAAGTACGTTACCTCGAATCCAATCCCCAGAATCCGCAGGCCAATGCCAAGGTGGCCTCTTTCCGCCTGGCCACTACGGAACGCTATCGTGACCGCAACGGAGAAACCCGCGAAAATACGGAATGGCACAACATCGTGGTGTGGCGCGGCAATGCCGACGTGGTGGAGAAATTCGTCCACAAAGGCAGCCAGATTTATATTGAAGGCAAACTGCGCACCCGCCAGTGGACAGACCAGACCGGCAACAAGCGCTATACCACAGAGGTAGTGGCCGATTCCATCCAGCTTCTGGGCAAACGCCAGGACGGAGACCAGAACCAGCAGGGAGGTTATCAGGGCGGTTATTCCCAGCAGCCCGCCGCTGCACAGCCCGCACCGCAGGCCGCTCCGGCTCCCCAGCCGGCCGCTCCCGTGAACCCTGCCTATCAGGGTCCTCTCCCGGCCGCCGAACCGTCCGACGACCTTCCGTTCTAAGCCGGGTACAGACCGTTTTTGGGCCAGGTGGGATTTCGTGTGTACCACCTGGCCCAAAGGGGCCTGCTGGAGCCTAGAAAAGATTCAGATTATCAAACGAAGGCTGGAGTCTGCCGTCCTCAATCTCATGGATGAGGGCGGTAACCTTCAGGTTGAGCGGAGTGGAAACGCCAAATTTGCTGCCAAAGCTGGAAATGGCGCCGTTGATGGAATCCACTTCCGTCTTTTTGCCCTTCTCGATGTCCTGCAGCATACTGGCCTTGAGGTTGGCGTGCTTGCGGATGGCGAAGGGAAGGATGCATAGGGAAATAGCCCGTTTAAGGGGGCCCTTGTAGTCCAGGAGTTTAACGGCGTCTTTTCCCTGGACCGGCTCAATCTTGATGTTGGCGGCTGCGCATACGTCTATGCATTCCTTGATAAGGCCCAGCACCACCCTGCGGCTCCGTTTGTTCTTGGCGGCTTCCCCGAAGGTGCAGCCCAGAACGGTGCTCATGCCGGAGAACGCAGAGTTGATGAGCAGCTTGCTCCAGCGCATGCCGATGAAATTGTGCTTGATGGTAACGGGGCCCGTCATTTCCAGCAGGTCCTTTACATTGGCCATATATTTATGCGGCTTGGTGCCCACATAGCCCAGGGAGAAGGTGAGGCTGTCCGGGGAGCTGGTGAGTTCGCACAGGCCGGGGCCCAGCATGGTGGCTCCCCAGGCTACGATGCAGCCCAGTACACGGTCTTCTCCCAGAACCTCGGCAATGCCGTCCTCCGGAAGGCCGTTCTGCAGGGTGACCAGCACGCCGTCATCGGCCAGATAATCCTTGAGGAAGTTGCACACTTCGCGGTTGTGCTGCTGCTTGGTGAGGAGGATGATGATGTCGTACTGACCGGTCATCTCCTCCGGCAGGAGGGCCGATACGGGCTGTACGAAATCTACGGTTCCCACGATGTGGGCACCATCATCCTTCAAGGCCTCTACGTGGGCCTTGTTGTGGTTGATTAAGTCTATTTGTCCTCCGGCGCGGGTTATAAACGCTCCCAAGATGGTTCCCATGGAACCGGCTCCGTAGATAGCTGCTCTCATTACGAAAAAGTTTATTCGGCTAATATAGCAATTATTTTGTATCTTTGTATTCTATTTTAGATAAACTTTTCAATTATGGCATATGCAGAGTTTAACGAGCAGGAGCTCGGAAGAAGGGAATCTTTGGGTAAGCTTCGCGAATTGGGGATTAATCCGTACCCGGCGCCCATGTATCCGGTGAACACCACCACCGTAGAGATTGCGGAGGGTTTCAAGCCTGAAGAGGGTAATTTCCAGGACGTGTGCATCGCCGGCCGCATTATGAGCCGCCGCATTATGGGTGCCGCTTCTTTCATGGAGCTCCAGGACCATGCCGGCCGTATCCAGGTGTACGTGAAAAGGGATGAGATTTGCCCCGGAGAGGACAAAACCCTGTACAACACGGTGTTCAAGAAGCTCCTGGATATCGGAGATTTTGTGGGTATCAAGGGTTTCGCCTTCTTCACCCAGACGGGCCAGCTGTCTGTCCATGCCAAAGAACTCACCGTGCTGGGCAAGTCCCTCCGCGTGCTGCCCATCGTGAAGACGGATGCCGACGGTGCCGTCCACGACAGCTTCGAAGACCCGGAACTCCGCTATCGCCAGCGCTATGTGGATCTGGTGGTGAATCCCCAGGTGAAGGACGTATTCTTCAAGCGCACCCGGATTGTGAATACCATGCGGGAGTGCTTCAACGAGGCCGGCTGCTTAGAGGTGGAAACCCCCATCCTGCAGGCCATCCCCGGCGGTGCCACCGCCCGTCCTTTTGTGACGCACCACAACGCTTTGGACGTGGATATGTATATGCGTATTGCCAATGAGTTGTACCTCAAGCGCCTCATCGTGGGCGGCTTTGCCGGCGTGTACGAGTTTGCCAAGAATTTCCGCAACGAGGGCATGGACAAGACGCACAACCCGGAATTCACCTGCGTGGAAATGTACATTGCCTACAAGGATTACATCTGGATGATGGAATTCACGGAGAAGATGCTCCAGCGGGTGGCCGAGGCTACCGGCGGGGTGATAAAGACCATCGGCGGCCATGAAATCTCCTTCGAAGGGCCTTTCCGCCGCCTGAGAATCCTGGACGCCATCCAGGAGTACGCCGGCGTGGACGTGAAGGGAATGGACGAGAAGCAGCTGCGGGAGGTTTGCAAGAGACTGAACGTGGAGGTGTCCCCGGAAATGGGTATTGGTAAACTCATTGACGCCATTGTTGGAGAATATGTGGAGAAGAACCTGGTACAGCCCACCTTCCTTATCGATTACCCCGTAGAGATGAGCCCGCTCACCAAGCGCTGCCGCTACGACAACACGCTCACGGAGCGTTTCGAACTCTTTGTGAACGGCAAGGAACTGGCCAACGCGTATTCCGAACTCAACGACCCTGTGGACCAGCTGGATCGCTTCGAGGAGCAGGCCGCCCTCAAGAGCAAGGGAGACGACGAGGCCATGTACGTGGACTATGACTTTGTCCGTGCCCTGGAGTACGGCATGCCGCCCACTTCCGGCATTGGAATCGGCATAGACCGTCTCACCATGTTCATGACGGGTCAGGAGAGCATCCAGGACGTGCTCTTCTTCCCCATGATGCGTCCGGAGAAGTTCTAAGAGTCTGTTTTGAAATGATTCAATAAATTCTTTATGTTTCTTTTTGGTAAACCTAAATTCCGCAGAATTTTTTCGTAAAAATTAGCAAGCCCTTGATA
>CAJOLS010000061.1 GCA_905235535.1 uncultured Bacteroidales bacterium
ACGTCCGGCTTGTCGGAGCCGTAGAAGTCCATGGCGTCGTACCAGCTCATGCGGGGCAGCGGGTTGGGGATATCCACGTTCAGGACGTTCTTGAACAGGGTGCGCATCATGCCCTCGAAGGTGTTCAGGACATCTTCCTGCTCCACGAAAGACATTTCGCAGTCTATCTGGGTGAATTCCGGCTGGCGGTCGGCCCTGAGGTCCTCGTCACGGAAGCAGCGCACAATCTGGAAGTAGCGGTCGTAACCGGCTACCATCAGCAGCTGCTTGAAGGTCTGGGGGCTCTGCGGCAGGGCGTAGAACTGGCCGGGGTTCATGCGGGAAGGGACCACGAAGTCGCGGGCGCCTTCCGGGGTGGACTTGATGAGGTAGGGGGTTTCAATCTCCATGAAGCCCAGGCTGTCCAGGTAATTGCGGACCTCATGGGCCACTTTGTGCCGAAGGGCCAGGGCCCGCTGCAGCGGGCCGCGGCGGAGGTCCAAGTAGCGGTACTTGGCACGGAGGTCTTCCCCGCCGTCGCTCTCTTCCTCGATGGTGAAGGGCGGGGTTACGCTCTTGTTGAGCACATCGATGGCCTCCAGCCTTATCTCAATGTCTCCGGTGGGCATCTTGGCGTTCTTGGCGCTGCGCTCCACCACTTCCCCTTTGGCCTGGATCACGAATTCACGGCCCAGGGAGGTGGCGGTTTCCACCAGCGCGGCGGGGGCATCGGACTCCACCACCAGCTGTGTAATGCCATAGCGGTCCCGGAGGTCTATGAATGTCATTCCGCCCAGTTTGCGGGCTTTCTGCACCCATCCGGCCAGCGTTACTTTCTGGCCTTTGTTCTCAATGCGGAGTTCCCCGCAGGTGTGTGTTCTGTACATAATTTATGTCGATTTTTGCTATTCTCGCGTATTAATCTACAAAAATAGCAAAAAATACTCGAATTATTTGCCAAGAAGCCTGTCGATTGGACAATGAAGGGCCCTGGAGAGGCGAAGCAGGGTGGCCGCTTCGGCCCGGGAAATATCCTGGGAGCCCTGCTCATAGGCACGAATCATACGAAGGGAAACATCGCTCCGCTGCGAGAGTTCCGCCTGCGTCAATCCTGCATTCTTACGGAGCTCTTTGAATGGCAGTGCCCTGGGCCGATAATAGGTGTCGAACACAGCGAAGACCTTGGTGATATCGGCCTCGTGAAAAGGATGGAACAAGCTGTAAACCTGCTCGATAGGGAGCCCGTTCCGGTCTATGGAAGCAAAACCCGCCGCCTTGTACCACTGGTATTGGCAAATGGCCCATCCTGTCCAGTAAACACTGGAATCTTCCCAAGGGAAGGCGTAATTTTCATCCAGGGGAAGATGCCCGCCGGTGTCCTCCACCACCATCCTGGCCAGTTCAATTCCGCTCATCCCCACCAGATACTTGGGATGCCCGCATTCCATGGCCTTGTCCACTCCGCTCTCCAAAAAGCGGCTGTAAAAGCCACGAAGGTCCATGCCACACCAGCAAACGGCATAGTCCATCATGACGGCAAAGTTCTCTTTGGCCGACAGCATCAACTCTTTATCGTAGGCGGGGGTCATCGTTTTTCCATTTTTGTCGAAAGATATCAATGGCCAGAATGCCATCTGAACTCATTCCCCGGCCTTTGATGGTACGAAAAAACTCTCGGGCCAACCTGTCACGAAGAAGCCGCCTGGGATAATAAACGGCTTTATCCACCGCTTCTGCAGAAGTAAAGCACAACGCTTCAAAAGCCAGGTGGGAAGACAGGAAAACCTGTTCTCCCAGTTTGCCGAGGCGAAGAGCCCTGTCCAGCCATTCGAGCGAAATGGAGCCGGCCAAAAACGACTGGGCTATGTCGTAATAGGAATCGTCGGCCCGATATCCCCGAATGATGTCATAACCCGACAGGTCCGGAAGGAACTCCTGAATGACATATTGTTTCATTTCCCGGGGAAACGGCAGCCTGGTATCAAAAACCCGGTTGTCCATCAAAACGGCAAGCCAGTTGAGGACATGAAAAGGGGGCTTGGACAAGTCACACACCTTTAACTCAAAACCGGGCTCAAAACTATAATGGTTCACAAAAGCCGCGGAGGCTTTTGTACACGCCCACTCCCGCGCCAGTTCGATGTCCGGCGTACAGTAAAACCCCTGTCCATAATCGTTATGCACCTTCCCGCCCTCCTTCGTAGGGGTTTCCACTATTTTATCGGACCCGTGAAACAACAAGCTTTCCATATCCCGAAAGTGACGTTATAACGTTATCTTTTGCAAAGGTGGGAAAAACTTCTTACATTTCAAAACAGACTCTCAATATTGTCATAAAAACCTTATCTTTGCAGGTATGACAGAAGTACGCGCCAAAAAGGCCCTGGGCCAGCATTTCCTTACGGACCAAAAGGTGGCCCGCGCCATAGTGGATGCCCTTGAGATTGCCGGTCACGCCGGCAATGACAACGTTTCTCACGCCGGCAATGACGACGTTTCGTCATGCCCGGCCCAGACCGGGCATCCCTTCCCCGTATTGGAGGTAGGGCCCGGCATGGGGGTTTTGACCCAGTATCTCCTGGAGAGGGAAGACATTGACCTCAAACTCATAGAAATTGACACGGAAAGCGTGGAATACCTTCTCACGCACTTCCAGGGCATGCAGGGCAAACTGATGGAAGGAGACTTCCTGAGGCTCAAACTGGAAAAACTGTTCCCGGAGAAGTTTGCCATCATCGGCAATTTCCCCTACAACATCTCTTCCCAGATTTTCTTCAAGGTGCTGGATTACAAGGACAGCATTCCGGAGGTGGTGGGCATGGTGCAAAAGGAAGTGGCAGAGCGCATGGCCGAAAAACCCGGAAGCAAAACTTACGGCATCCTGAGCGTACTTCTGCAGGCCTGGTACGATATTGAATATCTGTTCACGGTGGGTTCCGGCTGCTTTGCCCCGCCGCCCAAGGTGGAAAGCGCCGTCATCCGGCTCACCCGCAATTCCCGCACATCCCTGGGTTGCGACGAGGCCCTGTTCAAGACGGTTGTGAAAACCGCCTTCGGCCAGCGCCGCAAGATGATGCGCAATCCCCTGAGGCCCCTGGCCCTGGCCCGCGGCAAGGCCGACATCCTTTCCCGGGACATCTTCTCCCAGCGCCCCGAACAACTCTCCGTAGAGGATTTCGTGGCGCTTACCCATCTGCTGGATTAGATTCCTCCGCCGTCCATGCTGCCGCGGATGGGCGCAAAGTTGGGCTGAAGGAGATATCGGCCGTCGTTGCCCTCTTCCCGGGCCTGTGCGGCCAGTTTCCCAATCTGGGACTGCGGACTTCGGCCCACATCAATGATAAGGCTGTGAACGGTGCCGTCAAATGCCGAAAGCATAGGCACATCTCCGTTGGAATCTCCTCCCACCAGAATGGGTTCCTTATTCCCGTGAAGGGGTGCCATAAGGCTGTTCAAACGGGCGCGGACCCGGGCGTCCCAGCTGCCCGCCGCCAGTTCCTGGTGCCGGTTGCAGGACTGGCACGCAAACACAAAGAAGGGAAATTCTTTTCATAATTGCGAATTTACGCATAATTTTGGTGTGTGAACTCATTTTTCTGCAACAATCCCCCTTTTGGCTCGTCTATAAGATAGAAAGTAAAAAATGACACGGCAAGAAATCACAGCATTCTATCAGGAACACCACCTGCGCCTATACAATACGGCCTGGCGGATTCTGAGGAATTCTGACGATGCCGAGGAAGTGATGCAGGACACCCTTATTAAATATATAGGCCGAAAGGAAGACACCCCGCTCACGGAAGCGCAAACCGCCGCCTGGCTCTCCAGAACCTGCATCCGCGCCAGCATAGACCGCCTCAGGGAGCGGAAGAGAAGGGCCGGTTTTATGGAGCTCTATGCCGTGGACGAAAGTGAGGTGGAAGAGGAAGAAATGCCGATGGAGGGGATAGACGTTGCCCGGGTACACCGGGCGCTGGAAAGCCTGGAAGAGCCCTATCGGCTTATCCTGAACCTGGTGCTGCTGGAAGGGCTGGACTACGAGGAGATATCCGCTTTCACGGGCAAGAAAGAAACTACGCTGCGCTCCATCTATTCCAGAGGGCGCGCCCAACTGATAGAAAGACTGAAAAAATGACAGAGCTTGAACAATACATCCGTTCCCACGCACGTGAACTGGACGTACGGGAACCCGCACAGGGCCACGAGGAGCGTTTCTTCTCCCGCCTGGAAGAGGCCCGGAAACCGGCCCGCCGTCCCTGGCGTGTGGTTTGGAGCACGGTGGCTGCCGCGGCGGCCCTGTCGGCCCTTTTCCTGGTGAGTGCCTTTAGAAGCAGTGCCCCGGAGGCCATTTACCTGGCCTATATGGACCAGGTTTCCAGGCTGTATGCCGATTGTCCTGCCGACGCCGGGGCCGACTGGGACCAGACCCTGGCCTCCCTCACCGAAGAGGCCAACCCCCTCTTCCTGCAACTGCCGGAAGAAATGTCCCGGATGCAGAAAGCCCGCATTCTCAAACAGCACTACTCCTCTCTCCTGGAAGGAGCCAGACAACTTGCCAATCAATAAAACACTTATACAATGAAAAAGCTTTTAACCCTTTTTGCAGCGGGCCTGATGGCACTTATGCCCGCTGCCGCCGGCAACGAACCGGAATCGGCCCGGATGGAAACCAAAACTTTTCAGCTGGCTTCTTTCGACGGCCTGGACGTTTCCTGGATTTACCATGTAGAACTGACCCAGTCTTCCAAGCAGCATGTGGAGGTGGAAGCTCCGGACTTTGTGATGCCGTACCTGCAGGTGAAGGTTCGTGAAAAAACCCTGGCCCTGGGTATTGCCAACCTTCCCGGTGACGTGCGCAGGAAACTGGAACGGAGCCGCTACGAGGTAACCGCCCGGGTGTCCATGCCCGAACTGACCGGTCTGGAGATGTCCGGCGCCAGCAAGCTGGTGGCCGAAGGAGACTTTCAGACCCACCGCTTTGAAATGGAACTGAGTGGCGCTTCCGGCCTCAGGGACCTCCGGATGAAGGCCGACCAGGCCGATATCGAGTGCAGCGGGGCCAGCAAGTTCCAGCTGAAAGGCCAGCTGAAAGAGCTCAAGATGGACCTTTCCGGAGCCTCCAAAGGAACGCTGGAAAGCGATGGCAGCAGAATAGACATGGATATGTCGGGATCCTCCAAGCTGGAGCTCACCGGTGTGTATGAGAGCATCAAAACGGATGTTTCCTCCGCCAGCCACCTTACGGTGAAAGGGGCCCTGGACTCCATCCGGCTCCACGGTTCCGGCGCCGCCAAGACAGACCTGATGGAAAGCCCCGTCAAGGAGGCGTGGGTGGAGCTGAGCGGCGCTGCATCGGCCCGCATCTTTGTCCAGGAAAAACTGGGCGTCCACCTTTCCGGGGCCGCCAAATGCCAATATAAGTCCGGTGACAAGCTTCAGATTACGGAAATGGATGTGGACCGTGCCGCCAGCCTGAAAAAACTGTAGCTATTTCCGGCAATTATGCTTATGTTTGCATAAACACAAGAACTTATGCCCCTGCTGGCCGAACTGGCCTTCACCGCGAGCCTGAATGCCCAGGACAAAGTGACCCGGAAGGTTCTGGATCATTGTAACAGGAGGCCATTACCATCAACGTGGGCTTTGACCGCGGTCCCTGGAGCGGCTGTATAAGGACTAAGCCCCGCTGCCAGCGTACATAAACCTTCCGGGCCTCGCCAGCCGGGGTTTCCGGCAGGAAGTTCACCACCCGCGAAGAGTAAACAGTAAGGATAGAAGAGGCTGTATTCCAAGCTTCAAAGAATACAGCCTCTTCACCAATGAACCTAACTACACACTAAAGATTGGATTTCATTGGTTCCGCGTCTCGCGACGGGGTTATGGGATGGGGATAAAACTCACGGCCACACCACCCGAGCTGGCCAGGTGGAAGGTGAGCGTATCCGCCGCCGTCACTGTCTTCTGGGTGATGGTATAAGCGTAGGGGGCTTTTTTCCATGATGCGTCAGGGGCGTCGGCATAAATAACGGCCTCATAGCCGCGGCCTTCCTCCAGGAAGTCCAGCGGCTGCACAATGTCCCGGGCACATTCGTCGGTGGTGGCGCCATAAAAGTACTTTCCCCCGGCGCGGCGAACGACCGCAATCCATTCGCCCACCTCTCCCTGCAAGGCCTTGGAGGCGTCGCAATCGGCCTCAAAATCCCGGAAGAACTGGAAGGCGGGATGCCCCTGGTAATTCTCCATGAGGTCGCAGGCCATCTGAAGCGGCGAGTACAATACCACCCAGTTGGCTATCTGTTTGCAAAGGGTGGTGTTCACGCGGCACTCCGTACCGGGCTGTCCCCAAGTACGCACCTGCTTCTTTCCGGCGATGTTTCTGTACTGTACGTCAAACACGCCAGGAGTGTAATCCATGGGACCGCCCAGCAGGCGGGTGTAGGGGAGAATCTCGTGGTGCGAGGGAGGATTCCCGGCGCTCCAGCCATTGTATTCCATGCCGCGGGCACATTCCCGGGTCATGAAGTTGGGCCAGGTGCGGCGGATGCCCGTTGCCTTGATGGTCTCGTGGGCGTCAATCATAATCTCCCGCCCGGCCGCCTCCTCAACCACTTTCTGGAAATGCCTTACGCCAAACTGACTATGGCGCGGAATACCGCCTACGAGCCCGCCGCCGGCGTAGCCGGTTTTCACGGCGTGGACACCGCCGGCCTCAAGCCAGTCAAAGCTGCGCTCCAACTGGTCCTCATAGCGGGGGACGTTGCCGCCGGTCTCGTTGTGGGAGATGAAGGCAATGCCTTTTTCGCGGGCATAGGAGAGCACTTTTTCTATATCGAAGTCCTGTGCCGCCTTGGTAAAATCAAAGTCCGGGAGCGCCTCCGAGCCCCTCCAGGCGTCGTTCCAGCCTTCAAAGAGAACACCCTGGATGTTGTTGGCCGCCGCAAAGTCAATATACCGCAGCGCAGCCTCGGTGGTGGCGCCGTGATACGGGTCTCCGCCCCAGGATTCAATCCCGAGGTGCATGCCCCACCAAACACCGACGTATTTCATGGGCTTGATCCAGGAGACATCGGCTATCTTGCAAGGTTCGTTGAGGTTCAGAATGAGGGCCGAGTTCACCAGTCCCACGGCACTGGGGCTGATTTGCACCGTGCGCCAGGGAGTGGAAAAATCTTCGTCCAGGATGGCGCAAGGAGCCCCGGGCTGCATGGAAAGCGGGGCCAGGGCACTCTGGAAGGCCGTTCCACCGATGTTTCGGAGCACCATTTCAGGATAGTCGTAAATGGCGGCCTCATGCACACTGGCATACAAATCGTCGGCAAACTTGACGGTGATGGGCGTATTGGCATCGGGAACTTCCGACAACGGCATCCGGCGGTACAGGTGCTCGTAGGAGTTGAAGTCTCCAGGGATGCTCCAGCTCTCGCCGTCCGCGGCAAAGCGGAACTCGCTTTTCTCGCCGCGCACGACCACGGTATCCTGCGGCGCATCCACAAGGTAGCGGAAGCCCAGCCCGTCGTCAAAGACGCGGAACTCCACGTCCATCTGAACGCCTCCTTCCCCTTCCAGGGAAACGGTCATGGCATTGTGGCAGTCCCTGTTTTCCTTATTCTCACCCCAGGGCTGCGTCCAGGCTTCGTCCACCGACGCGCATTCGATATTCGTCACATGGAAACCGTCTGTGAGATTCACCCCGTCGGCCTCCAGTCCCAGCGCCGAGGTCACAATGAAAGGCTTCCCGTTCACCGTCACGGCATAGCGAGGCGCCCCTTCATCCGTCAGGGAGAAGGTGAGACCAATATGCCCGTCCGGCGAGCTGAGGGTTGCAGGCAACTTGGACTGGCAGGCGGCCAGTGTCAGCAAACAGACAAGCAGGGAGGAAAGTCTTTTCATAGGTTTATTTCCAGATTTTTACTTCGTAGGCGCCGAACTTGTACTCGGTCTTTCCGTCAGGCAGGAGGGCGGTGGTGCCGGAGTTGCTCAGGTTCACGCCGATGGTAGCCGAACCCTCGTACACGATGTACAGGATGCGGTCGCTGGCATAGAAGGTGCAGGCGCTGTCACGATTGAGGCCCTGCAGCTCGCTCAGTACGTTTTTGTAGCGGGCAGTGAGGTCCGGGTCGGCCTTCCAGTCCACGGAAGTAACTGTAAAGAAGTTGATGGGTTGGGGATAGGCGGCTTCCTGCGAACCATATATCATCGGCGAGGCGTTGAGGGCGGCCAGGAGTGCATACGTGGCGAAGGTCCCGTCTTTGCCCCGGAAGAGGTCCAGAGGACTGTTCTCGCTGGCTTTGTCGTGGTTTGTGACAAAGTAAAGGCGGGTCTTTCCGGCGGGCGTTTTCCCTTGCTCGTTGCTGTAGAAAGTCACAAAATCGGCGGGGTTTCCGCCATTGATGAGTTTCCGGGCTTCTTCCTGCATATCCCAGTCATAGATGATGTCGAATCCGTTGGTGAACATCCGGTCCAGGTCGGCTTCGGCCAGCATCAGGAAGCCGCTCTTGGCGGCCTTCAGTTCCGGGATGGCCTTCTGCCAGAAGGCATCGGCGACGCCGTTGGCATAGTCGCAACGGTATCCGTCGATGTCGGCTTCCGCAATCCAGTATTTCATAGCGTCCAACATCGCGTTCTGCAGACCTTCGGAACTGTAGTCCAGCTGGGCTACGTCGGACCAGCCGTTGGGGGCAATGATGTTGCCGTTTCCGTCTTTCTTGTACCAATCGGGGTGTTCGCTGATCCAAGCATTGTCCCAGGCGGTGTGGTTGGGCACCCAGTCCAGCATCACTTTCATCCCTTTGCTGTGTGCGGCCTTCACGAGATCTTTCAGGTCGGAGAGACTGCCACAGGCGCTGTTTACGGCCTTGTAGTCTTTGACGGCATAGGGCGATCCGAAGGCCTTCTTTGTCCCTTCCGTATAGATGGGCATCAGGTACACAATGTCAGTTCCCAGGGCCTTGATATCGTCCAGACGGGCCTGAATGGCTTTGAGTCGGCCGCTGTTGCCGTATAGCTTGGTGTTCACCTGGTAAATCTGGTAATTGTCACGGGTAGCTGCGGGAACGGTCTGCAATTTTACGGGCGGCTCCAGCGGGGTGTCGATGACGACATTCCGCTTTTCGGCGGGGTTGCAGGCAAGTAGCAGCGCGGCTGCAAGAAGAATCCAATATTTTTTCATGTTTCAAAGGTTATTCGTGGCAGGCCGGAGTCCGGTCAGGGGCTCCGGCCCGAAAAAGCATTAATTCATTTCAACACCTTCGGCGCTCACTTTGAGATAGTAGGAATTCTTCTCATAGGCAAGTGCAAAGTCACCCAGCTGGGCGCCGTTGTTATTGTTGTTGAAAATGAGGTTCTCGCTGAGACCGAGGGCGCCGTCAATCACAAAGACCTTGTAGTCTTTTCCGTTGACGGCAGCGGTGGTCTGAACCTGTGCGCCGGGCCAGCCTCCGCAGAGTTCGACGTCACCCCACTGGTACAGGGCAATCTCGTCCCACCCGGTGATGTCGTCCACGAAGAGAACGACGGCCTCGGGGGCGTCCTCCAGCGTGACACCCTCAGCGGTGACCGTGAGGAAGTACTCACTCTTCTCCAGGGTAAGGCTATAGTCGTCAAGCTGGGCGCCGTTGTTATTGTTGTTGAAAATGAGGTTCTGATTGAGCCCTGCGGCTTGTTCGGCAGTGAAGACCTTGTAGGTGGTTTCGCCGATGGTGACGCTTCCGCCCACCTGGGCACCGGGCCAGCCTCCGCAGAGTTCGACGTCGCCCCACTGGTACAGGGCGATGTC
>CAJOLS010000062.1 GCA_905235535.1 uncultured Bacteroidales bacterium
TTCCCGATACTGGTCTATCATGGAGCGCACCATGTCCACCTGCTTTTCCGGCCACAACAAGGTCATCAGCTGATGCAGGTTGCGGTAGGTGTCCCAGAGGGAGAAAACCGTGTAGCGCGTATGCCCGGGCTCCACCCGGCCAGTGCCGCCGCTTTCCATCAGCGGGTACTCTCCGTTGACGTCGTTGAGCACGTTGGGATGGAGGAGGGCGTGGTACAGGGCGGTGTAGAAGATGGTTCGCTGGTCTTCCGTGCCGCCTTCCACGGCTATGCGGCCAAGGTGCTGCTTCCAGTCATGATCGGCCTTCCGGCAGACGGCCTCAAAGCCAAAGCCCTGCTGCTCTGCCTCCAGGTTTTCGCGGGCGTTGGCGATGCTCACGAAGGACACGCCCATCTGCACCTGCACCTGCTCGCCGGGCTCCAGGCCCTCGTAGTGGAACCAGTAGCCAATGTCGTCCCCGCTCATTTCCCGCGTGTAGTTGGCATAAATCTTATACTGGCCGGCGTCGGCATCCCAGGCAGCCTCGGCCGTCATGGGGCGCTGTTTTTTCCAGTAACCGGCCGATGAGGGCGCCTTGTTCACGCGAAGCACAAAGTACAGCGGGAAAACGGCATTGCGGTTGTAGCAGAAGGTGCCCATAAGCTTGACGCCCTCAATCTCCGTGGCCGAAAGCCGCCGCACCGTGGCGCCGCTCTCGTTGGTAAGGCCTTCGCCCAGGTTCAGGAGGATGTTTCCCTCTCCGCCGGGGAAGGTGTAGCGCTCCAGCGAGCTGCGGGTGGTGACGGTGGCTTCGGCCCGGATGCCGCTCAGAAGCTCTACGCTGTAGTAGCCGGGATGCGCCACCTCGTTCCGGTACTCACTGCCATAGATATGGTAGTCCACCTGCAACGGCCCTGTGGTGGGCATGGTGAGCAGCGAACCCAGCTCCGGACAGCCCACGCCGGAGAGGTTCACGTGCGTGAAGCCGGTGAAGAAACGGTTCTCTGCCACGTAGGGCGTGCTCCACCAGCGGCTGTCCTTGTCCCAGGTGTTCAGCTGCGAGCCCATTACGTTGAAAGGGCTTACGCTCATCATTCCGTTGGGGACCACGGCCCCGGGGTTGCAGGCCCCGAAATTGGAGGTGCCGATGAAGGGGTTCACCCATTCGGTCTGGGCGTGGAGGGCAGCGGAAACAAGCAGCGTAGCTGCAAAGGTGGTCAGGTGTCTCATAGGCAATGCTACACTATGCTCGTCTTCTTGGTGAAGTCTATGATTTCCGGGATGTAGCCGAAGGCCAGGCCGGTGACGGTGTCGGCGCAGCCGTAGTAAACGGCTATGCGGCCGGTGGCGGAGTCGTGCAGGGCGGCACAGGGGAAGCACACGTTGGGAACGTCTCCCATGCATTCGTACGGCATCTGGGGGCTGATGAGGTAGGGGCCGCTACGGGCAATCACCTTCCAGGGCCGGTCCAAATCCAGCAGGGCGCTGCCAAAGCTGTAAACGTACCCGTTGCAGCTGTGCAGCACGCCATGGTGGAACAGCAGCCATCCTTCCGAGGTTTCGATGGGAACGGGACCGGCGCCAATCTTCATGCACTGCCAGGCGCTCTGCTCAAACGGGGCGGGAGCCATTACGTGGCGGTGGCGTCCCCAGAACTCCATATCCGGAGATTCGCTGTAGAAGATGTCTCCGAAGGCGGTGTGGCCGGTGTCGGAGGGGCGGGAGAGTATGGCATACCGGCCATTGATCTTGCGGGGGAAGAGCACGCCGTTGCGGTTGTAGGGCAGGAAAGCGTTCTCCACCTGGTGGAAAGTCTTGAAATCCGTGGTCCAGGCTATGCCTATGGTGGGGCCGTGATAGCCGTTGCACCAGGTTACCCAGAAGCGGTCTTCGATGAAGGCCACGCGGGGGTCGTACCCATAGACCCACTGGCCCACTTCGGGCTGGGCTCCTTCGAAGCGTATGGTGTGGGGGTCGATGTCCCAGTGCACGGCATCCTTGGAGAAGCCGGCATGGAGGGTCATGCGGCGGTTGGTGTCGTCGCAGCGGAACACCCCTGCAAAGCCGTCCTTGAAGGGAACCACGGCGCTGTTGAAGATGCTGTTGGAGTCCGGAAGGAGGTTGCGGGGAATAACGGGATTGGCACTGTAGCGCCACATGGGGGCGTTGCATCCGGCCGGGCGGTCTTCCCACGGCAGGCCCGGGAGGGCGTTTCCGGAAATGGTAAGTTTACTCATATCTTTTGTATTAATTCTTGTATGGTTTGGTCCGGCTGGTTTCCCAGGGGGACAAAAGGTTTCTCGGTGACTTGCAGGGCGGTGAGGCAGTCTTTTTCCTCCCCGGGAAGGGGAGAGGCCACGAAGCCCTCCACTCCTTTCTGGGCCAGGGCGCGCACCAGGTGGCAGAATCTCACAGGGTCGTTCTGGGCCGATGCAAAAAGCACGGTGTAGCCCCGGCGGTAGGCGCAGTCGGACAGCGCCTGCAAAGGGGCGGCGTCCAAAGACGGAACAATGACCCCAATGAGCCGGGCGGCGGGCCAGGGCACCCGCGCGGCCTGTCCGGTGCGGTATCCCAGCTTTTCGGCCACTTCCAGGATGCGCTGGCGGGTCTGTTCTCCCACGCGGTTCTTTCCGTTGAACACGAAGGAAACCAGCGAGGGCGAAACCCCCGCTTCCCGGGCGATATCCTTGATGGTGACCGTCTTAGGCATCCTTCTTTTCGTACTGGTCCAGGGCGTCGGCCATGAGCTGGCGGCCCAGGGTGGCAATTTCCTCGGCGCGGGAATAGCCGTACACGCCGTGGTAGGAATCGTAGGGCAGGCTGGCCAGCACGTCCGGCGGCATCAGTTCAATCCCCATGCGGGAGAGGCTGCAGTTCATGATGCCGAAGCTGCGCTGGAGGATGGAGGCGAAGTTGTCGTCGGCCCCTACGGGAATCCAGCTGTTGCTGGCCGATGCTTCCAGCTGCCTCTGCTGCATCCCCGCCTGGATGCGGGCCAGCAGGTTGTGCTCGGTCTCCTTTTCCTTGGCTATGGCGGCGCGGCTGTCCAGAAAACCCTGGATTTGGGCGGCGTCTATCTGGTTCACGTTGAAGCCCACCAGGATGTCCCCGGGAGTGCGCTGCACGCGGTTGAGGGGGAAGGTATTCACCATGCCGCCATCTACCAGCGTGCGTCCCTTCCACTTCACGGGCTTGAACATGGACGGGATGGAGATGGAGGCCCGGATGGCGCTGAAAAGCGGCCCTTTCCGGAAAATCACTTCCTCTCCGGTATAAAGGTCCGTGGCGACGGCCGTAAACGGAATGGGCAAATCCTCTATGTTCACATCCGGAACAAAGGACTTGATTTCCTTGATCACTCTCTCTCCCTTCACCAGGAAATTCTTGCTCACGGACACGTCCATGAGGGCCATCACTTTCACAGGGTCCAGGCTGAAGAGCCACTCCTTGAAGGGCTGCAGTCCTCCGGCGGCGAAGATGCCGCCCACCAGCGAGCCGGCGCTGGCACCGGCCACGGAGGTAATGGTATAACCCCGGGCTTGCAGTTCCTCAATGGCGCCGATGTAGGCAAAGCCGCGCGGACCGCCGCTGGCAAGGGCTAAGGCAACGTTTTTCATAGATTATTCAGAATAAATGGAATCGTAATACAGGCCGATTTTTCCCAGCAGCGGTTTGGCCAGGGCATCGGTGACGGTGACACGCACCTCCGAGGTGCAGGTTTCGGGCACCAGGACAATGCGCTTGTGGCCGATGGTGCTTTCCTCCGCCAGCCTCTCCCAGCCTTCAGCCGTGCGGGCCTCTATCATAAAGGAAACCACCCGCTGGCCCTTGGCAATGTCTTCGGTGAGCGCCACCCGGTTGAAGGGCTTTTCAGGGTTCACCTTTACTGTCCACACCTGTCCTTTGCGCTTCTGGCTCACGGCCAAATCCTGGGCAAAAATCTGGTCCAGGGCGGCGCGGAATTCCATCAGGCGGGTAGAGTCCACCTCATGCAGGCGGCCGCGGGTGTCCGGCGGAACATTCAGAAGCAGCAGGGAATTGCGGCCCACGCTTTCGTAGTAGATTTTCAGGAGCTCGTTCACGCTTTTCACCTTGTCGTTCTCGGATTCTCTCCAGAACCAGCCCGGTCGGATGGAAACATCTGTCTCAGCCGGCACCCAGCGGGAGCCGGAGCAATCTCCTTCGTTCAGCGACTGCTGTGAAGGGCCTCCCTGTCCGGGGGTGAAGCCTTCCGTGTTCAGGGTGCCCCAGTTGGTGCGGCCGGCGTGGCCTTCTTCGTTGCCCACCCAGCGGCAGCCGGGGCCCACGTCAGAGAAAATGACAGCCTGGGGCTGGTGTTTGAACACCGTTCCGTTGAACAGCGGCCAGTCGTAAACCTGCTTCTTCCCGTTGGGACCTTCTCCGTTGGCCCCGTCAAACCACTGCTCGAAAACGGGCCCGTAGGTGCCTCCCAGCACGCTTTCCAGGGTCTGGACAAAGACGTCGTTGTATTCCGGCGTGCCGTAATGGGGGTCGTTTCTGTCCCAGGGAGAGATGTAAACGCCAAACTTGACGCCTTCCTCTGCACAGGCCTCGGAGAGTTCCTTCAGAACGTCTCCCTGGCCGTTTCGCCAGGAGCTTTCCCGCACGGTGTGCGTGGAAGCGGGGCTGGGCCACAGGCAGAATCCGTCATGGTGCTTGGCCGTTAGGATGATGCCCTTGAAGCCCGCCGCCTTGGCGGTCCGCACCCACTGCCGGCAATCCAGGGCGGTGGGGTTGAAGATATCTTCGGCTTCGGTGCCTTCGCCCCATTCCAGCCCGGTGAAGGTGTTGGGGCCAAAGTGGCAGAATATATTCATTTCCATATCCTGCCAGGCTATCTGGGAAGGAGAGGGCAGGGCTCCGTAAGGTTTTTCTTCGCAGGCGGTCAGCAGCAGGGCCAGCCCCAGCGCAGGGATCCACTTATTCATATCGGATGGCTTTTTGGGGTTTGTCGGGGGTGAGGATGAAGGAGTAGGAATAGCTTTCGGTATTCCAGAGGGTGCGGGCCTTTTCGGGACGGGAGCCCCAGCTGTCGTAGCCGCCCACACCGCTTTGGCGGTAGTCTATGCACAGTTCCGTGATGTTGCGGGGATGCACGTCGCAAAGGTGGGTCCTGGATTTCTCCTGCCCGCCGTCCAGGTCTTCCACGGCAAGGCGCAAGGCGTTGAATTCAAAGGGATGGGCCTCTGTGCGCACCACGGTAAGGCCGCCGATGGCAAGCCAGTCCGTATCTGTATGGTGACCGGTTTCCTGGGGACGCACGTAGGGATAGTATTCGGCCGTTGCGGAGGAATTCCAGATGCGTTTGAAGGTGCAGGAGGAACGGTCCCAGTAGTTTTCTACGGGGCCCCGGCCGAAGTAGCGGAAGGCGTCATCGGCCACCCTCATGCGGAAGCCCAGGCGGGGGATTTCCACATCCTTGTTTTCCCCTGCGGCGGTCTGGACCTCTATCTTGAGGGTGCCGTCGGGGTAAACGGTGTATTTCTCGCAGGCACGCACGCCCTGGCCCGTCACGGTAATGAGGACGGTGCCGTCCTCCTGTTTGGAGGCATTTACGTCCGTGGGCTTGCCCGGCTCTTTGTATTGTGCCGCACGCCTGGGGGCGCCGTTGCCGTAGTCGTTGTCAATGGGAGCGCGCCAGAAATTGGGCCGGATGCCGAAGGAGGGCTCCACCATGTCCACGCCCTTCACTTTCCAGGTTTTGACGAAGCCGTCGGCCTTGTCGAACACCAGTTCCACTTTGTCACTGCGAACCACCACCTGGGTGTCCCCACTGGTGAATTTCAGGCCGCCCTTGGCCTCACGCACCTTGCGGGGGGCGGTGCTGTCTTGAAGGAGAATCTCGTCACAGGCCGCTATGGTGCCTTTTTCCAGAAGAGGCATATCCCTGGCCGTGGACACTTCAAAGAAGATGCGGTACTGGCCGGGTTTTTTCATCTTGGGAAGCTTTGCCTGAAACTGTTCTGCCGTCTGGGGCGCGGTGCCAAAGTGCAGTTTGCGCTTGAACCACCAGAAGGGACGTTTGCCGTCCCGTTCCACCCAGTATTGGACCGTGTAGGGTGCCAGGTCTGTGAAATAGTTGCGGTTGACAATCTCGAAAACGCCGTTTTCCGCATCCACGGCACGGATGCTTACATTCTGGTAAACGTGCTTGATTTCATAGAAAGCGGGGTGAGGGTCCCGGTCCGGGTTCACCAGGCCGTTGCAGCAGAAGTTGCCGTCGGAGGGAACATCTTCCGGGCCGTAGTCTCCGCCATACGTCCAGCCACGCTCCCTGTCGTACAGGCCCTGGTCCACCCAGTCCCAGATGAAACCGCCCTGCAGATGCACGTGGGCATAGAACTGGTCCCACATCCAGTCTATGGAGCCGTTGGAATTGCCCATGGCGTGGGAATACTCACAAAGGGCGACGGGTTTCTCGGAAAAAGTTTCGCCCATGCGCCTGAGCCATTCGGCGCCGGGGTACATGGGGTTCTGGAAATCGGTGTTCCAGTTGCTGCCGGCCCTCTCATACACCACGGGACGGTTCATGCCGTCCTTTTCCAGGGCCTTGAGGGCTTTGTAGGTTTCGTAGAAAATGGTGCCGTTGCCGGCCTCGTTGCCAAGGGAAAGAAGGGTGACGCAAGGATAGTTGGCCGTGCGGTAGTACATGTTGAGGGTACGGTCCATGTGCTTGGCCATCCATTCGGTTTTGTTGGCCATCGTCTTGGCGGGCTCGTAACCAAAACCGTGGGTTTCGATGTTGGCCTCGTCGTACACATAGAATCCCAGGGAGTCGCACAGCTCGTAGAATTCCCGCTGCTGCGGGTAATGGCAGGTGCGGATGGCGTTGATGTTGGCCAGCTTCATGAGCTTGAGGTCCTGGAGGATATTCTCCCGGGTGGTGTAGTGGCCGGTGTAGGGGTTGTGCTCGTGCAGGTTCACGCCCTTGAACTTGACGGGCTGGCCGTTCACCAGGAAGGCTTTTACCATACGGGTTGTCCCGTCATTCCCGGCCTGATCGGGAATCTCTGCAATCTCCAGATGGCGGAAACCCACGTGGAAGCGGGTGTATTCCCCGTTTACTTGGAGAACCAGGGTGTACAGGTTGGGCGTTTCGGCTGTCCAGAGTCTGGCATCCGGAATGGTGTCCGTTACGGAGAGGATGTCTCCGGCAAACTCAAACTTGGCATCGGACACGGCCATTCCCCGGGCGTCCAGCAGTTCGTAGAACACCTCGGTGGGAACGTCGGCGTGCATCCTCAGCTGGAACAGGCCGGCCCGGAAGTCCGGCGTGGTGGTGGAGACCACCTGGAAGTTGAATCCGTTGTGGACCTTCTCACTGGAGAGGTAAACGTCCCGTTCCAGGCCGGAGATGCGCCAGAAGTCCTGGTCTTCCAGCCAGGAGCCCTGGGTGTAGCGGTAAATCTGGAGCAGGAGGTCGTTTTCTCCGTCCTTCACATAGTCCGTGATGCGGAAGCGGGCGAGGTCTTTGGAGTCTTCGCAGTAACCCGCCTCCTGTCCGTTCACAATGACGTAGGTGCCGCTCTTGGTACCGGCCAGGTTCAGGTACACCTCACGTCCCTTCCAGCTTTCCGGCACGGTAAATGTGCGGTGGTACAGGGCCGACGGAACAGACTCCGGCAGCACACCGGCCACGGGGTCTTTGGGGCAGAAGTCGTAGGGAATGTTGGTGTAGATGGCGGTACCCCAGCCCTGGACCTCCCAGTTGCCGGGAACCTGGATTTTGTCCCAGGCCTGCGGAACGGCCATGGTGCGGTGGTCTTCAAAATACTTGAAGTCCCAGGTGCCGTTAAGGCTCTTGTAGTTTTCGCTGTCGCGGAAGCCCTTGGAGAGAGCGTCGGCACGGCTGGCGAAGTAAATCACTTCCGTGCGCCGGGTTTCGGCGTTTACGGAGGTGGTGTTGATGTCCTGCCAGTAGGGAAGGACAGCGGCAAGCAGCATGATGAGGCTATTCATATCGGATGGTTTGTTTTAGAGTCTGTTTTGAAATGATTGATATTTTTATTTGTAGTTTATTTTTGTGGAAATTTTTCTTGAAAATTTTTGGCCATAGGGGGTTCCTATGGGTGAAAATTTTTGAGGAAAATTTACCAAAAAGAAACATAAATTTATTGCATCATTTCAAAACAGACTCTTAGTCTTATGTCGTCGGAGGAAGCCCCTACCTGAATTTCGAATTCCCCGGGCTCCACCACGCGCTGCATGGCGGGGTTCACCAGTTCGAAGGCGCTGCGCTCCAGCGGGAGGGTTACGGTAACGGTTTCCCCCGCCGGGATGTCTTTCACGCGGCGGAAGGCGCACAGCTGCTTGCGGGGCCGGGCCGTGGAGGCCACGAGGTCCCGGATGTACACCTGCACCACCTCGTCCCCGGCCATGTTGCCGGTATTGGTTATATCTACCGCGCAAGCTATCGCACCATCCTTCGATTCAGCGGAGGGAGAAATAAGGCGAAGGTTCTTATACTCAAACGTGGTATAGCTGAGGCCATAGCCGAAAGGGTACAGCGGGGCGGCGCTTTCCTCCACGTAGTCGTGGCTGTAGGGGAGTTTGCGGTTGTAGTACACGGGAAGCTGGCCCACGCTGCGCGGAACGCTTACGGACAGGCGTCCGGCCGGGTTGTAGCGGCCCAGGAGCACATCGGCCAGGGCGGTGCCGCCTTCCCCTCCGGGGTACCAGAGGGTGAGGAGGGCGTCGGCATTTTCGGCCGCCCAGTTCTTCTCCAACGGCCGGCCTTCGATGTACACCACCACCAGCGGCGTGCCGGTGGCCTTGAGTTCTTTCAAAAGTTGCGGCTGCAGGCCCAGCAGGCCCAGGGTGCTGCGGTCGAAGCCCTCGCCGGCCTCCATGTCGGAAACGGCGGTCTGGTCCACCACGGCGGCGCCGGTGTCAATGTATTTGGTGCGGAAGTCACGGGCCGATGAGCCTCCCACCACCACCACGGCCACATCGGCCCTTCTGGCGGCCTGGACGGCCTGGGCTATCTCGCCCGTTTTGGTGTCCCTCACGGCGCAGCCTTTCACGTAGGTGACGGCGGCTCCGGCCTTCTGCAGGCCTTCCAGCATGGTGACCACGTTTTCATCGGCCTGGGGGGCGGTGTAGTCTCCCAGCTGGTTGTACTGGTTGTGGGCGTTGGGGCCGATGAGCGCAATCCTTGTTCCGGCCCTCAGGGGCAGTACGCCGTTGTTTTTCAAAAGGGTGACGCCTTCGCGGGCGGCCTGGGCGGCTACGGCCACGTTTTCGGCGCTGCGTACGCCGTCTGCCGCATCTTCGGGAAGGTAGGGGTTGTCAAACAGGCCGGCCTCGAACTTGCGGATGAGCACCCGCTTCACGGCGCGGTCCACGTAGGACACGTCCAATCGGCCTTCTTCCACGGATTCTTTGAGGAGGGCATAGCAGTGGGCGCCCAGATCCACGTCCACGCCGGCCTTCAAGGCCATTTCTCCGGCTTCTTTCCGGCTGGAGGCCACATGGTGGCTGGTGTAGATGCCGTCTATGCTTTCCAGGTCGCTCACCACGAAGCCCCGGAAGTTCCAACGGTCATGCAGCACGCCGGTGAGGAGCTCTTCGTTGCAAGTGGTGGGGATGCCGTCTATGGTGTTGTAGCTTGTCATGACGCTTAATGCGCCGTTGTCAATGGCCGATTGAAAGGTGGGCAGCACATTCTCCTCCAGGTCCCGGGGGCCTATATGGGAGGGGCTTCCGTTGTGCCCGCCCTCGGGGATGCCGTACGCCACAAAATGCTTGAGGGTGGAGATGACGCCCTCCGAGGAGGTTCCCCTCACCATGGCCGATGCCAGCTGGGAGGTGAGGTAAACGTCTTCTCCGTAGGTTTCTTCCACGCGGGACCAGCGGGGTTCGCGGGAGAGGTCTATCACCGGGCCGTAGCCTATGGTGCCGCCCTGGGCCATGAGCTCGGAGCCTGTCACCTTTCCCACCTGCTCTATGAGTTCGGTGTCCCAGGTGGCGCTGAGGCCGATGGAAGTGGGGAACACCGTGGTGCCTATGGCCATGTGCCCGTGCGGGGCTTCCTCGGCCAGGATGATGGGAATGCCCAGGCGGGTGGAGTCTATGGCATAGTGCTGGAGGGCGTTGTATGTTTGTACGGCCAGCCTGGGGTTGAGGCCGTTCTCCAGGGTCTTGCGCGTCCAGGGATCGGCCCGGAAGGTGGCCCAGAGCATGCCGCCGTGCTGTTTCTGGATAAACTCCCGGTAAGCGTCCGAGATGCGCACGAGGGCGTCGTCATTCCCGGCCTGACCGGGAATTTTTTCATACATGGGCCAGCCTAAGGGGCACAGCAGCTGCCCCAGCTTTTCTTCCAGGGTCATGCGGGAGAGGAGGTCATCGGCCCTTTCCTGGGCGCTTTTCTGTGCATCCTTGTAAACGGGCGTCTTTTCGCCGCAGGAAACCAGGAGGGTGAGGGCCGCCACGGAGGCCATCCATTTGCCGGGAAATACGTTCATATCGGGAAAGTCTTTGTATTTATACAAAGGTACGGAATATTCGCTTAAAAGAAAAATGGCTATATTTGCATAAATAACACATCCCATGATTACCGAATCCGCTATTGACAAGGCTGTAAAGGACCTTTTCCAAAACATAGAGTTCCAGGCAGAGCCCACCGGCCTGTACGACCCTCTCCGCTACATGGTGTCCATTGGCGGAAAGCGCATCCGTCCCCGGCTGTGCCTTACCACGTATGGCATTTATGCCCAGGAGTTTACGCCGTCCGTCCTACAGCCGGCGGCGGGCCTGGAGGTGTTTCATACCTTCACTCTCATCCACGACGACATCATGGACCGCAGCCCCCTTCGCCGCGGCCACGACACGGTATGGAAAAAGTGGAATGAGGACACGGCCATCCTGAGCGGGGACGTGATGTGCATTGACGCATACAAGCGCGTGGCCCAGGCGCCCGCCGCGGTTTTGCCGCAGGTGCTGGAGCTGTTCTCCAGGACGGCGGCCCAGGTTTGTGACGGCCAGCAGTTGGACATGGACTTCGAGCAGTGCGGCATGGTGCCCATGGATGCGTATATGAAGATGATAGGCCTCAAGACGGGCGAGCTCATCGCCTGCGCCGCGCAGATGGGCGCCCTCATCGCCGGGGCCGATGCCCACAACCAGCAGTGCCTGTACGACTACGGCTACGAGCTGGGCCTGGCCTTCCAGGTGGCCGATGATTACCTGGATGCCTACGGAGACCAGAAGGTGTTTGGAAAGCCCATAGGCGGAGACATCCTGAACGAGAAGAAGTCCTGGCTCACCGTGAAGGCCAAGGAACTGGGAGCCAAGGGGTTGGAAGAAGCCCTGGCCGCCCCGGCCGTCACGGAAGGGCAGAAGCAGGACAAGATAGACCGCGTCATGGACATTTACGAAGGCGTGGGCATTGCGAAGGCGGCGCGGGAAGCCATCGGCCGGCTTAGCGGCAGCGCCATCGAAAAGGCTTCCGCCGCATCCATGGACGCCTCGGGCTTCGAGGCCCTCAAAAACTTTGCCGATTCCCTGGTGGGCCGCGCCAAATGATGGACCGGAGGGAACTGGAGATCATGGCTCCTGCGGGCAACTTCGGCTGCCTTACCGCCGCCGTGGAGGGCGGGGCCAATTCCGTGTACTTCGGCATCGGCCATCTGAACATGCGGTCGCATTCGGCCAACAATTTCTCCCGCGAAGACCTTCCGGAGATTATGCGCATTTGCCGTGCGTACGGCATCCGGGGCTATATGACGCTGAATATCACCCTCTTCGGGGAGGACCTGCAGGCAGCCTACGAAACGTTGGACGCCGCCAGGGCCGCCGGGGTGGATGCCATCATTGCCTCGGATATGGCCTGCATCCTCTACTGCCGGAAGATAGGCCTGGAGGTGCATATTTCCACGCAGCTGAGCATTTCCAACATAGAGTCCCTGCGCTTTTATTCCCAGTGGGCCGATGTTGTGGTGCTGGCCCGGGAACTGAATCTGGAGCAAGTGAAGGCCATTCACCAGGCCATTCTTTCCGAGAATATCTGCGGCCCTTCCGGCCGGCCTGTGCGCATAGAAATGTTTGCCCACGGGGCCTTCTGCATGGCCACTTCCGGCAAGTGCTACCTGTCGCTGGCGGCCTATGGGGAAAGCGCCAACCGCGGCGCCTGCATGCAGGTGTGCCGCCGCGGCTATGTGGTCACGGACTACGAAACGGGCTTCCAGGTGCACATAGACAACAAATACCTCATGTCTCCCAAGGACCTCTGTACCATCGGCTTCATAGACAAATTCGTGGAGGCGGGCGTGAAGGTTTTCAAGATTGAAGGCCGGGCCCGCAGCGCAGACTACGTGAAGATAACCTCGGAGTGTTACCGGGAAGCGGCCGATGCCGTAGCCGACGGAACCTTCACCCCGTCGCTGGGGGCTTCCTGCAAAGAGCGCCTGGCCACCGTGTTCAACCGGGGCTTCTGGGACGGGTATTACCTGGGTGCGCCCATGGGCGAGTGGAGCGCCAAATACGGCAGCAGCGCCACCCGCACCAAGGTGTATGTGGGAAAGGTGACCAACTGGTTTGCCAAGATAGGAGTGGCCGAGATTCAAGTGGAGGCCACGCCGCTGCACAAGGGGCAGGACTTGATGTTTATCGGCAATACCACCGGTATGCTGGAAATGAAGCTGGAAGACCTCTGGCTGGACTTCAAGCCCGTGGAGGAGGTTCCCCAGGGCGTCCGCTGTTCCGTGGCCGTTCCGCTGGAGGCCATGCCCCGGGACCGGGTGAACGCCGACGCCGCCCCCGGAGAACGCATCCATCCCCGCCGCGGGGACAAAGCATATATCTGGACTCTTTCCCAACTTACCCAATGAAACCCTTCAAGCACAGACCCTCCAGAAGCATTGTGGAGGCCATTGTTTTCTTAACGCTTCTCATCGTTGTCTTTTCCCTGCTGGGATACCGCATGGGCAGCGCCAACATGATCAAGACCATCATGAACACGGCGCACGACTTGCTGCTTAACACCGTATTCTACCTGATGGGTATTACCGTGCTCACCGGCGCCCTGTCCAAGCTGATGTCGGAATTTGGGGTAGTGAGCCTGTTGGAGCGGATTTTGCGTCCGCTGATGAAACCGCTCTACAACCTGCCCGGTGTGGCGGCCCTGGGCGGTGTGATGACGTTCCTTTCGGACAACCCGGCCATCATAGCCCTTTCCAAGGACAAGAAGTTTTCCTCTTACTTCAAGAAATACCAGCTCATTTCGCTCACCAACTTCGGAACGGCCTTTGGCATGGGTTTCGTGGTCATCATCACCATGGTGGGCTACACGCAGGTGACTGCCGCCCTGGTGGGCCTTGCGGGCGCCATCTGCGGTTCCATCATCTCCACGCGCCTGATGCAGCGCAGCTGCCTCAAAGATTATCCGGAGCTGGATTCCCCCGTGGCCGCCACCCTGGAAGAATCGGCCCCGGAAACGGTGGAGGCCCAGAGGAAAGACGGCGTTTTCATGCGCTTTCTGAACGCCATCCTGGACGGAGGAAAGAATGGTGTGGAGCTGGGCCTGCAGATTATTCCGGGCGTACTCATCATTACCACGGCCGTAATTATGATTACCTTCGGCCCCGGAGATTCCGGCGTGTATGACGGCTCTTCCTCGCAGGGCGTTCCCATCCTTCCCTGGCTGGCCGAAAAGATTCACTGGGTGTTCGAATGGCTCTTCGGCTTTACCAGCATGGAGCTCATCGCTTTCCCCATGACGGCGCTGGGTGCCGTGGGGGCCGCCCTGGGCCTGCTGCCCACCTTCGACGCCGCCGGCATCCTGGACGGCAACGCCATCGCGGTGTTCACCGCCATCGGCATGTGCTGGAGCGGTTACCTCTCCACCCACACCGCCATGCTGGATTCCCTGGGCTACCGCAAAGTCATCTCCAAGGCGCTGGGAGCCCATACCATCGCCGGCCTGTGTGCAGGCATCATCGCCCACTTCCTCTTCCTGCTGGTGTCCCTGCTCTAACCCTCTGCGCCCTTTACGACTTACGCCGCAGCGCCGCTACCAGCTGATGGCGGGCTGCTTCAGGGCCTCGTGCAGCTGGGTGTCGTAACGCACACGGATGCGGATACTGGCCATCTGGAAATAGTACCGGGCCACAATCTCTTCCTCGATGAAGGGGATGATTTCGTCCTTTTTCAGACGCAGGAACGTGGCCTTATCCATATCCAGGGACTTCTCTAAGGCCGACAATTCCTTGGAAACCGTTTCCGTAAGGCCATCTTCCGTAAGGGCTTTCTTCATATCGTCGAACAGGGCCCGGGCCGAGGAACGGTAGTCGAACTCCTTGTCGGAAGCGAAGGCAACAAAGTCTTCGTAATCTGTGAAATGGAATTGATCTACGGCGGGAATGCTCTCATGCTCGCAGACAAATTTGAGGGCATACTGCTCCACGATTCCATTCAGGACCAGGGAATAAGTGAGACGGGAATAGGGCTGGGCCTTCACCTTGAAATCCGGGGTGATGCCGCCGCCGTCACGCACCTTGCGGCCGTGGGCCGTGGTGAACTCGTGAGTGAGGGAGTCCGGGATGAAGCCCACGCTGCCGTCTTCGTTGCGGTGGGAATAATCGATGGCCTGGACACATCGGCCCGAAGGCGTGTAGTATTTGGCGGTGGTCACCTTGAGCTGGCCGTCGTAGGGCAGCGGGCGGATGCTCTGCACCAGGCCCTTTCCGTAGGTGCGGGTGCCCACGATGGTGGCGCGGTCGTAATCCTGCAGGGCGCCGGAAACAATCTCCGAGGCCGATGCACTGCCGGAATCCACCAGAATCAGGATGGGAATCTCCGTATCCACCGGGTCCGTGGTGGTCTTGTAAACCTGCTCGGAACCTTCTGCACGGCCCTTGGCGGTTACCACCACCGAGCCGCGGGGAACGAACAGCGAAACAATGTTCACAGCCTCATGCAGCAGGCCGCCGCCGTTACCGCGCAAATCCAGCACCAGGCGCTTCATGCCGAATTTTTTAAGGATGTGGCAGGCCTCGCGGATGTCCTGGCTCACCCCGTCCGTGAACTTGTCCAGGAGGATGTAGCCGTCGGAATCGTTGAGCATGTCCACATACTGTACCGAGGGGAGGGAAATGCGCTGGCGCACCACGGGAATATCCTCGGTGGCGCCGCGGATTTTTTTCACGGTGAGCACCACGGTGGTGCCGGGCTTGCCCCTCATGCGGTCGCTGCTCTGGGCGCTGGTGAGGCCGTGGGTGGAAACGCCGTCGATGGCCAGCACCTCGTCTCCGCAGCGAAGACCCGCCTTGGCGGCCGGGGAGAACTCATAGGGCTCGTTGATGATGACGTTGCCGTTCACATCGGGCTTGTAAATGACGGCGCCTATGCCTCCGTACGTATTGGTGAGCATCATCCGGAAATCTTCCTGCTCTTCCTCCGGGACATACACCGTATAAGGGTCCAGGGCCGACAGCATGGCATCCACGGCAGCCCGCTGGATGCGTCCCACTTCCAGGGAATCTACATAAGAGCGGTTCAGCTCCCGCAGGATGGAATTATAGACTTCCACCCATTTGGCCATGGTAAAACTTTTGGATTGGGCCGATGCCAGGGGGGCCGATGCAAAAAAGAAGGCCGCAAGGGCCAGCAGTATAAAGGGTCTTTTCATGTTCATCGCTTTCAAAACGCCATTCGTCTTCCAAAGAAGATGCCAGAGGGCAAAGATACAAAAATAATCACTATCTTTGCCGACGGTTAGAAAAAGTGTATCGTATGAAGATTGTATTTGCAACGGGCAACCCCGGGAAAATCCGGGAAGCTGAAGAAATTCTGGGCGAGGGTTTTGAGCTCGTTACCCCCGCATCGCTGGGTATCAAAGAAGAAATCCCGGAAACGGGAAATACCCTCAGGGCCAACTCCATGCAGAAGGCCGATTACATCTGTAAAAAAACCGGACTCCCCTGTTTTGCCGATGATTCCGGCCTGGAAGTTGACATCCTGGGCGGTGCCCCGGGCGTGGAAACCGCCCGCTATGCCGGCCCCGAAAGAGACTCCAAGGCCAACATGGCCAAACTTCTCACAGAAATGGCCCGCCGGGAAAAAGAGGCCGCCATGGCCCGCACCAACGGCGTATCCACCGCCAAGGCCAACCGCCGTGCCCGCTTCCGCACTTCCGTCACCCTTGTCATAAACGGGGAGCACCACTTCTTCGACGGCGTAATGGAAGGCCGCATCGCCTATGCACCCGCCGGCCGGGGAGGTTTCGGGTACGACCCCATCTTTGTCCCCGAAGGCTACGAGAAAACCAACGCCCAGCTGGGTGAGGCGGTGAAAAACACCATCTCCCACCGCGGCAAGGCCCTCCGGGCCATGGCGGATTTCCTCAAGCAGTAGATGGAAAAAGCCATCATAGACCTTATTGTACTGTCCTCTACCAAGGTAGGAGAAAACGCGCTGGTGGTCCATACCCTTTCACGGGAGTGGGGCCGGCGCGGTTTTTTGGTGCACTCCGGCGCCAAGGCCGGCATGTCGCGCTTCCTTCCGCTCAACATCCTGGAGGCCGAAGTGGTGGAAAACCCCAGGTCGGAGCTCTGGAGCCTGAGGAAAATCGGCCCCAAAGAGGCCCTCTCCGGCATCCGGAACAACATCCACAAAAACACCATGACCCTCTTCCTCTCCGAAGTGCTGCTGAGAACCCTTCGGGACGGCACCAACGAGGACGGGCTCTTTGAGTGGTGTGTGGGCAGCATCCTTACCCTGGATGCCCTGGAAAGCGATTTTTCCAATTTCCACATCCGCTTCCTGCTGGAACTGGCGGGGGCGCTGGGCTTTCGGCCCACCCTGCAGGACATTGCCCCCTTCGCCGGGGAACACCTGCAGCGCCTGAAACCTTTTCTGGAAAGCAGCTTCGAGGAATCCATGCTCCTTCCCCTGTCCGGGGAAAACCGGAACGCCCTCTGCGAGGTGCTGCTGCGCTACCTTTCCTACCATACCGACACCAACATCCAGGTAAAATCCCTTCAGGTGCTCCGTGAGTTGTACCGCTGACAGAATTTGCGTATCTTTGCAGGATAGAATCCCAAGCTATGTCCAAACGCAAAAACAGCCCCAACCGCAAGAACCACAAGAAAGTACGTACCGTTCCCGAATTTGAGGGAACGGTGCTCATGTCCCGTGACGGATTTGCCTTCGTCCGCATGGAAGGACAAGAAGAAGACGTATATGTAAAGGCTTCCAAAACCCGGGGAGCCCTGCACGGAGACATTGTGCGGGTGGCCGTTACGCAGGAGAAGACCGGCACGGCCAAGCGCCGCAGCGGGGAAATCATCTCCATCGTGCAAAGGAGCGGCCGCCCGTTCGTGGGCCTGCTGCACATCGTGGGAAAACAGGCCTGGGTGCTCATGAGCTCCAAGACCATGCCCTACGACATTTCTGTACCGGTACCGGAAGGAGGCGTGCGCGGCATGAAGGTGGCGGCCGTGGTGGACGGCTGGGAGCGCGGCGCTTCGGGCCCCTTCGGCCATGTGGTGGACGTGCTGGGCATGCCCGGGGAGAACGAGACGGAGATGCACGCCATCCTGGCGGAATTCGGCCTGCCCTATCGTTTTGAGAAGAGCGTGGAGAATGCGGCCGATTCCATTTCGGAAGAGATTACAGACCAGGACCGCGCCCACCGCAGGGACTTCCGGGGGGTGCTCACTTTTACCATAGATCCCTCGGACGCCAAGGACTTCGATGACGCCCTCAGCTTCCGGAAGCTGGAAAACGGCAACTATGAGGTGGGTGTCCACATTGCCGTCACCTGGTACGTAAGGCCGGACACGGCGGTGGACAAGGAAGCCCAGGCCCGCGGCACGTCCGTCTATCTGGTGGACCGCACCGTGCCCATGCTGCCGGAAAAACTCTCCAACAAGCTGTGTTCCCTGCGCCCGAGGGAGGAAAAACTTACCTTCTCGGCCGTATTTGAAATTACGCCCCAGGGCAAGGTGTTCAACCCCTGGTTCGGCCGCACCAACATTATCTCCGACTATCGTTTTGACTACGAGCTGGCCCAGTCCATCATAGAGGCGGGAGACGCCGCCCTGGAGCAGGAGTTTGGCGCCGACACCGAGTGCGGAACCGTTCCGGCCGATGTAAAGGAAGCCGTGCTTATCCTGAACAAACTGGCCCTTAAGCTGCGTAAGAAGCGTTTTGCCGCCGGTGCCGTCAATTTTGACCGCCCGGAAATGAAGGTGGACATAGACGAAAACGGAAAGCCCGTCGGCGTCCATCAGAAGTTCTCCAAGGAAGCCAACTGGCTCATCGAGGAGTTCATGCTGCTGGCCAACCGTTCCGTGGCGGAATATGTGGCCACGGCCGGAAAGATGAACGGCCGGGCCCAGGCCAAGGCCAAAACCTTTGTCTATCGTATCCACGACGAGCCCAATATGGAGAAGCTGGGCGGCCTGCGGGACTTTGCCGGCAACCTGGGCCATAAGATGGGACCCATCGGCAACGGCAAAGACATAGCCATGGCCCTGAACCAGCTCATGGTTCAGGTGAAGGACAAGCCCGAAATGGGCGCCATCCAAATCCTGGCCCTGCGCTCCATGGCCAAGGCCTGCTACTCCACAGACAATATCGGCCACTATGGCCTGGCCTTCGATTTCTACACGCATTTCACCTCGCCCATCCGCCGCTATCCGGACATGATGGTACACCGCCTGCTGGCCCGCTACCTGGCTGGAGGGGAATCGGCCAATGCCGATTATTACGCCCTCCAGTGCAAGCACGCCTCCGAGCGGGAAGTGGTGGCCGCCGAGGCCGAGCGGGAAAGCATCAAGTACAAGCTGGTGGAATTCATGCAGGACAAGGTGGGGCAGGAGTTCGACGGCCACGTGTCCGGCGTAACGGAGTGGGGCCTCTACGTGGAAATCGAGCCCACCAAGATAGAGGGCATGGTTCCCTACCGCACCATCAAGAGCGATTTTTACATCTTCGACGAAGAGCGTTACCGCGCCGTGGGCCGCCGCTCCCATCGTTCCATCCGCCTGGGAGATGCCCTCCGCATCCGCGTCAAGAGCACCTCATTGGAGCAGAAACTCCTGGACTACGAACTGGTGGAAGAACTTCCGGAAGCCCCCGCATCCGGGGACCCCGAATCCCCCGAGGCCGAGGTTAGAGCGTCAGGCGGCCGCCGCGGTAGAATTCCACCAGGGCGGTCTGGTAGAGGCATTGGTAGGTGGCCTGGACGGAGTCTGACTGGGCCTTCACCAGGCGGGCCAGGGATTCGTTGAATTCCGTGATGGTGGCCTTGCCGTTCTCGTACTTGGCCTTGGTGAGCTGGAAGGCGTCTTCGGCCGCGGCCGCAGCCTCCAGCGAGGCTTCGTACTTGGCCTGGGAAGTAACCGCCGCATTCCAAGCCTGCTGGATTTCCTTATACAGATTGTGCTGCGCCCGGAGCAGCTGCAACTGCTGGCTCCGGTACTGCACCTTGGCGCTGCGAACCTGGTTGCGGAGGTTGAACTTGTTGAAGATGGGGACGCTCAGGGAGAGCCCCACGTACTGGCTGAAATTGGAGTTGAGCTGGTCCCAGAACGCACGGGAGGCAAAGGAGGTGTAGTAGTTGGTTCCCATGCCGGCACTCAGGGACAAGGTGGGATAACGGGCTGCCTTGGCAATCTGAATCTGTTTTCCGGCCACCTGCAGGCGCAGCTGTTCGGCCTGGATGCCGGGGCGGACGGAAAGGGCGTCGGCATAAATGTCGTCGGGGCTGTCCAGAAGGGCCGATGCAAACCGGACACCCGGCCTCACTACGGTGAACCCTTCCCAGCAGGGGAATTCCAGCAGTTGGGCCAGTGCCAGCAGGGAGTTGCGGATGTTGTTCCGGGCCTGCACCAGCGTTACACGGCTCTGGGCCAGGGTGGCTTTCTGCTGGGACAGTTCTGCGGCCGATGCGCGGCCGGTGTCGAACAGGCCCTGGAGCCGGACCACCTGCAGGGAGTCGATGCTCATTTGCCGGGCGGCCACGTCGCAAATCTCGTAGTCGTACAGGACCTGTACATAGGCCTGGGCCACCTGCACCCTCACGTCGTCCCGCGCCTTGGCCAGGTCGGCCGTGGCGGCCTCCAGGTTCAGCTTGGCCATCTGCATGCGGCGGGGGGTGGCCAGCCCGTCGAAGAGCGTCATGTTGGCGCCCACGGAAAAGTTGGTGCTGGCGGTGTTGCCGTACTCGTAGGTATTGTTGCCGCCGAGACCCCGGCCGAAATTCCAGTTCTGGCTGGCCGAACCGTTGACCGAGGGAAGCCAGGACATCCGGGCCGTATGGTTTTCAATGGTACGGGCTTCCTGCGTGAGTCCGCTGCCGGCCACGGTAAGGTTGTTGTCCATGGCCCAGTTGATGCATTCCTGCAGGCTCCAGGGGTGGGAGAGGTCCGGCAGGGAATCGGTGGGGGCGGACAGGACCGCCAGGGCAATCAGGAGCGTTTTCATGGCTTACTTGCTGTTAATGATTTGCGGGCCGCGCACCTTGTCGGTGGCCTGGAGCCCCTCTTTGATTTCTATGGTGACGCCGTCGGAAAGGCCGGTGACCACAGGGCGTTTCTCATAGCCGGCGGCGCCCATCACATACACGAAGGTGCTGTCCCCTTCAAACTGCAGGGCGCTCTCTTCGAGGGTGAGTACATCGTGCACCTCCTGTAGCACAATCTCGGCATTGGCGCTGTAGCCGCTGCGGATGGCCACATCCCCGGGGACCTTCACGGAAGCCTTGATTTCGAACAGGTTGGTTCCGCCGGACTCGGTGGCTTTGGGGGAGATGTATTCCAGCGCGGCATCGAAGGAAAGGTCCTGAAGGGCCCCCACGGTAATGCGTACGGGCAGGCCCAGGTGCAGGCGCCCCACCTCCGTCTCGTCAATGTTGCCGTCGAAGATGAGGTCGTCCATGTTGGCCACGGTGGCGATGGTGGTGCCGTCGTTGAAGGTGTTGGACATGGTGACGGAGTTACCCACCTTCACCGGCACGTCCAGGATGAGGCCGGAGATGGTGGAACGGATGAGGGTGGTACTTCCGCTCTTGTTGGAGGAGGAAACGCCGTCCCGCACAATCTCCAGGGTTTCCTTGGCGATGGCGTGCTCTTCCTGGGCCTGTTTGAGGGCCTGGGCCACCTTCTCGAAGGATTCGGCGCTCACCAGCTGCTGGTCATAGAGTTTTTTCTCGCGGTCGTAATTGATCTGGGCCTGCTTGAGGTTCACTTCGGACAGGCGCACGCGGCTCTGGGCCGATGACAGCTGGTTCATGTCCGGAATCACCTTGAGCTTGGCGATGATTTCGTCCTTCTGGACCATCTGGCCGGCTTCCTTGTACACTTCGGACACGATGCCGTTGAGCTGCGGTTTCACGTTCACCTCGTCGCGGGGCTGGATTTTGCCCGTGACCACGGTGGTCTTGACCACGTCTCCCCGGGAGGGGGTGAGCTCCTGGTACACGGTTTCCTTGGGCTGGGAGCGCTTGAACAGATAGGCAAAAGTGCCGATGAACACCAGCGCCGCCAGCGCAATCATAAGAATTCTACCAAACTTTTTCATATTGTCGTTTTTATATTCTTTCATGAAATTGCCGATCAAGTCGGCAATGACGTCATGCCCGGCCTCTTCGTCATGCCCGGCTCCGACCGGGCATCTTATTCATCTCTCATAGCGTCCACAGGCTTGATCTGCATGGCGCGCATGGCGGGCATCAGCCCGGCCACTACGCCCAGTGCGGTGAGGAGGGTGGCCGCCAGCATGGCGGTGCCGAAGGGCACCTGGAAGGCGGCTTTGAGGATGCCGTCCTCCGTCATTCCCAGTTCTACACCGGAAAGGATGAGGACGCTGAAGACAATTCCCGACAAACCGGCCACCAGGGTGAGCACAATGCTCTCGGAGATAATCTGGCCCAGAATCTGCCGGGGCGTGGCGCCGATGGCGCGGCGGATGCCAATCTCCGTGGTGCGTTCCTTCACGCTCACCATCATGATGTTGGACACGCCAATTACGCCGGCCAGCAGGGTTCCCAGGCCGATGAGCCATACAATGAAGTTGACGCCCTTGAACAGGTTGTCCACAATGCCGAAGATGAGCTGGGTATTGAGGAGGAACAGGGCCTGCTCGTCCGTAGGGTCTATATAGTGGGCGCGGGAGACAATCTGCCGCACGCGCGGGGTGAGGTCTTCCATTACGTAGCCGGGCTTGGCCGTGAAGCATAGCAGGTGCACGGTCTTACCCAGGTTGTACGCCTTGCGGGCCTGGTTGATGGGAATGGTTACGGCGTCCGAGGCCTGTCCGTTGATGCTGATGCCGCCGCCGTCCTTCCAGTCCACCCCCACTACGGTATAGTAGCTTCCGTCAATGCGGATGCGCTCTCCGCAGGGGTCTCCGCCCTCCGGGAACAGTTCGCTGTACACGCGCTTCCCGATGACGCACACCTTGCGCTCCTGCGCGTTGTCGGCATCCGAAATATATCGGCCGTACATGAGCTTGGGGGTTTCGATATTCACATAATCTGCCCGGGCGCCCTTGACAACGGCGCTGGAGGAGGTGTTTTCCCCGCGGGTGACGGTCTTTCCCCACAGGCTCACAGTGGGGGAGACGGTCTCCAGCTCCGGCACCATGGACTTGAGGCGGTCCACATCGGCATATTCCAGATTCCACGTACGCCCCTTCTTGAAGCCCTTGTAAGGCTTGTTGGTGCTGTTGGTGGCAATGATGCAGGTATTCTGGGCAAAGCCTTCGAAGTTCTTGTTCAGAAGCTCCTTGAATCCCTGGCTGCCGCCGGTCAGAAGCATGAGCATGAAAATGCCCCAGAACACACCGAAGCCAGTGAGGAAACTCCGGGATTTATTCCGGAGAATACTGTCCAGGATTTCCCGGAAAGTATCGGTATCCATCCACTTTTTCATTCTGCTCTGAGGGCTTCAATGGGTTTGACACGGGCGGCTTTCCAGGCCGGGATAATTCCCGCCAGGGTGCCGGCAACAATAAGGAGAAGGGTGGCTTCCAGGGCCACGTCCAGGCCCACGGAGGGGTTCACCAGCATCCGGATTTCTTCCATGCCGATGCTCACGGTATTCTGGCCGATGGTTTTGTCCATCACCTGGCAGGCCACCATCCCAAGGAACATGCCCAGATACCCGAAGACGGCGGTGATGACCACGCTTTCGGCAATGATGAGCCTCAGGATGGCTCCGGGTTTGGCGCCGATGGCTTTGCGGATGCCAAACTCGTGGGTGCGCTCCTTCACGGTGATGAGCATGATGTTGGAAACGCCCACGATGCCGCTGATGAGGGTGAGAAGGCCCAGGATCCACAGGGCTGTGCGAATCATCCGGGTGGCCTTGTTCATCTGCATGTTGTCCGTGTATCCGTTGTTCACCCACAGGCCCCGCCTGTCCTGAGGGTCTATGCTGTGCATCCGCTTGAGGGCGCCGGTGTATTCGGCCTCCAGGGCCTTGAACTCGGCTTCGGTGCTGAGGCCGTTCACGCTGAAGTTGATGCCGTCTATCTTGTCCGAATAGTCGTACGCATGCTTATATGTACTGTAGGGGATGGGGCAGTTGCGGCGGAAGCTGCGCTCGTCCGTGTGGTAAACGCCCACCACGCGGAACGGGATGCCTGCCACGTTGATCCACCGGCCCAGGACAGATTCGGGCTTTCCGGGCGCCAGTTCCTTGGCCTGGGCCAGGGAAAGGACTATCACCTTGCGCATTTCCCGGATATCGTTACGGTTGAGGAAGCGGCCGAAGGCCATCTTCATTTTTTCCTGCTCCTGATACTCCGGCATCACTCCGGGCATCCAGCCGCTTACGGTGTTTCCGTTCAGGGAGAGGACCACGCTCTTTCCGGGGGTGGTGGTTACCACATTCTCTATGATGCCTTCCCAGCGGGTGCTCCTGGTGTACTTGACGTCGTTCTGGTCCAGCTGGATGCTGCGGCCTTCCTTGTAGCCGGCATAGGGCAGGGAAGTGCGCCAGCCCTCCACCGTAATGCTCTGGGAGATGTATTCGCTGATGTTGCCCATGAAGGAATTCATGAGGCCGTTGCCGGCGCCCAGAAGGGCAATCAGGAGGAAAATGCCCCAGCTCACCGCAAAGCCCGTGAGGGCCGTACGGAGTTTGTTGTTCCGGAGGGAACTGGCAATTTCGTGGATAATCTCTATTCTCATCACTTCATGAGGGGGCCGCCCCAGGCATCGTGGTGGATGTTTTCTTCAATCTGGCCGATGATGCCGTCCTTGATATGGATAATCTTGTTGGTCTCGTTGGCCACGCCGCTTTCGTGGGTGACCACGATGATGGTGATGCCCTCTTCCTGGTTCAGTTGTTTGAGCAGCTGCATCACTTCCACGCTGGTTTTGGAGTCCAGGGCGCCGGTGGGTTCATCGGCCAGGATAATGCGGGGATGGGTGATGAGGGCGCGGGCAATGGCTACGCGCTGCTTCTGGCCGCCGGACATCTCGTTGGGGAAGTGGGAGGCCCAGGGGGTGAGACCCAGTTTTTCCAGGTACTCCATGGCCAGCTCGTGCCGCTTGCGACGGGGAACACCTTGATAATACAGGGGGAGTTCCACATTTTCCACGGCGGTTTTGAAGCCGATGAGGTTGAAGCTCTGGAAAATGAAGCCGATCATGCGGTTGCGGTAATCGGCCGATTGCTTCTCCGTGAGGTCCTTGATGAGCGTGCCGTCCAGGGTGTAAGTACCTGTGTCGTAATTGTCCAGGATGCCCAGGATGTTGAGGAGGGTACTCTTGCCGGAGCCGGACGCGCCCATGATGGACACGAATTCCCCCCGCTCGATGCTGAGGTTGATGCCTTTGAGAACGTGCAGGGGCTGCCCGTTGTTGTAGGTCTTGTTAAGTTCTTTGAGCTCGATGAGCGCCATTCTTCTGCTGTATTAGTATTCTATTACACTGCAAAGATAAGACGGTTTTTTGATTCTGCAAAACTTTTTTCATCAATCAGACGAAAAAAAAGGCTGCGTCGGTTGGGGCATTCTGCAAAAAATAGGCTAATTGAGAGTCTGTTTTGAAATGATTCAATAAATTCTTTATGTTTCTTTTTGGTAAATTTTCCTCAAAAATTTTCACCCATAGGCCCCCCTATGGCCAAAAATT
>CAJOLS010000063.1 GCA_905235535.1 uncultured Bacteroidales bacterium
AAAACAGACTCTAAGTCCCTCCCCCGAGGGGAGGGGTTTCGGGAGGGGGAAACGTTGACGAAGAAAAGTTTCGAAGAAATGGACCGTCAGGTCCGAAGCATTCTTGAAGATGTCCGCCGTGGCATCTTCAAGTGTGTATATTTACTGATGGGTGAAGAACCCTATTACCCGGAACTGGTGTGCAATGCCATCATTGACAACTGCCTCCAGGAATGGGAAAAAGACTTTAACGAAACCATTTGCTACGGGGCCGATGTTACCGCCGAGACGGTCATCACCGCCGCCCGCCGCTTCCCCATGATGGCAGACCGCCAGCTGGTGGTGGTGAAGGAAGCCCAGCAGATGAAATCCCTGGAAGAGTTGGCCGTGTATTGCCAGCAGCCGCTGGAAAGCACCGTGCTGGTAATTCTGATGCACGGCGCGTCGGCCGATAAGCGGCGTGCGCTGTACAAGTCGGTGCTCAAGACGGGGGTCATTGTGGATTCCCCTGCGCTGAGGGATTACGAGATGCCCCAGTGGATTGCCGCGTATTACGAAGGCCGGGGGCTTAAAATCCATCCCGAGGCCGCCCAGCTGCTGGCGGAAAGTTCCGGAACAGACCTGGGCAAGATAGCCGTAGAAACGGACAAGCTCCTGAAAAACCTTCCCGAAGGGGTGAAAGAAGTGACGGTGGAAGACATTGAGAAGAATGTGGGCGTGAGCCGGCAATTCAGCGTCTTCGAACTCACCAAGTGCCTTAGCTGCCGCCAGGTGGCGCAGGCGCTCAAGATATCGGCCCATATAGGCCAGACGCCGCGTTTTGCCCTTCCCATGGTGGTGGCGCCCCTTTTTACGCACTTCAGCCGCATCCTTAAATACCATGCGCTGATGCCCACGCATCCTTCCCCCGCAGATGCCGCTAAGGTACTGGGCGTGAATCCGTATTTTCTGAAGGAATACGATGCCGCCGTACGCAATTATTCCCTCCGGCAGGCCATGAGGGCGGTTTCCCTCCTGGCAGAATACGATTACAAAGGCAAGGGCGGAGATGCCGGAGAAGCCACTCCTGCAGAGCTTTTTACAGAGCTTGTCGCAAATTTATTGAATATTTAGAGTCTGTTTTGAAATGATTCAATAAATTCTTTATGTTTCTTTTTGGTAAATTTTCCTCAAAAATTTCCACAAAAATAAACTATAAATAAAAATAAAACAGACTCTTAAGATTTGTTATTGCTTTTCAATAATTAATTACTATATTTGCCTAAACTTTTATTGATATGGCAATCATTGAAGTAAAGAACGTAACCAAGCATTTCGGCCCCAAGGTGGCACTGGACAACGTGTCGCTGGACATCCCCGAAGGTAAGATCTTCGGCCTGCTGGGTCCGAATGGTGCGGGTAAATCTACTCTCATCCGCATCATCAACCGCATTACCATCGCCACCGGCGGTGAAATCTATTTCCAAGGCCATCCCATTACGGAAGAGGATGTGTCTCACATAGGCTATCTTCCCGAGGAGCGCGGCCTGTACCGCAAGATGAAGGTAGGGGACCAGGCCATATATCTGGCCCAGCTCAAGGGAATGAGCGCCCGCGAGGCTGCCGTAGAACTGAAAAAGTGGTTTGTCCGCTTCGAGATCCAGGACTGGTGGAACAAGAAGGTGGAGGAACTCTCCAAGGGCATGGCCCAGAAGGTCCAATTCATCACAACGGTAGTGCACCGGCCTTCCCTCATGATCCTGGACGAGCCCTTCTCCGGCTTCGATCCCGTGAATGCAGAGCTCATCCGCAAGGAAATCCTGCGCCTGAAGGAAGAGGGCGCCACCATCATCCTTTCCACCCACAATATGGAAAGCGTGGAGGCCCTGTGCGACAACATCGCCCTCATCAACAAGGCCAAACTGGTTGTGACCGGAGGAACGGACGAGATTCGTCGCCAGCACGGCCAGGACAACGTGGAAATTGAATTTACGGACGCCACGATGGACCGCAAGAGCATTGTAGTGGCCCGTCCCGAGGTGAATGCCAAGCTGATAGAGCTTATCGGCCAGGGGGTTGCCATCAATTCCTTCAAGGAAGTGATTCCCCGTATGAACGACATCTTTATCAAACTGGTAACGGAGGAGGAATAGTTTATGAATCCTGAAGTCCCTTCCCCGAGGGGAGGGGTTTCGGGAGGGGGTAACGTTAAATTTAATATTTGTTTATGAATATAAATAAATTAGGCATTGTTATTCAGCGTGAATACCTGAATAAGGTTAAGAAGAAGAGTTTCCTTCTCATTACTTTCCTGGCTCCCATTTTCTTTGCAGCCCTCTGTATCCTTCCGTCCCTGATTATGATGGGCGCCAAGGAGGAGGCCAAGCAGGTGGGCGTCATTGACCGCAGCGGCATTGTGCTGCCTTTCCTCACGGACAATGACGTTACCAAATTCGTGGATCTGGGCGTTGAGGCATCCCCGGAGGCCATCAAGGCAGATTTCTCTTCGGCCGGCGTGGATATCCTCCTCACCATCTCCGAGCTGGATACCGAATCCCGTACCGTTACGGCAGACTGCTACTCCGAGAAGCCGCTGGGGATGGATACCGGCTCCATGATTGAAGGCCGCATCAACGACGCCGTGGAGGCCTACCGTATCGAAAGCTACGGTATTGAGAACCTGGAGGAGATTATGGCCGGGGTCAAGTCCAATGTGAAGCTTCACACTTATACCGTGGATGAATCCGGTAAGGAAAGCATCTCGGAAAGCGGTATCTACATGGCCCTGTCCATGATTCTGGGGATAGCCATCTATATGTTCATCGCCCTGTTCTCCGGCATGGTCATGAGCTCCGTGATTGAAGAAAAGAGCTCCCGCGTGGTGGAGGTCCTCATGTCTTCCGTGAAAGCCACGGAGCTCATGTTCGGCAAAATCATCGGCATGGCCCTGGTGGCCCTTACCCAGTTCCTGCTGTGGATTCTGCTCACCTTGCTGCTGCTGGGCGTTGCCATGGGCATCATGGGCAAGGACAAGATTATGGGTATGATGCAGGATGATGCCACCACCGAAATGGTGCAGCAGATGGCTACCAACGAGGGTGTCCATATGGGAGACCTGGATTTGGGAAGCGCTATGGCCGCCGTCACGGACACAACCGCTGCCGCCGCCGGAGAGCCCTCCGGAATGGAAGCCATCATGAGCACCATCGGCAATATCAATCTGGGTCAGATAGGTCTGGCCTTCCTCTTCTTCTTCGTTTTTGGATACCTGTTGTATGCGTCGCTGTTTGCCGCCATCGGCTCTGCCGTGGAAAACGAGGGAGACAGTTCCCAGCTGCAGCTGCCGGTCACCATTCCGCTGATGCTGGGCTTTTTCATCGCCCTGTATGCCTTCAAGGCACCGGACAGTTCCGTCGTATTCTGGGGCTCCATGATTCCCTTTACCTCTCCCATCGTGATGCTGGCGCGCATTCCTTTCGGCGTGGCCGCCTGGGAACTGGTGCTGTCCATCGTGCTGCTGGTGGCCACCTTCGCTGTCTGCGCCTGGGCATCGGCCAAAATCTATAAGGTAGGCATTCTGATGTACGGCAAGAAATCCACCTTCAAAGACCTGTGGAAATGGCTGAAACAAAAGTAGCCTTCTGCCGAACAAATTAGTGCTTTGATGCAACGGAATCATGCAGGAAAAGAATAAGAATATCTGGTATCTGGCCTGGGCCCTCATTATTGTGGGGGCTTTGGCCGCTTCCCGGCAGGCCATCCAGCCCAAGGGGCCCCGCATGGAGTGGCGGCGGGTGGCTATGGATGGCCATCGTGCCTGTGCCAAACCCATTACGGCCAGTAACCTGGCCGTAGCCCTGGGCTCCTTTACGGACAGCACGTACGTAACCCCTTCCGGCGTGGCATATCCTTCCTCCAACGAAGTGGCAAAAGTGGCTTCCCTCGTTCTGGAAGTGCAGCCGGTAATGGCTCCGATGAAAGAGGTTGTCGGCCATAGCGCCCGCATCATGATGAACGACAGGGATAATCCGGACCTCCCGCTGGGCAATCTGTTTGCCGATGCGCTGAGAGACTACGGCTCCCGGTATTTCGAGGTGCCGATGGATTTTGCCATCACCAATTTCGGCGGAATCCGTGTGCCCATGCCGCAGGGAGAGATAACCCTGGACGATATCTCCTCCATGCTTCCTTTCAAGAATTATCTCTGTTATGTGAAGATGAAGGGTGAGAACCTTACCAAACTGCTTGAGCAGCTCTCGGAGACTCCGTCCTTCCAGGCCATCTCCGGCGCTACGGTGAAAGTGAAGGCGCATAAGCTGGAATCGGCCCTGGTGGGAGGAAAACCCATTGATCCCCGGCATATCTACAATGTGGCTACCATCGATTTCCTGCTGGACGGAGGAGATAATCTGAGGATTGGCGCCCTGGCGGAGGATGTGAAGCTCTCGCACGTCCTGCTGAAGGATGTGATGCTGGATTGTGTGAAGGGTTGCGAGGCCCGGGGCGTACTGGTGGATGCCAAGGCCGACGGCCGCGTAATCATGGAGAACTAGATTATGAAAAGAGATACCTTTATCAAGATAGTGTTGGTGCTGGCCGGCCTGGCGGTGCTGGGTTATGCCGTCTATATCGGAAGCCAGGCAGGGAAGAGAGCGGTGCACCATCTTACCATCCTCCACGTGAACGACACTCACAGCCATATAGAACCGGACAAGACCGGGGACTACAAGGGAAAGGGCGGCATCCTGGAAAGGGCGGCCTATATAGACTCCGTGCGGGTGGCCGACGGGGCCGAAAACGTGCTCCTGCTGCATGCCGGAGACTATTCGCAAGGCTCCACCTATTTCAACGAGTTTGGAACGGACTACATGGTGAAGGCGATGAATGCCCTGAAGTACGATGTCATCACCCTGGGAAACCACGAGTTTGACAACGGCATTGAGGCGCTGGGAGAGGCCTTGTCGGCCTGCGAAATGCCCGTCGTAGTTTGCAATTACGATTTCTCGCCCTTTGAGATGGGAAAATATGTTCAGCCTTATGCCATTGTGGAGAAGGCCGGCCTCAAAATTGGCGTCATCGGCGTTCTGTGCCCCCTGGGCTCTGTGGTGCAGGGAGATATCTCTAACCGCCTCCCGATGCTGGATATGGTTTCTTCCGTGCAGAAGTATGCCGACGAGCTGCGCTCCCGTTGCGACCTGGTAGTGGCCCTCACGCACATCGGCTATGAAGAACACGGCCCCGGAGAGATGACAGATCCCGAGCTATGCGCCGCCACCCGCGGCATTGACGTATTCGTGGGCGGCCACTCCCATACTTTCCTGGAAGAAGCTATGTACTGGCCCAACCTGGACGGCAAAAAAATTCCCATCGTCCAAACGGGATGGGAAGGAGTGTTCTTCGGAGAATTCCATGTAGTGATGTGATTGATTCGAAGTGACTTCGGAGCGAAGCGACCCAGGGGGTCTGGGGGATTAGGCCACCAGTAAATCGAGGATTTCTGTGGCAGTCCATGAATATCGTTATAGGATATTCATGGACTGCTCCCTGATCTTCTCGAGCTCGTCCTTCATCCTCACTACCAGCTGCTGGATGCCGGCGTGATTGGCCTTGGAGCCGGTAGTGTTGATTTCCCGGCCCATTTCCTGGATGATGAACCCCAGTTTCTTGCCAGGGAACGGGTCGGAGTCTATTACCTCCATGAAGTACTTGCAGTGCTGGCGCAGGCGCACCTTCTCTTCGTTGATGTCGTACTTCTCCAGGTAGAAAATCATTTCCTGTTCAAAACGCTCCGGATTGGGCTTGACGGCCAGCTCCTCCAGGGCCTTCGTGAGCTTGTCACGGACGGCCTGGATGCGCTCTCCTTCCAGGGCTTCCACCTGGTCGTAGAGCTTGAGGATGCCTGCCACACGGCCGGTGACATCGGCATAAAGGGCTTTTCCTTCGGTGGCGCGGTAGGCGCAGATCTGTTCCAATGCGCTGTCTATGGCGGCCGATACGGCGGGCCAGTCTTCGGGGGTTATCACATCGGCCTTCCTGGCGTCCACCACGTCCGGGAGGCGGAGGATGCTGCCGGCCAGAATGCTGCCCACGCCGGGGTCTTTCAGGAAAGTCTTGGTGAAGACGGTTTCCTTGTTCAGGGCCGCAACGGCGCTTTTCCAGTAGTCGTGGAAGGCATCGGCATTGATGCTGTGGGCGGCGTCTCCGGTGGTGGGTTCGTAGGTGATGAACAGGTCTATGGTGCCGCGTACCAGTTTGTCGGTCAGGCGCTTGCGCACTTCCAGGTCCTTGTCCTTGGGAAGGAGGGAACTCTTGATGGAGATGTCGGCGCCCTTGGCGTTGAGGGTGCGGATTTCAAGGGTGAGCTTTCCGCTCTGGAGGGTGGCTTCGGCCTTGCCGTAGCCGGTCATGGATTGGATCATATTTACTACTTTTCGCCTGCAAATTGCCTACAAAATTAGTAAATATTTCTTGTTTTTATTTGATGAGTTTTCGTTATCTTTGTAGATGCGGTTTAGGATGTCCGCGAACTAATATTAATTTGAAAGAGTATGGCAAAAGAAGCTGAAGGAACTGGAATCGACGCCGCCAAACTGAAGGCGCTCCAGGCCACCATTGACAAAATTGAAAAAGACTACGGAAAGGGTACCATCATGAAATTGGGAGACCAGCCGGAATGGGATTCTTCGCAGGTTATCCCCAGCGGTTCCATTTCCCTGGACCATGCCCTGGGTATCGGCGGTTATCCCAAAGGCCGCATCATAGAAATTTACGGTCCGGAGAGCTCCGGTAAAACCACCCTGGCCATCCACGCCATTGCAGAGGCCCAGAAAGCGGGCGGCATTGCCGCCATCATAGATGCGGAGCATGCCTTTGACCGCACCTATGCCAAGTCCCTGGGAGTAGATTTGGATACGCTCCTCATCTCCCAGCCGGACAACGGGGAACAGGCCCTGGAAATTGCAGACAACCTTATCCGCAGCGGCGCCGTGGACATTGTGGTAATAGACTCCGTGGCCGCCCTAACCCCCCGGGCAGAAATCGAAGGGGAAATGGGAGACAACAAGGTGGGCCTTCAGGCCCGGCTGATGAGCCAGGCCCTGCGCAAGCTCACGGCCAACATTTCCAAGACCAACACCTGCTGCATCTTCATCAACCAGCTGCGGGAGAAGATAGGCATCATGTTCGGCAACCCGGAAACCACCACCGGCGGCAACGCCCTCAAATTCTACGCTTCCGTGCGCCTGGATATCCGCCGCACCACCCAGATCAAGGATGGGGAAGAGGCGCTGGGCAACCACGTAAAAGTGAAGGTGGTCAAGAACAAGATGGCCCCGCCTTTCAAGAAGGCCGAATTTGACATCGTGTTCGGAGAAGGTATCTCCCGCTCCGGAGAAATCGTGGATCTGGGTGTGGAACTGGGCATTATCCAGAAGTCCGGCTCCTGGTTCTCCTACAACGAGACCAAGTTGGCCCAGGGCCGCGAAGCCGTGAAAAAGCTCATGCAGGACAATGTGGAACTGGCCGAAGAAATCGAGTCCAAAATCCGCGAGGCCCTCTCTAACGTGCAGGACTGATCATTTCCCGCAGTTTAATTCGGCCGTTTGTTCTTAAGCATTTACTTACTCTTTGATCCCGGCTTTCTCTCAGTGCGAAATAAAGACTTTAGACAAAAATGGCCACCCGTTACGCATTCCAGCCCGATTTTGCGGAAAGGGTGGCAGAGAAAGTAAGGGCCGGTTATTTCACTCTGCTTTTCTTTTGAAGCAGGTTTAATTCATCCGGCGTTTTACCCGGCAGTCTCCTTCATACCATCAGGCGTTGTCCTCGGCCAGGGCCTTCTGATAACATTCCCGGCACAAAGGTTCGTAGGTGTCCTTTTCTCCCAGCACCACCAGCTTCCGGGAAGCCGAGAGGCGGTGGGAGTGGTTGGCCAGGGAGCCGCAGCGGACGCAGATGGCGTGCACTTTCTGGACGTCTTCCGCAATGGCCATGAGCCCGGGCATGGGGCCGAAGGGTTTGCCCAGATAGTCCGTATCCAGACCGGCTATAATCACCCGGACACCCCGGTTGGCCAGAGTTTGGCAAACCTCTATAATGCTCTCGTCAAAGAACTGGGCTTCGTCTATTCCCACCACCTCTACGTCCGGATCTATCTGGAGCATACGGGAGGGAGTTTTGATGGGAGTACAGGAAATGCTGTGGGAATCGTGGGAAACTACGTCCAGGTCTGAATAGCGCTTGTCCACCGTGGGCTTGAAAGTGGCTATTTTCTGCTTGGCAAACTGAGCCCTCTTGAGTCTTCTGATGAGTTCTTCGGTTTTGCCGGAAAACATAGATCCGCAAATTACCTCAATGCTGCCCGATTTTTTTGAATTTTCCAAAAACATTTCCGTATATTTGTTGTTGTTGACTACAAATTTAGTCATTTATGGAGAAAAGTCAAACAGAGTTACTGCAACATTTTCAGGAGGAAATTGAAGCGCTGAAACAGCAAATTGCAGCCTTGGAATCAAAAATCACCGCCTTCCAGGCAAGTGAATGGCCGGCCGATGATGAAGCCGTGGATTTCACCGATATAGAAATAGGGGTGGAGGAGCCCTCGGCCCGCGCAGAGGAGCCCGTCGCCGCCCCCCTGCCGGAAGTGGTGGAAACGGAGGTTCCCTTCGTGGAAGAACCGGAGGCTGCTCCGGTTGTAGAAGACATCCCTGAACCGGAACCTGCTCCGGCAGCTCCCAAGGCCCCGGCGGCAGAGGACGATTCCCTCCGCCTGCCCTGGCGCACGGACAAGCCCGGCATGCCGGTGAAGAACATCCGCAGCGGCATCAGCCTGCTGGACCGCGCGCTGTTCATCGGCACGCTCTTCAAGGAAGACTTTGCCCTGTACGACCAGACCATAGCGGACCTCAACGCCATGGAAAGCCTGGACGAGGCCGTGGACTACATCCGGGAGCACTTCCCGGCCTGGAACCTCAAGAGCGACGTGGTATATCATTTCATGATGAGCGTGCGTAAGAAACTGGGGTAGTGGCGGGAATCCTTTATATTGTCCCCACGCCGGTGGGAAACCTCCAGGACATGACTTTCCGTGCGGTGGAAGTGCTCCGGGAGGCAGACCTCATCCTGGCCGAGGACACCCGCACCAGTTCCGTACTGCTCAAGCACTACGACATTCACCGGCCCCTCCAGAGCCATCACAAATTCAACGAGCACCAGACGGTGCAGCTGGTGAAGGAGCGCATCCTCTCCGGCCTCAACGTGGCGCTCATTTCGGACGCCGGCACTCCCGGCATTTCGGACCCGGGCTTCCTGTTGGCCCGCACCTGTGCAGAGGAAGGCATAGAAGTTCAAACCCTTCCCGGCGCCACGGCCTGCATTCCCGCCCTGGTTTCCAGCGGCCTACCCTGCGACAAGTTCGCTTTCGAAGGTTTCCTGCCCCAGAAAAAAGGCCGGCAAACCCTTCTTCAGGAGCTGGCCTCGGAAACCCGCACCATGGTTTTTTACGAGTCTCCCTACCGGCTGGTGAAAACCCTGGAACAGATGATTCAGTTTTTCGGCCAGGACCGCTTCTGCTCCGTGGCCAGGGAAATCTCAAAAGTGCATGAAGAGCATCGCAGAGGCACTTTGGCCCAGGTAACGGACTGGTTCCGCGCCCATGAGCCCAAAGGCGAAATCGTATTAGTCGTAGCCGGAGCCCACCCGGTGAAACCCGCTAAGAAGAGGCGTTACGATGGAGGGGAAGAAGAAGAGTCAACCGAATAGCAGTTTCGTTGCCGGAGCCATCGCCCTGCTGTTTCTGATTATCGGTTACGAAGCGGCCTTGTTTGTCCACAAGGCTGCCGTACTGCGCATAGCCGCCAACCGGGACCATCCGGATACGGTATATGTTTATGAGAAAGTACCTGCACAAAAGGCCGATACCGCCGCGCCAGAACCTCCCCGTGTGGTCCGGAAGGAAGCCCCGCACAGTCCTTCGGTGGTGGCGGTGCGGGAAAAGGCGGCGCCGCGCCGGGCAGAGAGCTTCCGCTTCAATCCCAATACCGTTTCCGTGGAAGATTTGCAGAGGCTGGGGTTCTCCCTCAAACAGGCACAATCCATTGAAAATTATCGGCTTAAAGGAGGACGTTTCCACCGTACCGAAGACTTTGCCAAAAGCTTCGTCGTGTCAGATTCCGTCTATCAGCGCCTGGCACCCTACATAGACATTCCGTTGCTGGACATCAACCAGGCCGACAGCACCGCTTTCCTGGCCCTACCGGGCATCGGCCCCTATTTTGCCGGCATGATGGTGAACTACCGCCAGCGCCTGGGCGGGTATTCTTCCCCGGAGCAGCTGCTGGAAATCCACCGTTTCAGCCAGGAAAAGCTGGACGGCCTGAGGGACCTTATCACCTGCTCGAAGCCGGAGCCTTTTGCCCTCTGGACCCTCCCGGAGGCCGATTTGGCCCGTCATCCCCACATTTCCCGCGCCGAAGCCCACGGCATAGTCCTCTACCGCCAGCACAATCGGCCCGAGACCTGCACGCTGGAGGGCCTGCAGAAAGCCGGCGTGCTTGGCGAAGAGCATTTCACCACCCTTTCCCGTTGCCTCATCGCTCCCGCCCGATAACCCTGCGGGCTCTTAGAGTCTGTTTTGAAATGATTGATATTTTTATTTATAGTTTATTTTTGTGGAAATTTTTCTTGAAAATTTTTGGCCATAGGGGTTCCTATGGGTGAAAAATTTTTGAGGAAAATTTACCAAAAAGAAACATAAAGAATTTATTGAATCATTTCAAAACAGACTCTTAAAATGAGCTTTTCAGTTGTGTAGGTAAGGGGTTGATTTTTTGGGAGGGAAAATGTATATTTGTATGGTTCAAACGGAAATCATGAAGGAACGCTTGCTGGGTAAAACGCCGGATGAATTGAAGGCGGTTGCATTGGAGGCCGGCCTCCCTGCTTTTGCGGGGAAGCAGATGGCGCAGTGGCTGTACCAGAAGAGGGTGAAAACCCTTGATGAGATGACCAACCTCTCCAAGGCCGGCCGGGAAGCCCTCTCGCAGCGTTACGAAGTGGGCTATGTGGCTCCCGTAGATGTGCAAACCTCCCAGGACGGCACCCGGAAGTATCTGTTTCCGGTTCATCCAGAGAGAAAGGGTGTATCGAAGGGTTTACGGAGCGAAGCAACCCAGGGGGGCCGGGGGATCAGGCCCCCAGACTGTGAAACAGATTTGACGGACTCTTTCATAGAGGCGGTGATGATACCGGACGAAGGGCGCAAGACGCTGTGCGTAAGTTCCCAGGCAGGCTGCAAGATGGCCTGCAAGTTCTGCATGACGGGCCGGCAGGGGTTTCACGGCAACCTGAGCGCCGCAGATATCCTGAACCAGTTTTTTGCCATAGAAGAAGCCGGGGAACTCACCAACACCGTATTCATGGGAATGGGAGAGCCGCTGGACAATTGGGCCAACGTGAAGCGGGTCATTGAAGTGCTTACGGCCGATTGGGGCCTGGCCTGGAGCCCGAAGCGCGTTACCCTCAGCACCATCGGCGTACTTCCCAAACTGAAGGAATACCTGGATGAGAGCAAATGCCACCTGGCGGTGAGCCTGCACAATCCTTTCCCGGAGGAACGGGAGGAAATGATGCCCGTGCAGAAGGCCTGGTCCATTACGGAGGTAGTGCGCCTTATCAAGCAATACGATTTCACCGGCCAGCGCCGCGTCAGTTTTGAATATACGGTTTTTGAAGGCTGGAATTCCAGTCCCCGCCATGCGGATGGCCTTCTGAAACTCCTGAAGAACCTGGAGTGCCGGGTAAACCTCATCCGCTTCCACAAGATTCCAGATTTCCCGTACGGAACGGCGCCGGACAGCGTGATGGAGTCCTTCCGGGACCGCCTGAACGCCGGGGGAGTGACGGCTACCATCCGGGCCTCCCGCGGGGAGGACATTTTCGCCGCCTGCGGGCTGCTGGCAGGGAGGCACGGAGATTCTTCGCTTCGCTCAGAATGACAAGTTATGAAAAGGTTTTTGACCATACTGTTGATGTTGCTGCCGATAGTGGCGATGGCCCAGGAAGAAGAGTATTCCTCTTTCGGCCTGGATGCCAAAGATGCCGCTGCGGTGCGGGAAATCCGTTACCGCATGGCCCAAATCCGGAAAACCCGCCCCACGGTGGGGCTGGTGCTCTCCGGCGGCGGTGCCATGGGCGCCGCTACGGTGGGTGTGCTCAAATACCTGGAAGAATGGGAAATTCCCGTGGACCTGGTGGTGGGAACCAGTATCGGCGGCCTGCTGGGCTCCCTGTATTCCCTGGGCTACGACGCAGCCTACCTGGACACGCTCATCCATACCGTCAACTGGGACATGGCCCTCAGTGACAAGGTGGATAAAAAATTCATTCCATATTCGCGTGTCCGCTATAAGGAAAAATTTGTCCTCTCTTTCCCGTTCTATTACAGGGACGAGGATTACAAGAACTATCTGAAGGGAGACGCTCCCTTCGCCCCTGGCCGCAGCCGCGAGATAGACCTGGGGGCAGAATCCAAAAACAAGGATCGGAAGAGTTTCAGCGAACTGGTCCAGGGCAACCTGGTGGGCAGTTTGCCGGCCGGTTTTGTTTTTGGCCAGAATGTGAATCAGATTATTGCCAGCCGCACTGTCGGGTATTCAGATTCCACGGACTTCTTCAAGTTTCCCATTCCCTTTGCCTGCGTGGCAACAGACGTGGCTTCGGGCAAGGCCAAGGTATGGCACAACGGTTCCATTAACTTGGCCATGCGTTCCACCATGAGCATCCCGGGCCTCTTCGCTCCGGTGCGTACCGGCGGAATGGTGCTCACGGACGGCGGCATGCGCAACAATTTCCCGGTGAACATTGCCCGTGAGATGGGGGCCGACATCATCATCGGCGTCAACCTGGCTCCCCCCAGCGCGAAGGCGGATGAAATCAAGAACCTGGCCGATATCCTCATCGCCAGCATGGATCTTGTCTCCAACGACGTTTACAACAGCAATGTCAATTCCGTGGACGTACATATCCATCCCAATCTGGAGGGGTATAATATGCTCAGTTTCAATGATGTGGCTGTGGACACCATGTTCGTTCGCGGGTGTAAGGCCGCCCGGGAGATGGCTCCCGAGCTGTCTGCCGTCAAAGAGCGCGTGGGCAAGGCTGCCACCCGCCTGCAAGCCAAGCCGGCCGTGGATATCGGCCGGAAGGAAGTGCTTATCGGCGAAGTGATTGTGGAAGGTGTCTCGGAGGCCGACGCAAATTATATCCGGAACAAAATGAAGGTGAAACCCGGTATGCGCGTGGGCAAAGAAATGATTGAGAAGGATGTGGCCACCATCTTCGGCAAAGGTGCCTACGACTATGTGAATTACGAACTCCGGGGGACGGAGGAACCGTACAGGCTGCGCATTTACTGCAAGCGGGGCCCCGTTCACCAACTTGGGATAGGCGCCCGCGTAGATACGGAAGACCTGGTTTCCCTGCTTCTGAACGTGGGTTTCAACACACGGGCTATGATTGGGTCGGCCTTTGACATTACCGCCCGCATCAGCCGCAGCCCCTATCTGGACCTGGTCTATTCCTATACGGCCCCCCGCTTTGCTACCTTCAACCTGCGCAACATGACGCGATATTCGGACAGAATGGATATTCTTCGGAAAGGCAACCGCTTCAACGCTTCCTTCCTGATTAATACCACCGAACTCTATTTCTCCAATATCCGCTGGTCCAGCATGGATGTGAACCTGGGTGTCCGTAACCAGTATTTCCACCTGTTTGATGTGCTCAGCGACCACGCCGTGGAGGGAGACTACAACCTTGCGCCGTCGCTGGACTTTCCCAGCATGTTCCTCAATGCCCGCGTGGAAACCCTGGATAACAGTTACTTCCCCAAGAAGGGCGTTTCGGCCGGATTCCGGGGAGACATGGTTTTCCGCGTTTTTGAACAGGCTCCTCTTTCCCGATTCCTTGGAATTGTCTCGGGAGACGTCACCGTCCCCATTACTTTCGGGAATTTCTCTTTGATACCCAGCCTGTACGGACGTTTTATCGCGGGGCGTGACATTCCCTTGATGTTTTCCAATATCATGGGTGGAGACATGAACAGTCATTACATCGAGCAGCAGGTGCCCTTTATCGGCCTGAACGGGACCACCATTATGCAGGACCACATGGCCCTGGCGCGCCTGGATGCCCGTCTTCAGGTGGCCCCCAACCACTTCCTTTCGCTCATGGGAAATGCCAGCTTTGACTTTGACAGCTTCCCGGCCATCCGGGAGGGACGCTGGCTCTTCGGCGGCGGCCTGGGCTATGGCTTCAACACCATTGCCGGCCCCCTGAAGGCCCAGCTATTCTGGAGCAGCCTCACCAGGAAAGTGGGTCTGTATTTGTCGTTCGGTTATAATTTCTAACCATGGATGCCGCCCGTTGTCTAAGCCGTTTGCAAAAGCTCTGCTCCAAGGCGGAGTATTGCCGGGCCGATGTCCTCCGCAAGGCCCTCAAAGACCTGGAAGGGGACGAGGAGGCTGCGGAAAAGGTGGTGGCGGCGCTGATGGCCGAAAAATACGTGGACGATGCGCGGTATGCATCGGCCTTTGCCCGGGAAAAAGCCTCGCTGCAAGGATGGGGCCCCGTGAAAATCCGTTTCCAGCTGCGTGGGAAGGGCGTTTCGGACAGCATCATCACCGCTGCCTTGGAGGAGATAGAGCCTGAAAAGGCCGATGCCAGGCTGGAAAAACTGCTGGTTGCCAAAGCCCGTTCCCTGGAAGGGGACCCGCAGCAGAGGCTGAAACTTTTGAAATTCGCCCTGTCTAAGGGCTATGAATATAATACCGTTGAGGCCACCCTCAAGAAAATCAAAT
>CAJOLS010000064.1 GCA_905235535.1 uncultured Bacteroidales bacterium
CTGTACGCCGTATGCAGTGGGCCTACCACCATCTCTTTCAAAGTTCCGAAGTCCTCCCGCCAAGTGGCCATCTTGTCAAGATTTCTTCTCGTGACACACGCTTTATAGGGCAAATATAAGAATTATTTGCTACATTTGTACAAAGCATTATTTCGCATGAAAAGAACCGTTATCCTTGCAGCGCTTCTCGCGCTTGGGGCATTGCCCGCCAAGGCCGATGAAGGCATGTGGCTCCCCGCCCTTATTTCCCAGAGAATCGAAGACATGCAGGCCAAGGGCTTCAAGCTGTCGGCCGAAGACATCTACAGCGTGAACCAGGCCAGCCTGAAAGACGCCGTGGTGCTGTTCGGCAGCGGCTGCACCGGAGAACTGGTGAGCGACCAGGGCCTCCTGTTCACCAACCACCACTGCGGCTACAGCTTCATCCAGCGGCATTCCTCCGTGGAGCACGACTACCTCAAAGACGGCTTCTGGGCCAAGACCCGGGCCGACGAACTGCCCAACCCCGGCCTCACCGTCCGCTTCCTGGAAAGCATGGAGGACGTGACGGAGGTGGTGCTCAAGGGATACAAGGCCAAGATGACCGAAGAGCAGCGCCAGGCCCTTATAGACAAGAACACCAAGAAGCTGCTGGCGAAGGCTACCAAGGAAGGAAACGGGCTCAAGGCCAGCGTAGAAGCCCTGTACTACGGCAACCAGTACTTCCTGTTCATCTTCCGCGAATACCGGGATGTGCGCCTGGTGGGCGCCCCGCCGTCTTCCATCGGCAAATTCGGAGGGGAGACGGACAACTGGATGTGGCCCCGCCACACCGGAGACTTCTCCATCTTCCGCATCTACGCCGGTGCCGACAATATGCCGGCCGATTATTCGGAGGCCAATGTCCCCTATCGGCCCAAGCGTTCCCTCAAGATTTCCCGCGCAGGCGTGAAGGAAGGAGACTTTACCTTTGTCTATGGCTGCCCCGGCAGCACGCAGGAGTATGTGCATTCCGAGGCCGTGAAGTATATCCAGGACGTTTCGGACCCTGAGAAGATTGCCCTCCGCACCACCCGCCTCAACATCATGAAAAAGTACATGGACCAGAGCCAGGCCGTCCGCATCCAGTATTCTTCCAAGTACGCGGGTGTAGCCAACGCCTGGAAGAAGTGGCAGGGAGAAGAGAAGGGCCTTCGCAAGAACCACGTGGTTCCGGTGAAACAGGCCTACGAGAAACGCTTCGAGGAGTGGGCCCAGGGCACCCGGTTCGAGGGCATTACCCGGCAGCTGGCCAATCTGTATGCCGCCCGCAACCCCATCTACCGCGCCTATGAGTACTACCGCGAAACAGTGCTCACCATAGAGAAACTCCAGATGGCCCGCAACCCCCGTTTTAACATGAAGGACTACTACCAGCCCATTGACGAAGAAATGTTCGTGGCCATGATGACGGCCTTCGACGAGGCCCTGGAGGATGTTTACAAGCCCCGGTTCTTCCTGGAAAGGCGCTCCCAGTACAGTTCCATGGAAGCCTGGAAAGACGCCGTCTTTACCTTCGACAACGAGGCCAAGGCCCTTTCCGAAGCCCTCAACGACTTCTTCACCACCACCATTGCCCCGCCGGTTGCGGAACTGAACAAGAGCATCAACCTGGTGTACCGGGACTATATGCAGGGCCAGATGGAGTTTGAGAAAGGAAAAACCTTCTATCCGGACGCCAACCTCACCCTCCGCGTTGCCTACGGCCACGTGGAAGGCTACCGGCCCTTAGACGCCATCTATTACGACCCCGTGTCCACCCTCCGCGGCATCATCGAGAAGGACAACCCGGACATCTTCGACTACAACATTCCGCAGGTGCTGCGTGACATCTATGCCCGCGGCGGCTTCGGAAGCCAGCCCGTCTGCTTCCTGGCCACCAACCACACCACCGGCGGCAACTCCGGCAGCCCGGTCCTGAACGCCCGGGGCCACCTGGTGGGCATCAACTTCGACCGCGTGTGGGAAGGCACGATGAGCGACCTGGTGTATGACCCCGAAATCTGCCGCAACATCTCCTTGGATGTGCGTTATCTCCTCTTTGTCATCAAGGAAATCGGCCACGCAGATTACCTGTTCGACGAAATGACGTTTGCCGATTAACATCGGCAAACGTCTAGAAGGGGACTATTCCCCGAGCTTGAATGCATCGATTTCCTTTACCAGCTGCTTGCCGATGATGGACATCTTCAGGTTGTAAAGGTCGTCGGAGATATCCACCTTGTAGTAGTGGGGGTTGAACAGACGGCGCTCTGCCGGGGAGAAGTGGTGCAGCCGGCCATCTGGTCCTGTTTCCCACAGTCCAGATACGACTTTCCCATGGTATACTGGTACTTGTCGGACACATAGGCGCAATTGATCTGTTCCGTTTCCAAGTCCCTACAGGGTTTTAACCTTGATATTGCGCCAGCGCACCTTGATGCCGCCGCCGTCGTGGATCTGGAGGGCGATGCGGCCGTTGCCCTTGCCAATCTTTTCATCGTTGATATCCACCATGGGCTCACCGTTGAGCCAGGTTTGCACATGGTCTCCTTCACAGAGCACGCGCAGGGTGTTCCACTCCCCTTCCCGGAGGATGTTCTCTTTCTCCTCGGGAATCTGAACCAGCCAGCCACGGCCATAGGATTCGTAAATGCCGCCGGTGTCGTTGCCCTTGGGAGCCACTTCCACCTGCCAGCCGCTCACCTTGGTTCCGTCCACGGTGGAACGGATGAACACGCCGGAATTGCCGTTGGCTTCCTGCTTGAACTCTAAGGAAAGGTCGAAGTTATTGTAGTACTTCTCCGTGGCAAAATAGCCGTAGCCCCGGTCCGGGCCGCTTTCGCACACCAGGTTGCCTTCCTCGTCCACATACCAGAGCTCCGTTCCGTAATTCACCCAGCCCGTGAGATCCTTTCCGTTGAACAAGGTCTCCTCTACGGACTTGGAGGGCAGTTCCTTCACTTTCATATTCTTGAACCAGGCGGGATAGCCGTGGTCCTGCAGGCACATCACGCCCCGGCGGGAAAGGCCGTATTCGGGCGCGTTGTTCCATTTGCCGCTGTCCCTGCGGGCAAACCAGTCCGGCGTCCAGGCATCAAACTCCACGGTAACCTTTCCATTGATATAATAGGTAACATGGCCATTGTCAAAGATAATCTCGGAAGTGTTCCATTCTCCGGCAGGCTTGATGAACGGGGCCGTATCAAAGTCCGGGATGTACATGGCATAATCCACGGCGCACTTCTGCCAGGGCTTGAGGATGTATCCGTCGTTCATCTCGGCATAATTTTCATCGTCGATGAGCTGATATTCCGGGCCGGTGACATAAGGGACGGAGAAGGTGGGGCCTTCCTGCACGTGGTAAATCATACCGCTGTTGCCGCCCTTGCTAAGTTTCCAGTCCCACTTGAGGTCAAAGTTCTCGAACACTCTTTCCGTCACAATGTAACCGTGGGCGTCATCTCCCTCGCCGGTAGTGAAGATGGTACCGTCTTCCACCACCCAGGAATCTCCCGGAAGCTCAGGAGCGTTGAAACTACGCCAGCCACTCAGGCTTTGTCCGTCAAAAAGGAGCTGCCAGCCATCGGCCTTTTCGGCCTTGGTGAGGGTGTTGTCCTTGGGTGCCGAGCAGGCGGCAACGGCAAGGGCCGATAAAAGGATAAGTGCTTTTTTCATATCTCGTTATTTTTGATCTCGCAAGGTATTTCGGGTGGAATCGTCATCGTCTTCCGTCACCAGGCCGCGGAGGCGCTGGATTTCCGGGGCCAGCGGGCTGCCGGCCTTCACGCATGCGTCTAACAGGGCCTCATTGTGTTTTCCGCCCATCTGCACGGCGGCAAACACGGCAGCCAGGGCGGCTTCTCCCGCTTCCCGGGAGGAAAGGCCTTCATCCACCAGCTTCTGGAGGCCCGTCAGCTTGTTCCGGCCTATCCAATAGAAGACATCGGCCTTGGCGGCGTCCGTAAGGGTAGGGAAAACCTTCTTGACAGCCTTCACCAGGGCCTTGGGACCGGCCGTCTCGTCTGCATAAGCGAGGACGGCATTGGAATACTGGCGGTTGCCGCTCTGCAGGGCTTCCACCACCAGCTGGGATGCCAGCGCGGGATTATTCTGCAGCTGCTCCCAGGCGTCGCGGCACCGGATGTGCGTTTCCTTGGCAACGGGGAAGGCCTCCAGGGGCCTTTCCATAGGGTTCTGCGCCCAGGCGGCAAAGGCCAGGGACAGGGCAAAGAGGAAAGAAACTATCTTTTTCATACACTCATGTATTGTGCCCAGGGAGTGCGCATGGGCTGGTTGATAAGGGCATTGGCCTGGTCGTCTCCAATAAAGCGGCAGGTCTTGGGATCGAAATGGAGGGTCCGGTTCAGGCGCAGGGCCGCAGAGCCGATATTCACGATGGTGCAGCTGTGGTGGCCGATTATCTCGTCCAAGGCAAAGTGCTGCCGGGTGCGCACGCAGTCCAGGAAATCCGTATGGCGCGGTGCGGGAGCTGGGAGCTCGTTCAGGAAGGACGGCACGTCCTGCACGCCCTGGATGTCACATTCAAAGCCCTGATAGACCTTCCCGTTGGGGCCCTCCAGATAAGGGACCTTGCCCTTGGACTCGAAGCCCTCCCCTTCCAGGATAATGCGGCAGCCGTCTTCGTAGGTGTAGGTGATGCTCTTCCAGATACCCACGGCGTCTGCATCCTGCACGGGGGCGTCCACCTCCACTTCCACGGGATAAGTATCGTCCTTGCCCAGGATATACTGCACAGGGTCTATGTAGTGCTGGCCCATATCTCCCAGGCCGCCGCTCTCGTAGTCCCAATAACCGCGGAAGGTCTGGTGCACACGGTGGGGGTTGTAAGGCTTGTAGGGAGCCGGTCCCAGCCACATGTCATAATTGAGTTCTTCCGGGATGGGTTCCTGCGTAAGGCCGGTCTTTCCCGTCCAGTAGAACTTCCAGGCAAAGCCCGTGGCGCCGGAAATGCGCACGGTGAGCGGCCAGCCCAGCACGCCGCTTTCCACCAGCTTTTTAAGAGGCTCCACCGTGGTTCCCAGCCCGTAGAAGGTATCCGTAAAGCGGAACCAGGTGTCCAGGCGGAAGATTCGGCCATAGTCGTGTACGGCCTTCACCACCTTCTCCCCTTCCCCTATGGTTCGCGTCATGGGCTTTTCGCAGAAAATGTCCTTGCCCGCCTTGGCGGCTTCCACGGCCATGATTCCGTGCCAGTGGGAAGGCGTGGCAATATGCACGATGTCCACGTTGGCGTCGTGCACCAGGTCCCTCCAGTCCGAATAGGGCTGGAGATGCGTGTCAAACTTCTCCACACCGGCATCCAGCGCCTTGCGCAGGTGATACTTGTCCACATCGCACACCGCCACCAGCCGGCAGCGCTGGTCACTGGCAAAGTGGAGGCCGCTCATGCCTATGCCTCCCGTGCCGATAATGCCCCTCGTGAGCTGGTCGCTGGGCGCCACACAGTTGTTGTCTCCGCCCATCTTTCCAAACACCTCCCGGGGAAGGATGGTGAAAAGGCCGATTCCGGCCGCCGCCTTCTTGATAAAGCTTCTTCTTGAATGACCCATAGTGTTATTTCTTGGTTAGCACAAATTTACTCTTTCTTCGCCATTAATCCAATAAATCCTCATTATATCATGAGGAGGATGGCTGATAGCATGGCGAAATCTCGGTATTTTTCAGAGATTTCGCTTACCTATCGGCCATTTTTCGAATAAAACAACTATACCTGCCCACTATTTGCCAACTGGCATAACTGTCTGATTCCTTGAATTCTGCCCCTCGTTTCATGCGCAAAATCCTCTGGTTGGAAAGCCGGTCCTCTCCCTACCAGAACGCTCACTACATCCGTTCGAACGCAATATGGGAACAATCCATCATTTTACATCCAATCTGATGTATTTTTTTAGAGTCTGTTTTGAAATGATTGATATTTTTATTTATAGTTTATTTTTGTGGAAATTTTTGAGGAAAATTTACCAAAAAGAAACATAAAGAATTTATTTGAATCATTTCAAAACAGACTCTTAGCCCCGTCCGGGTATATTTTCGGATATTTTTCTGTCCCCGAACGGAACATTACCGCTGATAGCTACATAGATGGAACTTTCTGTGGGATGCTGGCGGAAGACAATGATGAAGTGGCCCTTCCTCTCTCCTGTCCAGGCGTATATGACGGCCAGCGTATCGCGGGCTTCGATCGATCCGCCTTTGTGTGACCGCGATGACAGGCAAGAGTATGCGAATTATAATTCTCAAGTTTCGCAAGTGATTTAGGCCACCGCTCCGGTTCAGTCCAGGTCGTCCGGGTCTGTCACGGCAGTGCCTTTGCCCATCAGATAGGTTTTCATGAACTCGTTCAGGTCTCCGTCCAGGACGCCCTGGGTATCGGCCGTGTTGTAGCCGGTTCTGAGGTCCTTAACCAGTTTGTAGGGGTGCAGGACATAGTTTCGGATTTGGGAGCCCCACTCAATGCGCTTTTTCTGGCCTTCCAGTTCGGCCTGCTTTTCCTGGCGCTTTTTGAGCTCAATGTCGTACAGGCGGGATTTCAGGATGAGGAGAGCCCGCTGCCGATTGTCCTGCTGGCTGCGGGTTTCCGTATTTTCCACCATGATGCCGGAGGGCAGGTGCCTGACGCGCACGCCCGTTTCCACCTTGTTCACGTTCTGACCGCCGTGGCCGCCGCTACGGAAGGTGTCCCACTCCAGGTCTGAAGGATTGATCTCGATGTTGATGGAATCGTCCACCAGAGGATATACAAAGACGCTGGAGAAAGTGGTCTGGCGCTTGCCCTGGGCATTAAAAGGCGAGATTCGAACCAGACGGTGCACGCCGTTTTCGGCCTTTAAATAGCCGTAGGCATAGTCTCCTTCCACCTCTATGGTGCAGCTCTTGATGCCGGCCTCCTCCCCTTCCAGGAGGGAGGTAACCGTCATCTTGTAGCCATTGCGCTCCCCCCAGCGGAGGTACATGCGCATGAGCATGGCGCTCCAGTCGTTGGCCTCCGTGCCGCCGGCGCCGGAATTGATGGTGAGAACGGCGCCCAGGTTGTCCCCTTCGTTGCCCAGCATATTGCGAAGCTCCAGGGCCTCTACGGCCTCTACGGCCTGGTTGTAGGCGACCTCCAACTCCTTTGTCTCGGCGGTTTCGACGGCTTCGTCATCGGCCCCGCTGAGGCTGTCCTTGGCAAACTCGTACAGCACGTCCAAATCATCGGCCTGGCCCTTGGCCTTGTCAAAAGAAGTGACCCAGGACTTGATTCCGGACAGCTTTTTGAGGAAAGCTTCCGCCGCCTTGGGGTCTCCCCAGAAATCCGGAGCCAGGGTTTCCTCCGTCTTGTAGGCCACTTCCTTCCGTTTTCCGGCAATATCCAAACAAGCGTTCAGGGAAGATACCCTTTCCTGTAAATCCTTAATCTGTTCCTGCGTAATCATAGGGTGCAAAGATAACAAAAAAATCCCGGCCTGCACAGCCGGGACTCATCTGTCAGCGGTAAATGTTGTATTGGTTGTACAGGGAACCGTACATCTGGCCCAAAACCTCCAGATAGGGCTCTCCCTCAAAGACGGTGGTGCGGAAAACCGTGTTGTCCACCATGTAGTACTCGATTCCGTCCATCACGATAATCTCGTAGTCGTCCGGCAGGGAGGTGACAAGGGCACCCGCAGGAGGGACGATGGTGGTGTACACACCGGAGGCCGAAACGGAATAGAACACGCCGTCCTGGTAGAAATAATCGGCATTGGCGTATGCGTAGCTCTGCACAAGACCCAGGCGGTTGGCCAGCTCGTAGGCCGACAAGGCCCTGTTGGAGTTGATGGCGTAGTTGGAATTGCGGGCGATGATGCGGGCATTCTGTTGCGCAATGATGAGGTTCTGCCGGGCAATGACGTTGTAGTAGTCGAACACGCTCTCGTAGGTACGGTAGGTGTCGTAGTAGTAGGCGAAGCGGATGGTCCGCAGGATGGCGCGGTCTATGGCTTCCTCCAGAGGAGTTCCGAAAGGAGGACGGCAAACCACATAGGAGCCGCCGAAAGGCCGATAGTAAATGCCATTGTAGTAATAGTAGTCTATTCCCCAGTGGCTGATGCGGCGCCAGGAAGGAGGCAGGGTGTGGATGCGGTATCCATAGTAGTGGGGATGGTCTCCCCAGAAATAACCGGGACGGTCCCAGGGCATGGGGTCTCTCTGGCGGGGAGGGATGCGGTACATGTTGTGCCGGTCGTCCACCCTCATATCGTTGTTGTACCGGTAGTTGTAACCGGGGTCACGGTATGCCTCCCGGCTGCCCTGGTTGGGATCCTCGACGGGGGTTCCGGTGAGGCCGCCGCGGGTTACGTTGGAGGAGCGGGCCGATGCGGAGGCACGCTGGTCCAGGGACTGGATGCCGCTGGCCCGGACACCGGCATTGCTGTCGGCAGAACGGGTGGAGGCCACGCCACTGGAAGAGCTGCTGGAGCGGGTGGCGCCGCTGGAACGGGCCTGGCTGCCGACGCCGCTGGAACGGGTGGCGCTGCTGTTACGGCGGTTGTTGTCCTGCTGGTTGCTGCTGATACCGGAAGAGCGGGTGGTAGAGGAACTGCTGCTACTGCTGGAACGGACCGTGGAACTGCTCCCGGAAGAACTGCTGCCGGAGCGGGAAGCGGAGCTGCTCCCGGAAGAACGGGAGTTGCCGCTTTGCTGGGTGGTGCTTCCCCCGCTGGAGCGGCGGGACTGGCCCCACATATCGGGTGCCGTGAGCATGGCCAAAGCCAGCATCAGGGAAGCTGCAATTGTCATAAACCTTCTCATAGCACTAAAGTTTTTAAGTTAACGTATCAGAGTCTGTTTTGAAATGATTCAATAAATTCTTTATGTTTCTTTTTGGTAAATTTTCCTCAAAAATTTTCACCCATAGGAACCCCCCTATGGCCAAAAATTTTCAAGAAAAATTTCCAACTATAAATAAAAATATCAATCATTTCAAAACAGACTCTCAATATCCGAAGGTACTAATCACACAATCCGTGCCACACGCTTTTTTGCGGCTTAGCGGACCAGCTGGTAGATGCGATAGAGAGACTCCGGTTCCCCGGAATGGTAGAGGTCTATGGAGAAGGGGCCTTCCCCGGTGGAGATGCCTTTCTCCTGGAGCACGTGAAGGGTTTGGCGCGCCACGGCGGGGGCGGGATCTATCACCCTTACCCCGGGCCCTGCGAGCCTTTCGACAACCGGCTGGAGGAAAGGATAGTGGGTGCAGCCCAGCACTATGATATCGGCCCCCTTATCCAGGAGGGGCCGGAGGGAACGGCTCACGGTTTCTTCTGCCTTGGGACCGTCCAGGATACCGTTTTCCACCAATTCCACAAAGCCCTCCCCTACATGCTCCACTATGCGCACGTTGTCTTCGAACTGGCTGCGTGTACGGAGGTACTTGGAGCCTTTGAGCGTGCCGGCGGTGGCCAGGACCCCGATCACGCCGGTCTTGGTTCCCAGGGCGGCGGGCTTTACCGCAGGCTCCATGCCGATGAAGGGGACTTCCGGATAATCCTCCCTGAGGCTGGCGATGGCGGCGGCGGTGGCGGTATTGCAGGCAACCACTATGATATCGGCCCCCATTCCCAGGAGGATGTCTGTGATAACGTGGGCCCTTTCCTGGATGTATCCGGCGGTTTTTCCCCCATAGGGGCAGTGGGCGTTATCCGAGAAATAGATATAACGCTCCTTGGGGAGCAGTTTGACCAGCTCCCTGTAAACGGACAATCCTCCGCTTCCGGAATCGAAGATGCCGATGCTTGCCATAATTACACAAAAATACGGAAAAAATACGTAACTTTACGCCTATGGCAACAGATATCGACAAATTCGTCCACGACCAGCTTTCGGTATGGCCGGCAGTGGCAGCCAAGTACCGGAACCTCAAGGGCACCCGCACGCGTACGCTGCCTTTTGGCGGCATTCTGGTAACGCTTCAGTCCAATCCGGGCCGGGTTCCCGTCTTCGACCACGGCTGCCCGCTGTGCGAAGAGAATTACCTGGAACAGCAGCACACCCTGCCCTTCGAAGGACGCAAGGGACGCAAATACAACATTCTGGTGAACCGGGCACCCATCTTCCCCAACCACCTGGTGATAACGCGCGATATCCACGCCCCCCAAACCATCTGGCACCGTTTTCCGGACATGCTGGACCTGGCCGCATACTTAGAGAATTACATCGTTTTCTATAACAGTCCCAACAGCGGCACCACGGTTCCCGGGCACGCCCATTTCCAGGCCTGCCCCAAGGGATATATGCCGCTGGAGCGGGCGGCCGAAAGGCTGCTGAGGGGCGCCAAAGCCGGGCAGGCCTCCGACGAAATGGAGTTCATCACCTCTGTCCGGGATGCCCAGCTGTACCATTACAAACGCTTCCACCGCGGCATCTTCCTGCTGCGGGCGCAGACGGCCAAATCCATGGCCAAACTTTTCTATCGGCTTCTGGACTGCATGAACCTGGTGGCCGAGGAAACCGAACCCCGTTTCAACGCCTACGCATACTGCAGCGAGGGGGAATTCCGCGCCATGGTCACCCTGCGCGGGTCTTCCCATCCCCGGTGCTATTTTGCCATTGGAGAGGAAAGGTTCTCTATTCTGCCCGGTGCGGCCGATATGGCCGGATTTGTGGTAGTCCCCCGCCCCGAAGATTTTGACAGGCTGACCCCGGAGGTTCTGGAAAGGATTTTCGGGGACGTCACCCTTCCCGCCCAAGAAGAAGAGAGGCTCCTGTGGCGCCTGGTGCGAACCCAGCCCCGGCTGGAGGTGGAAATTGAATCCGGGGAGGAGATTGCCTTCGAGATTGTTTCCGACGGCGCAGGCCCGCAGAAAGTGCGCTTCCAGGATGGCCGTATAGATTATAACGGAGTCCTTTATGACGAGCTGGTGTTTGAGGCCGTCACCATCTCCACCCTCTTTGCCGAGCCGTCCTTCCATATCTATGGTGAAGGGACGCGCCGATATGCCGGAACACTCAAGTTCCTGGTAAAGGACGGGAAGGTGCAGGCCGTCAATATCCTGGGCATGGAGGATTACCTGCTCAGCGTCATATCCCTGATGCCGCCGCAGGAGCAAAAAGAAAGGGCCCTTGCCCTTCGCAAAGCCCTCCTGAGTGGGGAAAAGATTTCCCATCCCTATATCGGCCTCACGGAAAAGGCCGATTCCGCCGCCCGCGCCGCCATAGACGAGACGTGGGGACAAACCCTATAGCATAGCCAGCAGCCGGTCTTTGATGCGCCTGAATTCGCTTTCGAAGTTGGGCGTGAGGATGTTCTTGCCCATAGCCTCTTCCAGTTCCAGGATGCCCCACCATCGGCCTTCCGACACCTCGGCCACATTGGGATGAAGGCAAGGATGGCCCACCATGGCATGGACAAACACATATTCGTTGTCCCGCTCCGTCTCCCAGATATAGGCCCCCAGGGCAACGGGATTGAAAGCGGTGAGCCCGATTTCCTCGGCCGTTTCACGGAAAAGTGCTTCCAGGATGCTTTCCCCATAACTGACATGGCCGCCCACGGCGGTATCCCAATACCCGGGCAGCAGGCGCTTGGAAAGGGAGCGCCTCTGCAGATAGACCTGGCTGTACTGGTCTATGATGTGCAGGTGCACCACCGGATGAAGCACGTGCGAACCGTTGTGACAATAGGCACGCGAGGCCTGGCCGTACACCAGGCCGCCGGGCTCTACCAAAGGGAGGATTTCCCCGCCGGGAACGGGCTGTTTGCCGGGATTGTCCACGGACGGGCGCGGATACAGCGGAGCCGGGGAAGAGGGATATATCAGGTCCAACATACGCTAACCTAAGGCAAATACTATCAGGAGCTGCGCCGCCAGCACCCGCAGGAACATGGAAAGCGGATATACCGTGGCGTAATTAACGGAGGCATAGTCACTCCCGTACATACCCTGGGAGAAGGCCAGCACGGGAGGATTGGTGCAGGAACCGCTGATGAGGCCGCAAATCTGATAGAAGTTCAGGTGGCACACGGCCCGGGCGATGATGAAGGTAATGCACAGCGGCACAATGGTAATGAGGGCGCCGTACAGAATCCACCAGTAACCGCCGCCCACGATGGAGCTCCAGAAATTGCCGCCGGCGCCGATACCCACCGCTGCCAGGAAAAGGGAAATGCCTATTTCCCGTATCATGAGGTTGGCGCTGGTGGTGGTGTAGGTGGTTATCTTATACTTGGGGCCCCAGTGGCCCAGCAGGATGGCAATGATGAGCGGACCGCCGGCCAGGCCCAGCTTGATGGCCTGGGGAATGCCGGGGAACTTTATGGGGATGGAGCCGAAGATCACACCCACCACAATGCCCAGGAAGATGGGAACCAGGTTGGGTTTGTTGAGGGCGTCGTTGGAATTGCCTACCCGTTTGGCCACCTGCTCGATGTTCTCTTCCGTACCCACGCACATGAGGCCGTCACCTACCTGGAGGTAGAGGGTGGGGTTGGCCACCAGTTCCACACCGGCACGGATGACGCGGGTGACGCTTACCCCGTAGGCACTGCGAAGGCGCAGGTCCTTGAGGGTGGTTCCCGTCAGTTTTCCGTTGGTCATCACAATGCGGCGGGTAACCAGTTTGTGGTCCTTCTCCCGCCAGTCAGACACGTGCAACGGCACCTCCTCGCCAAACAGGATGCGAAGCCGATCCACCTCATGCTGGGAAGTAACCAGCAGGAGCTTGTCCCCTTCGTGGAGCACCGTATCCTCGGACGGGAAGCAGATTTCGTCTCCCTGCATCACCCGGGACACCACAAAGTCTCCCTCAAACTCATGCAGCACATCGAAGAGCTTGCGGTCAAAAAGGGCGGGGTTTTCCACCGCCACGTGCATCCGGCGGGCATGCTCCCCGCTTTGGCCGGCGTTATCCAACTCTTCCAATTCCTTTTTGTGGTCTATCTTGAAGATGGCCCGGAAAATGATGATGACGGCAATCACGCCCAGAACGCCGACAGGATAGGCCACGGCATAGGCCGATGCCAGGGACTCGGAAGCCTGGCCGGCCGCCAGGACGCTTTCTCCGGTGACGTTGGCAATATCGGCGTAAGTCTGCTGGGCGGCGCCCAGGCCGGGCGTATTGGTAACGGCACCGGACATCACGCCCACCATGGTGGTGAGTTTTTCACCGGTAACAAGGGAAATGGCATAAGTGACTGCTACGGCCAGAAGGATGTTCATCACGGCCAGAAGGTTCAGCTTGACACCGCCGCTACGGAAAGACTGGAAGAAGCCGGGACCCACCTGCAGGCCGATGGAAAAGACAAAGAGGATGAGGCCGAACTCCTGCACAAAATGGAGGACGGTAAGGTCTGCCCCGAAGCCCAGATGTCCCATGAGGAGGCCCATGAACAGGATCCAGGTGGAGCCCAGGGAAACGCCTTTCACCTTGAACCGGCCCAGATAAAGGCCCATTCCTATCACGAAGGCCAGCAGCAGGATGGTATGGGCTACGCCATGGCCAAAGAAAAGTTCATGCATAGTTTAGTATTTCAGTTTGACCACAAAGCAGGGTTTGCCTTCCACCCTGCCCTCCACGTACCAGGCATTGCCTTCCTTCAGGCGGAACAGTTCCACTTTCTGGCCGTGGGTGGTTTCCTTATTGAAATTGACATATAGGTCTTTGAGGGGTTTCTCCGCATCTTCTAAGGGAAGGCAGTCCAGGGACCATACCACATAACGGGCGTTGTTGGTGTGGCCGATGACATCCAGGTCTGAATACGCCACCACATGCTTCCCTGCCGCTTCCGGCCGAGCCTCACGGGGCAACTGGATTTTTGGGGCGGGAGTGGCGATGGCGTGGTCCACTTCCTCCACGGCCAAAAGACTCTGCAGGTCTTCGGGGCGGACGAAACGGCGCGTGCGCTCGTCAATCACCACCCAGGAGCTGGTGCCCTGGATGCAGGACTCGCCGGACGCACCGCAAAGGTCGAAATCACGGAGATAGAAGAGGCCTTCGGCCCCTTTGTGCCAGGTATAAAGGCAGGTATCTTCCCTCCATTTGGGGAAAGAATCAAAATGCAGGTGCATACGGCTTAGCACCCAGGCGGTGTGATGCACATGCAAAGTATCGTAGCCGAAACCCAGCTCACTGGCGGCCCAGTAGGCAATTTCCTGGGCTATATCCATAAAGGCAGCCGGTTTCAGGAGGGTTTGGCGGTTGGTCTGGTAACAGGGAATCCTGAGATCTTGGCAAAATTTGTATCCTTCTCTTCTAACGGGGGTCATAATACACTACTGATTGTGAAGGATCTCGTACTCTTCGGGGCTGTACAGGAAGGAGTCCAGCCATTCGGGGAAGAAGTTACCCACGGCCACCAGGGCGATGGCCGCCACCAAGGCAATGATGAGCAGCACCAGGATGAACGTCCAGAACTTGCTCCAGCCGCCGCTCTTCTTCCGGGGAGCCTCTTCACGAACGGGCTCGGGCTCCGGTTCGGGTTCCGGAGCAGGGGCCGGTTTGGGTTCGGGTTCGGGCTCGGCTACAACAGGTTCAGGAACGGGTTCTGCAACGGGTTCAGGTTCCTTTACCGGCTCCGGTTCTGGCTCCCGGGCAGGGGCGGGCTGCTCCTGTCCCAAGAGACCGGCCAGGCTGGCCACGGCTTCCTCCACCTCTTCCTTGGTTTCTTCGTGAGTCTTCAGGGAGATGGGCTTGAGGCCGAATCCGGACGGATAGATGTCCAAGTCTTCATCGGCCACAAAGAAGAAATGATTCTCCATGGTGGCCCTCAGGCGGCCGAGGCCCGGGAAGACGATGGTCTTTTTCACCTTGAGCACGTCCTTCATTTCTGAAAGGAAATCCGTGAGGATACGCATGGCATCGGCCTGGGAAATGCCGTTGGAGGCGGCATAAAGGTCTGCCAGGAGGGTGTCCTCGCTTTGCTTGGGAGAGAAAAAGAGCCTCCTGTACGGCGGCAGGATGGTGTAACCGCGGTCTGCAAAAGTGGCCGGAACCAGCTCTGCTACAAAGCTGCCAACACCGGGCAAGGTGACTACGTCGTGGTCCATCACCACTTCTTTCACCATCTTGGCAAGGAGGTCAATATCCATACTAATAAAGCGCTTACGGATTATCGTACAAAGATACGAAAAATAATGATAAGTTTTCTTATGAAAATTTTCTCAAAAACCTTTGGAGAATCCAAAAAAGGTTGTACCTTTGCAATCCCGTTAAGCAAAAACGGCAAAAAATTCCTCCTTAGCTCAGTTGGTTAGAGCATCTGACTGTTAATCAGAGGGTCGTTGGTTCAAGTCCAACAGGGGGAGCAAAAAAGCACTGGTCATTGCGTCAGTGCTTTTTTCGTATATTTGCAGTCAAACCATCTAAATGGATTTGAAATGACTAAGGTTATGAAAAGGATGTCGGCCGCCATCCTTACCCTCTGCGGCACAGTGGTGCTCCTATCGGCCTGTAAAGAAGCACGACAGGATTCTTCCGATTCGGTCCGGTCTTCCGAACTCATCCGCACCAGCCAGAGCTGGGACGGTGTGGAACTGCCCGACTATCTCCAGGGAAGGCCGGAGCTGGTGGCCGTGAAATATGAGTTCCCGGCAGGCAAGAAACTGGGCTGGCACCACCATCCCGTGATGAATTACGGCATCCTGGTGCAGGGGGAACTGACCATCATCGGCCAGGACGGAAAGGAGAAAGTGGTACATGAGGGCGAGGCTGTCGTGGAAATGGTAAACACCATCCACCACGGCGAGAACCGCGGTACCAAGCCCGTTATCCTGTATATGTTCTACCTCTCGCAGAAAGACCTGCCCCTGGCCGTCCAGCATCCGGAAATTCCGCTGGAATAGCCGGTTAATTTCCTGCAACCACTATGCAGGCGAGGCCGGAGATAAAGAGGGCGAACATGAGGGCCAGGAGGCTGTAAACGCCTTTCCCTGCGCCCTTGAATTCTTTCCAGATGAAAACGCCCCAGATGGCGGCCACCATGGGTGCGCCCTGCCCCAGCGCGTAGGAGACGGCGGGGCCGGCTTTCTCGGCCGTAATGTAGCTGAGGGCCGTTCCCAGGCACCAGATGGCACCGCCCAGAACACCCACCAGATGGGTCTTGAAATCTCCGGAGAAGTATTCCTTGTAGCTCACAGGCGAACCCACAAAGGGCTTTCGCATCACGATGGTGTTGAACACAAAGTTGCTTAGCAGGACGCCTGCGGTGAAGATGACGATGGCCGTGTAGGGAGTTACTTTCCCGGCGGCGGGGCTCACGAAGTTGGCGGTGTCCATGGCCCGCATCACGAAGGAGGAGAAGAAGGACATGACCACACCGGCAATCAGGGCCAGGACAACGCCCTTTCGCTGATCGACCTTGGAAATGCCGCTGTCTCCCTTGCGGCTGGCAGCCATGCCGTTGCACACGATGGCACAGACCACCAGGGCCACGCCTATGGCCAGGAGAATCACGTTACCGGTCTTGGAACCCTGCTGAACAGCCACCCTGTAGTTGTTCACCACGCCCAGCACCAGAGCCAGACCCACACCCAGCGGGAAAGCCACGGAAAGGCCGGCGATGGAAGTGGAGGCCGACAGCAGGATGTTGGAAGCATTGAAGATGACCCCGCCCAGCAGGATCCAGAGGATACTGGAAACGGAGGCCTGCGCAAGGTCTTCCAGGAAAGGGCGTCCCTGGGAGCCGATGCTGCCCGCCGTAAGGGCGAGGAGCAGGGCGAACAGGACCATTCCTATCACATAGTCCCAATAGAACAGTTCATACCTCCAGCTCTTGGCGGCCAGTTTCTGGGTATTGCCCCAGGAACCCCAGCAGAGCATGGTGACAAAGCAGAGGATGACGGCTAATGCGTAACTGTTGACGATAAACATGGCTTATTAGTGTTATTGATTCTGGCTGGCTGAAAGGGCATCCACTTCGGGCCGACGGGGCACTCCCGTCTGGGCGCCCGGGCGCGTGACGGCAATGGAAGAGGCTATAGTGGCAAAACGGGCCGCCTCCGGGAGGGACTTCCCTTCGGAAAGCGCCGTCACCAGTGCGCCGTTGTAAACGTCTCCGGCTCCTACGGTATCCACCGCCTCCACCTTACGGGCGGGAACAAATTCGCGCATGGAAGAATTGCAGATAACGGAACCGGTGCTGCCCAGGGTTACAATCACATTCTGAACGCCCCGGGAAAGGAGGAGCTCCGCCGCGCGGAAGGCATCTTCTTTTGAGCCGATTTTCACGCCGGTCAGTTTCTCGGCCTCCGTCTCGTTGGGGGTAATGAGCCATAGTTTGCGGAGCACTTCCTCAGGGATGGCCTCCGAAATGGGAGCGGGATTCAGAACCACTCGGATTCCCTTGGCGAAAGCCACATCCACGGCATGATAGACGGTCTTCAGCGGAACTTCCAGCTGGAGCAGCAGCCAAGAGGCTTCGGACAGTGCGCCATCGGCCGCGTCCATATCTTCGGGAAGGAGCTCCCCGTTGGCTCCCGGGGCCACTGCAATGCAGTTTTCTCCATCATCGGCCACAAAAATCAAGGCCGTTCCGGTGGGAGATGTGGTGCTGAATTTCATGTGCTCCGTATGGATGCCGTCGGAGGCGAAGACCTCTTTGAGCATGTGCCCCTGCATATCGTCTCCTACGCAGGTGAGGAAAACCACGTCTCCTCCCAGCCGTGCGGCCGATACGGCCTGGTTGGCACCTTTTCCGCCATTGGCCTGCAAGAACCTGCCGTCTCCGATGGTCTCGCCGGGCCGGGGAAGCGCTTTAACATAGGCAGTCATATCAATGTTGGAACTGCCCGCAACGATAATCTTACCCATATCCAATCTGCTAATCAATCGTAAATATAGCAATAATTTAACGTCGCAGCAAGCATTATCACCGTTTTTTGCTTGCCGTCACGTTCATTTGTACGCCGCAGCAAGCGTTTTTCCCGTTTTTTCGCTTGCCGTCACCGCATGAGCGAGCCAGTTCTGGTCATCCCGACACAAAAAGCCAGGCCCGAAAGCCTGGCTTTTTGGTCGGGATGACTCGACTCGAACGAGCGACCCCTACGTCCCGAACGTAGTGCGCTACCAACTGCGCTACATCCCGTCTTTTATTGGTAAAAAAACAAGCCCTTAGGCGAGCTTGTTAATGTAAACGGCAAGACCACTCTTGAGGTTGGAAGCCTTGTTCTTGTGGATGACTCCGATTTTGGCCAGCTTGTCAATCATTGCATAGACCTTGGGAGCGTTTTCCTGGGCTGCTGCCTTGTCTGTTGTATTGCGGAGGTCGCGGATGGCGTTCCTCGTTGTCTTTGCATAATACTTGTTATGCAGGCGGTGACGCTCGCTCTGACGGGCGGCACGCGCGGCGGATTTAGTGTTTGCCATTATTTTACTTTTTTATATTTGGTAGTGGGTAGGAGAATCGAACTCCTATTGCGGGAATGAAAATCCCGAGTACTAA
>CAJOLS010000065.1 GCA_905235535.1 uncultured Bacteroidales bacterium
AAGGCGGGGTCGTTGTCACAGACCACTTCCCGGGTCTGGATGTCCCTTTCGCGCGGGGTGAGCACCACAGCTCCGGCGTTTTCCAGCATGGGAATGAGGAAGGGGAGTACGTAGCTTTGGGTATAGACGTCTTCCAGGGTGCGGTGGTTGGGGGAGCGCTGCCAGTCCCAAAGACCCGCTTCGTCGTCAAAATAGCGGCCGTGGCTTTGCCAGAGGGCTATGTGGCGGCCGCTCAGGCCCTTGGGCCAGTTGTCAGTCCCCTGCACCAGGGGTGTTCCCTGTGGCTCCTTCACGCGGAAGGATGTGCCGATGGCGCTGCCGTCGTTCTGCAGGGCGGGTTGGGCGAGGCCGGTGAGCCTCTGCCCCCGGGCATACAGCGTGCCCACCTTGTATCGGCCCAGCTGGGCGGCCCCAAGCTCCTGGATTTGTTCGGAGAGCCAGGAGATGTCTCCCTGGCGGTAGGGCTGGTACGAAAGGTTCTGGGAAAAGTAGAAGTCCAGCAGGTTGCCGCGCACCGCCACTTTTTCAAGCTTGAGGCGGGTATAGACGCCGGTGCGGCGCTGCATGCGCACCTGCAGGGAATCTATTACCGTATTGAAATCCCGTGCCCGGGGAGGAGTCTGTGCCAGGCCGGGGAGGGCCATAAGTACAAGGGCGAGGAAAAGGAAAACCCGTTTCATTTTTTCTGTTTGCTCAAATCCCAGATAATCACAATGAGTGTGCTCAGGGTAAGGGCCAGGGCATCGGCCGTCATATCCAGCGGGTCTCCGCTGCGCCAGGTGGTAAGGCGGGCCTGTCCCCATTCCGTTCCCAATGCCAGCAACATGCCCAGCACCCAAGTGCTGCCGGAAAACAGGAAAGTGGCCCTGGGCGTTTCCGTGTACTTGTCAAAGGCCAGGAACGCCAGGATGGGGAAAGGGAAGAACAGGAGGAAATGCACCAGTTTGTCCGCAGGGATGCCCAGGAAAGACCGGGGGATGTCCGGGGTGCTCTCGAACCGGCCGAAGCACAGGAACAGTACTGCGGCCAGGTAGGCGAAGAACAGAAGCCTCGAAAGCAGTAGCTTTTTCTTTTCCATTAGTCCAAAAGGAGTTCTCCAAAGAAATCGGGCCTGTGGAAGTCCGGCCTGGGGGTGTCAATGGGGCTCCAGCTCAGGTAGTGGGGATGGGCCGTCTTGTCTCCGCATTTGTAAAAGTTGGCCCGGATGCTGTGGGGCAGGTTGCCGGGATCCAGGCCGATGAGGCCGAAGGGGATGGCAATACCCACGCGCCAGGATTGGATGCCTTCCAGATCTTTGTTTTGGAGCAAAGCGACCCAGGGGGTCTGGGGGGACAGCCCCCCAGTCATAAAATGATTTTGGCATGATGCGTCCAGCATCATGTCATTCTGAGCGCAGCGAAGAATCTGCTTCATCTCGCTTTCCGGCCTCCGGGTGCGTCCTTCGCGCACGGGACCGTAGCAGGCCAGCACCTTCCCAAGGGCGTTCATCTCAAAATTGTAATAATCGGCCTTTACCGGGTCTTTGATGAAAACCTCCACACAGCTGTCTTCCCACTGCCGGAGGTTGTCTTCCGTGTTCCGGGCCCTCAGGTCCAGGCCGCTTACGCGGAAATCCACCACCAGGGCATCCTGGGTGCGGGCAATGCGGCCGCTGCAGAAGGGAGCATAGGGAAAGGTTTCCGGCCAGTTGACGCAGCATACGTCAAAACGGGCGCCGCCCAGTTCCAGGGCAGTGTCCATATCTTGGGTTTCCCCACTGATAAAAGGGACTTTGAGACAGGTCATAGGGCTTGCATGTCGTTAAGTTTCTTGTAATAGCCACCCAGGGCGATGAGCTCCTCGTGCTTGCCGCGCTCCACTATCTTTCCTTCTTGCAGCACCACAATCTCGTCCGCGTGGCGGATGGTGGAAAGGCGGTGGGCGATGGCGATGGTGGTGCGGGAGGCCATCAGGCGGTCCAGGGCATCCTGCACGGCGCGCTCGCTTTCGGTGTCCAGGGAAGCCGTGGCCTCGTCCAGGATGAGGATGGGCGGGTTCTTGAGGATGGCGCGGGCAATGGAAAGCCGCTGACGCTGGCCTCCTGAGAGTTTGGAACCCCGGTCCCCGACGTTGGTCTGGTAGCCTTCTTCCTTTTCCATGATGAAATCGTGGGCGTTGGCAATCTTGGCGGCCGATATGACATCGGCCTCCGTGGCGCCCTCCACGCCGAAGGCTATGTTGTTGAAGATGGTGTCGTTGAAGAGGATGGGCTCCTGGTTCACGTTGCCCATGAGGGCGCGGAGGTCTTTCACTGCCACGTCCCGGATGTCCTTGCCGTCCAAGGTGATGCGGCCGCCCGTGACGTCCCAGAATCGGGGAATGAGATCTACCAGCGTGGATTTCCCGGCGCCGGACTCTCCCACGATGGCAATCATCTTGCCGCGGGGAATCTCCAGATTGACGCCCTTGAGAATCTGCTTCCCGTTCTCGTAGGAAAAACTCACATCTTCCAGGCGTATGCTGCTGTGGAAGCCCTCTATCGGCTGCGGCTGCGCGGGATCCTTGATGGGATTTTCGGCCTCCAGGATTTTGTTGATGCGCTCCATGGAAGCCAGGCCCTTGCGCACGCCGTAAGTGGCGCGGGAAAGCTCCTTGATGGGCTCTATGACGGAGTAGAGGATAACCAGGAAGTAAATGAACGTGGAAGCATCCATGAACCGGCCATTGCCGATGAGGCTTTTCCCGTTGATAATCATGATGCCGCCCACGCAGAGCACAATCATGAGCATCATGGTGCCCAGGAATTCACTCACCGGGTGGGCAGTAGCCTGCCGGGTGCTCACGCGGGAGAGTTTGCGGCGCATGCGGTCCGTGATTTCGTGGAAACGGCGGCGCATGGTTTTCTCGGCATTGAACGCCTTCACCACCCGCAGGCCGCCCAGCGTTTCGTCCACCTGGCTCATGGTGTCGCTCCAGAGGCTCTGGGCCTCCAGGGAAGAGCGTTTGAGCTGCTTGCCGATGACGCCCATGATCCAGATGAAGGCCGGGGCGAAGACAATGGTGAAAATCATCATTTCCGGGCTCATCCATGTGAGGAAGCCAAAGTAGATGATAATGAGGATGGGGTCTTTGATGAGCATGGAGAGCGATGCGATGATGGAATTCTCCACCTCCGACACGTCTCCGGTGATGCGGGCTATGATGTCTCCCTTGCGCTCTTCCGTAAAGAAGCCGATGGGGAGGCTCAGGATTTTGTCGTAGATGCGGCAGCGGATTTCCTTCACGATGCCCGTGGAGATGGGAATCATCACGGCGTTGGAGCCAAAGTAGCAGCTGGTCTTGAGGGCTGTGAACAGAATCATCACCGCAGCCAGCAGGAACAGGGTGTTCACCGCTCCGTACGTGGCGGCAAAGTCCGACACGTAGAAGTAGAAGTTGTTGATTACCTTGTCTTTGAATGCAAGGGCGCTGTCCCAGGGGATGAATTCATAGACGGTGTTGTCCACCTTGAACAGGATGTTCAGCAGCGGCACCAGGACGGCGAAGGAGAAGATGTTGAACACCGCGCTCAGGATGTTCAGCACCACGGCTCCCACCAGGTATCCCTTATAAGGAGAGGCGTACTGCCTCATCAGTTTCAAGAAATCACGCATAGGCTACAAAGATATCAAAAAAATGGATATCTTCATACCCTCTTACAACACCTTGTCCAGCCAGAAGAAGATGAGCCGGGTGCGGGCCGTGAGGATGTCGTAGTCCAGGGAGGCGGCATTGTCTTCCGGCTTGTTGTTGCGGAAGGTGATGCCGGAAGTGAACATGACGGCGGGAATGCCGTGCTCCAGGAACACGCGCTGGTCGCTGATGCTCCGGTAGAACAACTTGGTAAAATCCTTGCTCCCGTAGTAAGTATAGCCCAGTTCAAAGCCGAAACCGGGGTCCTGGTTCACTCTTTCCAGGGAGTTGCGGCGGCCGGTATATTCTTCGGAAAGCATAAGTAGATAGCGCTTGTTGCCCTCCGTGAGGGGGGCCAGGGTGGAGCCCAGCTGGTCCAGGTTCACCACCAGGTCTATCTGCGAGGCCGTGATGGCTTTCCCGGTAACCGGGTCTGTCAAGGTGCCGGAGGACAGTTGCCGCCAGAGCTGTTCGGCACCGGCTTGGTTTTTCTCCTTGGCGTCCAGGGCTGCGATGATGAGCCCGTGCGGATATACTTTGCGGCATTCTTTCATGTGGCTGGCCATCCGGGCCAGCTGCAGCAGGGCGGCTACGCCGGAGGCATTGGCATCGGCCCCGGGATAAAAACGGCCTCCCAGGATGCCCAGGTTGTCAAAATGGGCCATCAGGATTACATAGCGGGACGGCTGGGTGTAAGAGCCCGGGATAAGACCCAGGACATTGCGCGCCAGGCCGTCTCCGGTTACGAATCCGTGCCGCCAGGCACCTCCAATGGGCCTCAGGCTTATGGCCTTGAACTGCTCTTCCAGCCAGAGGGCCGTTTCCCGTCCCCCTTCCGAGCCGGTGGCGCGGCCTCCCAGCTCCCGGGAGCACAAGTGCTCTACCCAGGTGCGGAGGGAGTCCCGGTCCAGGACCCTGTCGGCATTGATGGGGCTGATGGAATACCGCTGGGCAGCGGCCGGAACGCAGACCGCAAGGAAAATTATAATAAAATAATTTCTTATCTTTGTCATTTGGCGCGAAATTAGATATTTCACGGCTGAAATAAAAATTTTTTAATGAAATTCCGTCCGTTAACCATACTTTTAGCCCTGTTGCTGCCCATAGCGGCGCATGCACAGTACGACAAGGACGTCTTCTCCTTCCGGGGCCGTCAAGCCTTGCAGGACGGGCGCTTGAACGAGGCTGTGTCCAATTTCAACGTATTGGCCCAGCTGGATTCCACGGACTACTGGACCTTCTTCTACCGCGGCATCGCCAAGTATAATCTGGGGGATATCCGCGGCGCCAGGGCCGATTTTTCCACGGCCGTGAGGCTGAACCCCGTCTTCACCTCCGGCTACCATTACCGCGCCATCACCGAAAGCCGCACCGGCAACTACGACGGCGCCCTCCAGGACCTGGAGCAGGCCATCCGCCTGCGCCCCGGATCGGCCGGCCTGTATTTTACCCGCGGCGTAACGTACTTCCTCAGCCGCCAGTTCGAGCGGGCCATCTCGGATTTTGACAAATACATCCGCCAGGAGCCCAAGGATCCGGCCTCGTACCTGAACCGGGGCGCTTCCTACCTGTTCCTCGGAGATACGCTCAAGGCCCTGGCCGATTACAACCAGGCCATCAGGATAGACCGTTTTGAGCCGGAAGGATACCTTCGCCGGGGCGGCCTGGAGGCCTCCAGGAAGCAGTACGACACCGCCGTCCAGGACTTCAACAAAGCCATCGAGCTGGATTCCACCATGACGCTGGCGTATTTCCAGCGTGCCCTGGTGCAGGCCGACAAAGGGGAACTGAAAGGCGCCATGAAAGACCTCAATACCGTGCTGGACTATGAGCCCGGCAATGCGCTCACCCTGTACAACCGTAGCCTCCTCAGCGCCCAGGTGGGGGATTATGAGGGCGCTTTGGCCGATATGGACCGCGTCATCGCCATCAATCCCGGCAACGTACTGGCATACTTCAACCGCGCCGGATTCTTCATAGAGATGGAACGCTGGGACGACGCCCTGGCCGATTACAACAGAGCCATCGAACTGTATCCGGACTTTGCCAAGGCGTACCAGAACAGGGCCTATGTAGAGCTGCAGCTGGGCATGACCCGCGCCTCCAAGGAAGACTACCGCATAGCCCGCACCAAGGTGGCGGAATACCAGAAGGCCACTTCCGGAGGGGCCGATTTCTCCGACACCACCAAGAAATACAGCAACCTGCTGGCCTTTGACGCGGAATTTGCCCGTAGCGGAGGTTTCGAAGACGAGATGCTGCGGCACCGGGATGTGGACATCAACCTGAAGCCCCTCTACCGCTTTGGCGTGGTGGAACAGACGGACAATGCCAGCTATGCCCTGGAGCACCGGTACGAGAACCGCCTGTTAGACAACTTTGTGAACGGGGCTCCGCTTCCCGTTGCCATCATTTCGGGAGGGGAAAACCTTGCGGTCACTTCGCCCGTTCTCACCCAGCCGGTGTACAACGAGTTCTTCAAGGCATTGCAGGACGTGGGCCTGAAGCAGTATTCATCGGCCCTTCTCCATTACAGCAATGCGCTGGAGGCAGATGACAAAGACCCTTATGGCAACTATTACAAGGCCTTCTACCTGATGAACCGCGGCGCCCTGAGGGCAGAGATGATTGAGTTCATCGCTTCCTTCGAGTCCAACGTGCAAACCCTCACCATGGACGACCGGGGCAACACCCGTGCCCGGGTGCGTGAACAGGTGAGCCGCGAATACGACTATTCGGAGGCCCTCTCCGATATGGAAGCCGCCGCCGCCCTCCTTCCTTCCTTCCCTTATATCCAGTTCAACTTGGGCAACCTGTACTGCCTCAGCTCCCGCTTTGTGGAAGCCATAGACAGTTACGACAAGGCCATCCGCCTGTATCCCTGGTTGGGCAGCGCATACTTCAACCGCGGCCTGGTGCTCATTTACCTCAAGGACAAGGAAAAGGGCTGCATAGACCTGTCCCGCGCCGGAGAGCTGGGCGTGGACGACGCCTACACCGTAATAGGCCGGTACTGCGAGGAGGAGCAGCGTCCATGATGCGGTTCGTGAGTTTTTCCAGCGGCAGTTGCGGAAACTGTTCCCTTCTGCTGGGTCCCGGTTCCGGCATCCTCATAGACGCCGGGGTGGGCATCCGGCGCGTCAAGAAGGAGCTGGAGGCCCTGCACTTAGGGTATGAGAACATATCGGCCATCCTGGTCACGCACGACCACGGAGACCATATCCGTTCCCTGGGCTCTTTCTGCAAACGTGTCTGTGCACCTGTCTGGACCACTCCTACGCTGCACGAAACCCTTATCCGGCATCCCTTTACCCGGGATTGGGTGGGCCCCTGCCGGCAGGATTTGCAGGCCGGCGTGTGGAACCCCGTTACGCAGGACTTTGACGTCCAGTATTTTGTGGTGCCCCACGACGCCACCCAGTGCATAGGCTTTGCCATCCGCTGCGGGGAGGAACTGTTTGTCCTCATGACGGATATGGGCCACACCACGGACGAAGCCCTGGCGTGGGCCTCCCGGGCCACCACTGTGGTCATAGAATCCAATTACGACATGGATATGCTCCTGGGCGGGAATTACCCCCAGGTGCTTAAAGACCGCATTTCCCATGGAATAGGGCATCTTTCCAACGAGGCCTGCGCCGAGGCCCTTCTCCAATTTCTGCACCCGGGGCTGAGGAACATCTTCCTGTGCCATCTGAGCGGGAACAACAATACCCCTGAGCTGGCCTACGAAAGTGCCCGGCGCACCCTGGAGGCCGCCGGTGTGGAGCCGGGAAGCATCGGCCTCCGCGTGCTCAAACGCGGCATGGCTTCGCCGCTGCTTACGCTTTAGGGCAGGTAGAGGATGTCGTTCTCTTCCAGGATGGATTTGAGCTGGGAAATGTCCGGCAGCACCTCGTTATAGTCGTTCAGGAAAGTTTCCACCACCGTAACCGAGAAGGATACCATGGTCTTGGATGCCGGAGGAGTGTAGGAGACCACATTTCCGCCTTCCCAGCGCGTTGCCGTGAGGCCGGTGTCCGAGAAGGGCTTGTCCTTTCCCATGGGTTTCAGCATGGAAAGGGCTATGTTGAACAGGCCGGACACTTCCTGGAACTTGATGACCGTGCCGCTGGCTGTTCCGGCGGGAACGGTATGGTCCACACCCTTGTTGCGGACGTAGGCGATGTGCTGTTTGGGAGTATTCACCTGCTGCCCTTCGCTGTTGGTTTCGGCCACTGTATAGTCCCAGGCGGCGTAAACCTTGAAGAGGACATTCAGGGAACAGTCTATGCCGATGGAAGGGGTGGGGCCGCGGAATTCGGCATACAGCGAGGAGCCTTTCACGTAAGGGGTGAATGTCCAGACATCTATGAACGTGATGCCGGTATCAAAGGTGAAGTCTCCTTCCGAGGTTTGCAGCGTAACGGTGAGCTGGTGTTCCCCGCGGTCGGGATGGGTCATCCTTATGTTGTATAAACCCTCCTCCTGCGAAGCAACTTCCTTGGTGGAGTACGTCTTCTTGGTGGTAATGTCCTTCAGGGATACCTTGGTGATGAATTCAGTGGCCCAGGGGGCGGTTTTTACACCCAGGACGCACTTGGAAGAAGATGACCAGGAACGCACTTCCCCGTCGGAAACCAGGTTCCCGCGGGCGTCTGTCCAGGAAAGCTCCAGGGCAAAGGGCTTGACGGCCTGTTCCGCGGTGGTGGCGGCAACCTCTGCCTTCCCCTGTTCGAAAACATCGGCCCAGAAGATGTATTCCTTGCCCACGGCCGCTTCTCCGGCTTTCCAGAGAAGGACATCTATGGGGCTCTTGGCATCTACGGCCGGGTAGGAGGTGCTGCCTTCCTCTCCGGTGGTGGTTTCCTTCCAGTGGAGGATAACGTCGCACTTGTCTCCCTCCTGGAAGCCGAATACCTCTACCGTTCCGTGGGCGTCATAAGCCTCTGCAAAGGTGAAGCGGTTGGGGGTGAAAGTGGCCTCGTAGGGGCTGGATTTAATGATGTAGGAGATGGTGAAAACTGTTTCCGGGCCTTTTCCCTTGAGGGTGATGGAGAAGCTGCCGGAACCGGCTTTCCCGGTGCTGAAGGGAATGGTAAAGGCCGATTCCCCCCTGATGATTTTCTCCGGGGAGAGGATGAGGAAGTCTTTCCCTTCCGTCTGGGAAAGGGTGCAGGAAATGGCCTCCGTTTCACTTTCGGCCTGGCTGTAGGAAAGGACCAGGGAACCGGCATACCCTTCCATAAGATCCAGGGAGGCTCTATGGCCGCCTGTGACGGTGATGGGGGAAGACTGTTCCCCGGAAACCAGGGAAAGGGCTGTGACAGAGATGGTTTCCTGCTCAGATACGGGGTCGAAGTCTCCCTCTATGCTTGCCTTGTACTGGCTGTTGGTGGCCAGCGTTTCTCCGGTATTCACGTGGACGGCCCGGATGGTGATGCCCATCTCCCGTTTTTCCTTGGAAAGGTCTATCCCTTCCAGGACGATGGTTTTGATTCTTCCCGTCACGGCCATTTCCGAATAGGGGCTGGCGCCGCCTGCGGGGGAGATGATGATTTCCCAGTTCTGGGTGTCGGGACCATCTACCCTAAGATCTACCGAAGGGTAGCGGGTGATTTCTCCGTCTTCCCATGCGCCGGGCCTCACGGAGAGGATATTCATCTGGTAATCGGCGATGGAAAACGCTTTCTTGCAGGAAGATGCTCCTGCCATGACAAGGACGAGGAGGATGCCCCTGGAAATTATTCTTTGGATGCGTGAAGTCATAGTCAATCAATCTTCTAAGAGTCTGTTTTGAAATGATTCAATAAATTCTTTATGTTTCTTTTTGGTAAATTTTCCTCAAAAATTTTCACCCATAGGAACCCCCCTATGGCTAAA